>NZ_CP015750.1:4097622-4412824 GCF_001742185.1 Pectobacterium wasabiae CFBP 3304
CTAGTGAATCGTGCGAGCCTTATCAGGATGAGGAAGGGCGTTTACTGCATCGATCTTTGGCGGATCATGTCGTCAAGCGTATCGAAGGACAGCCAGCATTCGTCACTAGCTATAATGATAAACGGGAATCAGAAACTGCACCGCTGCCTTATTCGCTCTCAACGCTCCAGATTGAAGCGGCGAAGCGTTTTGGACTGAGTGCGCAGCAGGTACTGGATGTATGTCAGAAGCTGTATGAAACCCATAAGTTGATCACGTACCCGCGTTCCGACAGTCGCTATCTACCTGAAGAGCACTTTGCCGGGCGTCATGCCGTCTTGAATGCGATCGCCGTGCATCAGCCCGATCTGTTGCCACAGCCAGTTATGGATGTCGATCGGCGCAACCGCTGCTGGGACGATGGCAAGGTTGATGCTCACCATGCGATTATTCCCACCGCGCGTAGTGCAAGTGCCTCGCTGACGGAGAATGAGCGTAAGGTGTATGGGTTAGTAGCGCGGCAGTACATCATGCAGTTCTGCCCGGATGCGGTGTTTCGCAAATGTGTCATTGAATTGGATATTGCGGGCGGTAAATTTATTGCCAAAGCGCGGTTTCTCGCTGAAGCGGGTTGGCGCACCTTGTTGGGCGGCAAAGAGCGGGACGAAGAAAACGAAGGCATGCCGTTGCCCGTGGTGGCAAAGGGGGATGAATTACTCTGCGAACGCGGCGAGGTCGTTGAGCGTCAAACTCAGCCGCCGCGGCCTTTTACCGATGCGACGCTGTTATCGGCGATGACGGGCATCGCGCGTTTTGTGCAGGATAAAGAATTAAAGAAAATCCTGCGGGCAACCGATGGTTTAGGCACAGAAGCGACGCGTGCGGGTATTATCGAATTACTGTTTAAGCGGACATTTCTGTTTAAGAAAGCGCGCTATATTCACGCGAGTGAAGCGGGGCGAGCATTAATTCACTCACTGCCTGACAGCGCGGCGCACCCCGATATGACTGCACATTGGGAGTCCACGCTGACGCAGATTAGCGAGAAGAAATGTCGTTATCAGGATTTTATGCAGCCGCTGACGAACTCCTTGCAGGAACTGATTCAGCAAGCGAAACAAAACGGTGCGGTGAGAGCGTTCAAAGGGCTTTCTGCGCCGCCGTCGGGTGCCTCAAAACGGCGCAAACCTCAGACTAAAAAAGCGAAGGAGCAGAAGCAATGAAATCGTTAGTGTCTTTGTGTTTCGCCAGTGTGCTGCTGGTGCTGCCTACGCTGGCGCAGGCTAATCGCGGCGGAACGGATATTGTCGTTCCCGTTCCACCGGAAGTGTGGGGCGCAGGAACGACGACGGTACGCGAGCAGAACAATAACTGCCTGCGCTGCTGTGTGTATGAAAACCGTAATTATTCCGAAGGTGCGGTGGTAAAGGTTGAAGGGGTGATTCTGCAATGTGTGCGGGACAAGCAAACGCTGGGAACAAACAACCTGATATGGCAACTGGTGAAGCAATAAACGTGAAGTAAGAAATACGTGCTTCAATGCTCGACACTGCTATCTATAGTAATCACCGCTGTGGCTTTGCTGCACGGCGGTGATTTATTTTCACTGCACACTCGTTTTAAAGTGTAAATTCCGCCCAGATCGGCGCATGGTCGGAAGGTTTTTCCATTCCACGAATATCGTAATCAATACCGGTGGCGGTGCAGCGTTCGGTCAGGAAGGTGCTGGCGAGAATCAGGTCGATACGTAGGCCACGGTTGTCATCAAACCCAGAAGAGCGGTAATCAAACCATGAAAACCGATCGTTGCTCTCAGGATTAGCGGCACGGAAGGTGTCGATGAGCCCCCAGCCTTGCAAACGCGCCATCCATTCACGCTCTTCCGGTAAGAAGGAACATTTTCCGGTGCGTAACCAACGCTTGCGATTCTCTTCGCCGATCCCGATATCCAGATCGGTTGGGCTGATATTGACATCCCCCATCACAATCAACGGTTGTGTCGCGCTGTGATGTTGCTCCAGATAGGTTTGCAGATCCTGATAGAAGCGTGTCTTAGCGGGGAATTTCACTGGATGGTCGCGGCTTTCTCCCTGTGGGAAATATCCGTTTACTACCGTAAGCGTGCCGTGCTCAGTGGCGAAATCCGCCATGATGATGCGGCGCTGTGCATCGTCTTCATCCGTTGGGAAACCGCGACGGACTGCAAGGGGCTTATCTTTACACAGCAGCGCGACGCCGTAGTGGCCCTTCTGTCCGTGATAATAAACGTGGTAACCGTACTGGCTGACATCCTCTAACGGAAACATGTCATCGTGGACTTTGGTTTCCTGCAATCCGATCACATCCGGCTGGTGTTGTTTGATAATGGCGGCCAACTGATGAGGGCGCGCCCGCAGGCCATTGATATTAAAAGATACAACTTTCATGTTCGCTGCCATTCGCTAAAAAATGTGACCAGATGGTAGCAGAAAATGGAGCGTGGCGTCACGGCGAGGCTACGCTTTCTGACAGGGAAGATGAGTGATATTAGGGACGGTGGAGACAGATGAAAATCGCTGAAAATAAGATTCACTTATATTCAGTTGAACCCAAGGCTTATCGACCGTTATACTCCGCACCTCGCAGGAGAGAGGGCGTGTACGCTACCAGACTTCAAACTGTATGGTGGCATAAAGTATAACGCTCCGCCGAAGGCGCAAACTCCCATAATCGCTCAGGCTACCCTAACTGCGAATTCCATTGAAGCCAACTGGAGAGAGGTTGCGATGCAACCCACCGAAGGGGCAAGCAGCTCTGCTGCGTAAACTCTCAGGTAAAGCGGACAGAGGGAGTGGCACATTTCACAGGATAACTTGTGTGCTGACTTACATCTATCTGATCGCGATTACGGCAGAAGGGATGTCCGGGGCGCTGGCCGCTGGGCGTCGCAATATGGATATCTTTGGCGTAGGCATGATTGCCTTCATTACCGCGCTTGGCGGTGGCACCGTTCGCGATATTCTCCTTGGTAATTATCCCATCGGCTGGACGCAGCATCCCGGCTATATTTATCTCACTGTTGGTGCAGGTCTTTTCACGATTATCATTGCGCGCTTTATGCACCATTTGCACCGTCTCTTTCTGGTGCTGGATGCGATGGGGCTGATTGCCTTTACCATCATTGGTTGCAATGTGGCGCTGAAATTGAATTATTCAATGACGGTGGTGGTCATGGCGGGTATTGTGACCGGCATTTTTGGTGGCATATTGCGTGATATCTTCTGCAACCGCACGCCAATGGTGCTGAAAAAGGAACTGTATGCCAGCGTATCGCTGTTAGTCGCGCTGTTATATCTGGGGTTAAAATCATTTAACATCAACCACGATATTAACCTGCTGGCATCGTTCACGATTGGTCTGGCTGTGCGTCTGGCGGCAATTCGCTGGTCATGGCAACTCCCCGTGTTTTCTTATGTCCCAGGACGCTGGAAGGGGAAAGCGTGAGGCTCATTTTTGGCATTCGTTCCTTTTTTACAAATTCCATGACGTATAATGGAATGTTTTATTAAATGATCTGGCGACACAGCACTTGAAATAAACCACTAGTAATTTTAAAGCACGTAGTGATAACTCAATAATAACCGCTACGTGTTGGTTTATTTCCGCAGCGATGCTGGGGGGTATATTTAGGTTTTTCTAGTCCTCGTGATGCGCTATCCAACCCACCACTCCGCTGATAAATCCCAAGATAATTGAACTGTAATGAACGGTATCATTACCCACGGTAGAAATGCCTAAAAAAGGGAATTTCTCGGCATGATAAGTATAAAAATGAAAAGACATAAAGGCGCAGGAGGCAACGATCCCAAAGAATTTGTGGTAAGTATCTTCAGATGAGGTGAGTTTCTTTATAATAAAGTAGGTCGGGACGAACATGAGTACTGATAACGTGATGTAAACGGATGTCATTATCGCGAGTCTTTTATTTTATTCATGTGTCATCATAATTTCTTATTGCACATGATAAAGTGAATGTAAGGATAGTGATAAATAAAAACACATTCCTCCGTGTGTTTTTAACCTGTTGTTTTTTTATCTTTTATCTTGATATGCTACGCATCCCACAACTCCACTTATAAGTCCAAATATGAATGAACTGTAATGGGCAATATCGTTATCTTCGATAGAGATGGCCAAAAAAGGGATCTTTCCATCATGGTAGGTGTAAAAATGGAAAAACATCAACAAAAAAGAGATAAGAATGCCAAAAAATTTACGATAAACATCTTCGGATGTGGTGATTTTTTTTATAGCAAGATAAGCAGGGATGAACATGAATATAGCTGAAAATATATAAAAAAGTTCCATTCCCTTAGCCTTTTCTAACTATTGTTATGTGCTATTGCGCAGGTGGTTGCACATAGTAAGGCAAATATAAACGAGCCATAAAGGATAAAGTCATTATCTTTTATGGAGACACCGATGAATGGTATTTTTCCTGCGTGAAAAATGTAAAGGTGAAAACACATGAAAAGTGTAGCCACTAGAATTGCACAAAATCTAGTATATATAAAGTAAGAGGACGTTAGCTTTTTTACAGCCAGGTATAGTGGGGCAAGAGTGACGATTGAGGATAAAATATACAACCAAGTCATAATCGTTCCATGATTACTTTTTTTACCTTCCCTAACGGGAATCTGATGCTTTAGCCTTGGGATGTAATTCAGAGGCGTTACTTTGAAATGGTGGTGGGGGAAGGATTCGAACCTTCGAAGTCTGTGACGGCAGATTTACAGTCTGCTCCCTTTGGCCGCTCGGGAACCCCACCACTGGCCTTGCTGCAAGACGCTTTCGCTTCAAGCGGGGCGCATCATATCAAATGACACGCCCCTGTAAAGTGCTATATATCAAAAATAAATGTGGTTGCCGTTTTTTTATTCCGTTCGACGCATCCTTATACAAAAAGATGTCCGATCAACCGATTACAGAATAATGGTACGGTTACCGTAGACAAAAACACGCTGAGCCAGTACACGATACAGTGCGCGACTGAGGACGTTTTTCTCAACGTCACGACCTGCACGCATCATGTCGTCACCTGAGTAAGTATGGTCAACGTGAATGACGTCCTGCATGATGATCGGACCTTCATCCAGATTATCGTTAACGTAGTGAGCTGTCGCGCCAATGATTTTTACACCACGTTCGTAAGCCTGATGATACGGGCGGGCACCGATAAAGGCAGGTAAGAACGAATGGTGGATGTTGATCACCTGGTTTGGATAATGCTGAACAAATGCAGGTGTCAGGACTCGCATGTATTTCGCCAACACGACGTAATCAGGTTTATATTGATCGATCTGCGCGATCATCTGTTGATCGTGCTCTTCGCGCGTTAACCCCTCATGGCTGACCAAATGGAAGGGGATATCAAACCGCTCGACCAGTGTCTGTAAGGTATCGTGATTACCGATGACGGCAGCGATTTCGACATCCAGGCCGCCATAGGCACTTTTCATCAACAGATCGCCCAGGCAGTGAGCTTCTTTCGTCACCAAAACCACGATGCGACGGCGGCCCGCGGCGGTTAATTCTCGAGACGAACCTTCGGGAAGCGCACTGTCCAAATCAGCTAACAGCGTGGTGTCGTTGAAAATCCCTTCCAACTCGGTCCGCATGAAAAAGCGGCCAGTGCGATGATCGACAAACTCATTGTTTTGTACGATGTTCAATTCGTGCTTATAACAAATATTCGTAATTTTCGCGATGAGCCCTTTTGCGTCGGGGCAAATGGTTCGTAATACTTTTCTTTGTATATTTTGGGATTGCATGAGCGTGTAGATCCTGTCCGAAAACTAAAATAACGATCTTATGGTAACGCAGCGGTAGGCCGCGTGGACGACTGCCGGTGTTCTATTGTCCGCAACACTTTTTGTATTTTTTGCCGGAACCACACGGGCAAGGTTCATTTCTGCCTGTCTGCATATGAACGCCGTCTATATAGTACCAGCGATTATGCTGGCGAAGGAAGCGTGAGCGTTCTCGCATTAATTCTGTTCGCTGGCTGTCGGTTTCCGATAGATAACGTGCGGCGAATTCCACATAGCCCTCGTCAGGCGTTTTTCCGGGAGACGTTGCCAGTATAGTGAGGCCTAGCCACTGTGAATTTTGACAGCTTGCAGAAATAGACTCACGCCATTTATCGGGTTGGCAATCGGGATGCCAAGTAGCGATAAGATAGTCGACATCGTGTTTGACGTAGGCGGTGTAACGCGATCGCATTAACAGAACAGGCTCGGCCGCTGTTGCGGCATGCGTGAGATAGGGTTGACAGCATGCGTTATACTGCAACCCACTGCAACAGGGGCAAGATTCTGACACAACGTCTCCTGAAGAAAATTTAAGATAAAAACTGATAGATAATAAACAGATCCCTATGCGGGATGCCGATATGTTACCTAAGAAACTCTACGTCTAGCAATGTGCGCTAAAATGAAGGGGATGGAGCAATTATGCAACGGAAAAAGATTGGCATAGCCTTGGGATCTGGGGCTGCGAAAGGATGGGCGCATATTGGGGTGTTTAATGCGTTAACAGAGCTGGGAATCGAGGTTGATGTCGTCGCGGGTTGTTCTATTGGCGCGCTGGTTGGCGCGGCATATGCGACAAACAATTTGTCCTCAATGGAGCAGTGGGTGAGAGGATTTGGCTACTGGGACGTGATTCGGTTGATGGATCTTTCCTGGCAGCGTGGCAGTTTGTTGCGTGGCGATCGTGTCTTTAATAGTGTTAAGCATTTGTTACATACAACACAGATTGAAGACTGTGCTATCAAATATGGCGTGGTGACGACAAATCTCAGCACAGGGCGTGAACTCTGGCTGACAGACGGCGATTTACACCAGGCAATGCGGGCGTCTTGCAGTATGCCTGGCTTGTTATCCCCCGTTCGATTTAACGATTACTGGCTGGTGGATGGCGCGGTGGTTAATCCTGTTCCCGTTTCTCTGGCGCGGGCAATGGGGGCTGATATCGTGATTGCCGTTGATCTCCAGCACGATGCTAGCCTTAATCATCAGGATCTGCTATCGATTAAACCAACGGCGTCAGAGGCTGACATTGATATGGAGCATGTTTCGCAAGATTGGCGTAGTAGGATTCGGGAGCGTTTATTAAGAAGCCGACGCCAGTCAGCAGAAAGTTCACCCACGGCAATGGAGATAATGAGTACATCGATACAGATTCTGGAAAATCGGTTAAAGATGACGAGAATGGCGGGCGATCCACCTGACGTATTGCTACAGCCGTATTGTCCTCAGATCGCTACGTTAGATTTTCACCGGGCGCACGAGGCGATTGAGGCGGGTTATAAAGCAGTAGCAAAGATTCGTGATGAGCTCTTGCCGTTAGCAAAAGAATTGTAGTGAAGAGCGCATGCTGTTAAGAACGCATGCACTTAAGAGCGAATAGTGTGCCGACTATCTGGTGCACTGGCGCTAAAGTAGGTGTGATTATTCGGTGTTTGAAGTAAGGGGTACTGATGGAACAACCACTAGCGGGTAAGCATATTTTAGTCATTGATGACGAGGCCGTTTTTCGATCTGTGCTCGCTGGTTATCTGACTTCTCTTGGGGCTTCGGTTCGGGAGGCGATTAATGGATTAGATGCGCTAAGTATTCTTGAACATTACCACCCCGATTTAATGATTTGCGATTTGAAAATGCCGATGATGGGAGGGATCGAGTTCCTCGAATGCCTGCGTTTGAGGGATAGCGACACGCCAATACTGGTCATTTCTGCAACCAGTCAGATGGCGGATATCGCTAAAGTCTTGCGTCTCGGTGTCCAGGACGTGTTGCTTAAACCTATTCGTGATTACACACGCTTGCGTGATGCTGTGATGTCCTGCCTCTATCCTGACATGTTTACCTCACAACTTAATGAGATGGATCAACTGATGCAGGATATGGATTCTCTCAATCAATCACCTGAAGCAATAACCAAACTGCTCGCTCAACTACAGCCGCCCGTTCAGCAAACACTTGCTCGCTGCCGCGTTAACTACCGCCAATTGACGACTGCGGAACAACCGGGGCTGGTGTTGGATATCGCCGCGCTTTCCGAGACTGAATTAGCGTTTTATTGCCTTGATGTCACTCAGGGCGCCAATAATAATGGCACGCTGGCAGCGTTACTGCTTCGGACGTTGTTCAATGGATTGCTTCAGGAACATTTGGCCGATCAGCAACATCGCTTACCGTATTTGCCGACGTTATTAAAGCAGGTAAATCAATTGCTGCGGCAGGCGAGCCTGGATGGTCGTTTTCCTTTGCTTGTAGGGTATTACCATCGGCCATTGAAACAACTGATACTGATCTCCGCTGGGCTAAACGCTACGCTAAATGTTAACGAACAACAGGTCGTATTGAATAGCGGCGTCCCTTTAGGAACGCTTGAGGGAGCCTATCTCAATCAGCTTAATTATCAGTGTGAAACATGGCAATGTCAGATATGGGGCGGTGGCGGTCGTTTACGACTCATGCTGACGACGGAATAGTCTGATAGCACGAAGCGGGCGTTAGTTTCGGTTAATACCTACTTTTCGGTATTATTTTTTATTTCCTACTATGTAGGGAGTTATCTTATTTTTATTGAACGGTAACGTTGGGACAAGCGAACCTTTGTTAAAGTCGTTATACTCCATCGGTTATCTTGCTTAGATAAATAAAGTTCATTATTTGAACGGTATATAAGAGGCTGTTTATGTCTATTGTGAATAAAAAAGTAAAAAAAGCGGTCATACCGGTTGCTGGATTAGGGACGCGTATGCTGCCTGCCACCAAAGCCATTCCTAAAGAAATGCTGCCGTTGGTAGATAAACCGCTGATCCAATATGTTGTTAATGAGTGTATCGCCGCAGGGATTAATGAAATTATTTTGGTTACACACTCATCGAAGAATTCTATTGAAAACCATTTCGATACCAGTTTTGAACTGGAAGCCATTTTGGAAAAACGTGTTAAACGTCAGCTATTGGAGGAAATTCAATCCATCTGTCCTAAACACGTTACCATTATGCAAGTACGTCAGGGATTAGCGAAAGGGTTGGGCCATGCTGTATTGTGCGCGCACCCGTTAGTTGGGGATGAGCCCGTCGCGGTTATTCTGCCAGATGTGATTATTGATGAATATGAATCCGATCTGAAGAAAGATAACCTGAGCGAAATGCTGCAACGTTTCTCTACTACAGGTCACAGCCAAATTATGGTTGAGCCAGTTGAAAATGTAAGTAGCTATGGTGTGGTTGATTGCAAAGGTGTGGAATTAAAAGCAGGGGATAGCGTCCCTATGGTCGGCGTGGTTGAAAAACCTAAAGCTTCCGAAGCACCGTCTAATTTAGCCGTCGTTGGCCGTTATGTGCTCTCTGCTGATATTTGGCCGCTGTTGGAGAAAACACCGCCGGGCGCAGGTAATGAAATTCAGTTGACCGATGCCATTGCGATGCTGATGGAAAAAGAAACGGTAGAAGCGTATCACCTGAAAGGTGTGAGCCATGACTGTGGTAATAAGCTAGGCTATATGCAGGCATTCGTAGAATATGGTTTACGTCATGACGGTTTAGGCCAGGAGTTCGCGCAATGGTTGCAGGAAACGATTGACGCAGAAGAAAAATAACAGAAGGTAATTATTGCTCTCTGTTTACAAAAAAACAGAGAGCAGCCAAAACGGCAACCATCTGCTTTCTTTTCGTAGTGGTATTATCAAATAAAAACCCCCGATTGCTATCGGGGGTTTTTAGTATTCGGTGTTTATAGACAATTACAGCAGGAAATCGTCTAAAGACTTGTTTTGCTCTTCGATTGCTTTTTTGATCACTGCTGGTGTACGCCCTTGACCAGTCCAGGTTTTAACTTCGTTGTTTTCGTCAGTGTATTGATATTTTGCAGGGCGGGCAGCGCGTTTGCTTTTTCCTGCAACTTTCACTGAACCTAAAGACTGGAATAATTCGTTAGGGTCAATACCATCGGCAATCAGCATCTCGCGATATTGTTGTAATTTACGCGCACGTTCTTCAACTTCAGCCTGAACCTGGCTATCTTCTTCGCGGCGTTCATTAACCACGACTTCCAGTTTTTCCAGCATTTCTTCTAAAGTATCCAGGGTACATTCTCTAGCCTGGGCACGCAGAGTACGGATGTTGTTAAGAATTTTTAGTGCTTCGCTCATTGTGATAATCTCAAATTAATATTATTGGTGGCGTGTAGTGTGATAATAGAGTGCTATTTTCTTTTCTGCAATAGTCAGATTTGTAAGTTTGTTAAAAAACGTCATTTTTAAAACAGAATTCACATCGTATGTTACATAAATATAAATACTTTCTGGTTATCAAAAAAATACATTTGGTATGCCGTTTTCCTACCGCATATGACGGAGAATGGCTTATTGACGTAGCGCCGTTGTTATAAGGGATGTTTATATCTTTTATCATACAGGTTGTCGGTGGTCAGCGAATGGACAATCTGTAGTCGAGGAATAGCCCATTGCACAGCGTGAAGACGAGTTGTTACAATAAGCGCTTACAACATGAAGATCATATACTCTAAATAATTCGAGTTTCAGGCAGGCGGCAAGAGAAGGATAAATTCGTCGGGAACGAATTTGCTCAGCCAACGGTTGACCTCCGGTGAGAGGCAGGTTTGAACGTTGCTTGCAGCGGCCCCAACGGGGCGAGGCCCACATAAGTGGGCCGAGTAGCGTAGCCAACGCACATGCAACTTGACGTATTACGAGTATATAGCCTGCCTTTTGGAGTAGCTGAGTGGCTCAACTTTATTTTTATTATTCTGCAATGAACGCAGGGAAATCGACGGCGCTATTGCAGTCATCATATAACTACCAGGAACGCGGGATGCGCACGCTGGTGTTCACTGCAGAAATAGATAATCGGCACGGTGTGGGGATAGTAAGTTCACGGATCGGTCTTTCTTCTCCGGCATTATTGTTTAATCCGCAGACATCTTTATTTGGATTGTTGGAGAAAGAGCACCGTACCCAACCCGTAGATTGTATATTAATTGACGAATGTCAATTTTTAACCCGTGAGCAGGTGAGTGAGCTTTCCGATGTCGTAGACCAATTAGATATCCCGGTATTGTGTTACGGGTTGCGTACTGACTTTCGCGGCGATTTGTTTTCTGGGAGTCACTATTTATTGGCGTGGGCTGATAAGTTGATCGAGTTAAAAACGGTCTGTCATTGCGGACGTAAAGCTAACTGTGTATTGCGGTTAGATGCGCAGGGTAATGCTGTCCACGAAGGGGAACAGGTCGTTATTGGCGGTAATGAAAGTTATGTTTCCGTATGCCGTAAGCATTATAAGATTGCGCTGGGATTAACCCGTAAGGAAAGCGAGTTAGATGGTTAATAGCCGTATTAATAAACTGGCGTCCTAAGATGCACCTGCGTTAGATCTCCATAACAAAAATACCCAACCCTTAGAGGGTTGGGTATAACAAAGAGATAGCCTAAGGCGGTAATTGCCGGAGCGTTAGTGTGCGGCTTTCTTACTGGTTTTGGCGGCTTTTACTACGGGTGGTTCAATCGCTTCTGTTTTTACATCTTCGGAAAACTTACGACCATAGTAAGTATCCATCAGAATTTGTTTCAATTCGGAAATCAGCGGATAGCGCGGGTTAGCGCCAGTACACTGATCGTCGAACGCATCTTCAGACAACTTATCGACCTTCGCCAGGAAATCGGCTTCCTGTACGCCAGCGTCACGGATGGACGTCGGGATCCCCAACTCAGTCTTTATTTCTTCCAACCAGTTCAGCAATTTCTCGATTTTCTGCGCGGTACGATCGCTGGGGGCTGTCAAGCGCAGGTGGTCAGCGACTTCCGCGTAACGACGGCGAGCCTGAGGGCGGTCATACTGGCTGAACGTCGTCTGCTTGGTCGGGTTGTCGTTCGCGTTATAGCGAATCACGTTTGAGATTAGTAGGGCGTTTGCCAGACCGTGCGGAATATGGAACTCCGAGCCTAACTTGTGCGCCATTGAGTGACAGACGCCGAGGAAGGCGTTGGCAAATGCGATACCTGCAATCGTTGCGGCGTTATGCACGCGTTCACGGGCAACCGGGTTTTTGGCTCCGTCACGGTAGCTGTCTGGCAGATTCTCTTTTAGTAACTTCAACGCTTGTAGCGCCTGTCCGTCCGAATATTCGTTTGCCAGCACGGAAACATAGGCTTCCAGTGAGTGCGTTACGGCATCGAGCCCACCAAATGCACACAGCGATTTCGGCATGTTCATTACCAGGTTAGCATCAACAATCGCCATATCTGGCGTCAGCGCATAGTCTGCCAACGGATATTTCTGCCCGGTTGCATCGTCCGTCACTACGGCAAACGGCGTAACCTCGGAACCCGTACCGGATGTGGTGGTTATCGCCACCATTTTGGCTTTGACGCCCATTTTCGGGAACTTGTAGATACGTTTACGGATATCCATAAAGCGCAGTGCCAACTCTTCGAAGTGCGTTGTCGGGTGTTCATACATTACCCACATGATCTTCGCCGCATCCATTGGCGAGCCGCCGCCCAGCGCAATAATCACATCTGGCTTGAAGGAGTGCATTTGCTCTGCACCTTTACGCACGATGCTCAGTGTCGGATCGGCCTCAACTTCAAAGAAAACCTTGGTTTCCAGTCCGTGATGTTTCAGTACGGACGTGACCTGATCGACATAACCGTTGTTGAACAGGAAACGGTCGGTCACGATAAATGCACGTTTTGCACCATCGGAGGCGACTTCTTCAAGTGCGATTGGCAGTGAGCCGCGACGGAAATAAATAGACTTGGGAAGTTTATGCCACAACATATTCTCTGCTCGCTTGGCTACCGTTTTCTTGTTGATCAAGTGCTTCGGACCGACGTTTTCGGAGATGGAGTTTCCGCCCCAGGAGCCGCAGCCCAGCGTCAGAGACGGCGCGAGTTTGAAGTTGTAGAGATCGCCGATACCGCCCTGAGAAGCCGGAGTATTAATCAGGATGCGTGCCGTTTTCATCATATTACCGAAATGATTTACGCGTTCTGGCTGATTGTCCTGATCGGTATATAGGCAGGATGTGTGACCGATGCCACCCATTGCTACCAGTTTTTCCGCTTTAATGACGGCGTCGTTGAAGTCTTTCGCACGGTACATCGCCAGTGTCGGAGACAGTTTTTCATGGGCAAACGGCTCGGATTCATCGACGGCCGTTACTTCACCGATCAGCACTTTGGTGTTTGCTGGGACGGTGATGCCTGCCATTTCTGCGATTTTCGGTGCTGGTTGGCCCACAATGTCGGCATTCAATGAACCGTTTTTTAGCAGAATGCCCTGTACGGCATGAAGTTCTTTGCCTTTCAGCATGTAGCCGCCGTGGGTAGCAAAACGCTCACGCACGGCATCATAGGCACTGTCTACCACGATGACAGACTGCTCGGACGCACAAATGACACCGTTATCGAAGGTTTTCGACATCAAAATAGAGGCGACGGCGCGCTTGATGTCCGCGGTTTCGTCAACGACAACGGGGGTGTTACCGGCACCTACGCCGATTGCTGGTTTACCTGAGCTGTACGCGGCCTTCACCATACCTGGGCCACCAGTAGCCAGAATCAGGTTGATATCCGGGTGGTGCATCAGTTGGTTAGACAACTCGACAGAAGGCTGGTCAATCCAGCCGATGATATCTTTCGGTGCGCCTGCGGCAATCGCCGCTTGCAGCACAATATCTGCTGCTTTATTGGTCGCGTTTTTTGCACGCGGATGAGGAGAGAAGATAATTCCGTTACGGGTCTTCAGGCTGATCAGCGCTTTAAAAATCGCGGTAGAAGTGGGGTTGGTGGTGGGAACAATACCGCAAATCAGGCCAATAGGCTCTGCAATGGTGATGGTACCGAAAGTGTCATCAGTAGAGAGGATGCCGCAGGTTTTTTCATCCTGATAGGCGTTATAAATGTATTCAGATGCGAAGTGGTTTTTGATGACTTTATCTTCCACGATCCCCATGCCAGATTCGGCAACCGCCATTTTTGCCAGCGGGATACGGGCATCCGATGCAGCGAGTGCGGCAGCGCGGAAGATCTTATCTACTTGTTCCTGAGTGTAAGTGGCAAATTCCTGCTGTGCCTTTCTTACTCTTTCGACCAATGCGTTAAGTTCAGCAACGTTGGTTACGGCCATAATGCTCTCCTGATAAATGTTAAACTCTTTCAGTCAATGGTTCGCCGGATAGAACAGTATAGATAAACGAGAAGAGGGCGTTTCCGTTACCTTGCTATTCTTTTCTGCCTATTTCACATCAATTGACTCAAAGAGCTTGTCAGTTACGGTTATAGTGCGATCGCTGTTTTTTAAAATACTGTAATCGCTGATATCGTAAATTTTTAAAATATTGTTTTGAAAATACGTAAAAATTAATATTATTTGCGCATTCATTACCGCATGGAATGAGCATACCCATTTGTGGGTGCTTTTTTTGTGATCAATATCGAATTTTCTTTAAGCTGACACCATTCAGCACGCTGGTGTTGATAGTGACTATCATTAATGAAGTATGACCAGAGATTTTCCTACCCAGAATGGGGCGGTAAGAGACGGTTGTGGCGTCAATACTGAGAGTTAGCCGTTCGCATAAAACGTAGTCGTATAAATAGTGCTTATATCTTAATCGAATGCGTCATTTTGCACGCAGTCAATAGCAGAGAAATGGAGGGCTAATATCGAGCTTTGTTAGTAATAAAATTGTTAAAATAATAACATTTCGGTCAGATAATGACGAGGACAGGTAAGCTCTTGTCATCATTTTTGTGCTGTTAAAACGATGAAATTCACTACGATGTTTTTTTGCTCAAAATCTATAAATTGCTGAATATTTAAAAAATACTTGAAAATAAAAACAAAAAACATTGATTATCATGGGGTTAAATATTGCTTCGGCGTGTTGTGATGAAATTTTATCGGACCGTGGTGAAGAAAATTAAGCAACATCAATGTAAAAATATTGGCGAATGTGTCTGCTTTTGATAGCTTCGAGTGTCGACCTATTATTCTTTATGTATTCATAAAATAATCTTATGATTTATTTGAATAATGGGCGTTCTTTTCTGCTCTATGTTGATGACGATCTTTATGCATAGAATCCGGTATGGCGTTGTATCAAGACAGGGGCGTTTATAAAGTGAAAACTCGCAAAACAAAACGATGCTTTGTTACCAGTATGATTGCCACAGCAGTGATGGCGTCATGCGTGAATGTCCAGGCTGCTAATGTACCCGCTGGTGTTGAGCTGGCGAAAGAACAGGTTCTGGTGAGAAACAATGGCGCTGAAGTGTCATCGCTGGACCCAAATAAAATAGAAGGTACACCGGAATCCAATGTTGCGCGCGATCTCTATGAAGGGTTGGTGATTTCCGATCCTGATGGACACCCGATTCCTGGCGTGGCTGAGCGTTGGGAAAGCAGCGACTTTAAAGTCTGGACGTTCCATTTACGCAAAAATGCCAAGTGGTCAAATGGCGAACCCGTTACCGCCCAGGATTTTGTTTATAGTTGGCAACGTCTGGCCGATCCGAAAACCGTTTCCCCTTATGCCAGCTATTTGCAATATGGTCATCTGTTGAATATTGATGACATTATTGCCAGCAAAAAATCGCCTGATACGCTGGGCGTAAAAGCACTCGACGACCATACGTTGGAAGTCACATTAAGTGAACCGATCCCTTACTTTTATAAATTACTGAATCACTCGTCCATGTCCCCGGTAAATAAAGCTGCGGTGGAGAAATTTGGTGATAAATGGACCCAGCCGGAAAACTGGGTGGGAAATGGCGCTTATCGTCTTAAATCTTGGGTCGTGAATGAGAAATTGGTGCTGGAGCGTAATACCCAATATTGGGATAACGCCAAGACCGTGATTAATCAGGTCACCTATCTGCCGATTGCGTCTGAAGTGACGGATGTTAACCGTTACCGCGCGGGTGAAATTGATGTCACCCATAATAAATTACCGATCGAACTATTCCAGAAGCTAAAAAAAGAAATCCCACAAGAAATTAACATCGATCCCTACCTCTGCACCTATTATTACGAAATCAATAACCAGAAACCGCCCTTTAACGATGTACGGGTGCGTACTGCGCTGCGCATGGGGCTTGATCAGGACATATTAACCAATAAAGTTAAAAATCAGGGTGATATTCCGGCCTATGGCTATATCCCTCCTTTTACCGACGGTCTGAAAGCGCATACGCCAGAATGGTTTACCTGGCCGCAGGCGAAACGTAATGAAGAAGCAAAAAAATTGCTGGCGCAAGCGGGCTATACGGCAGAGAAACCGCTGACGTTTAATTTGCTCTATAACTCGTCAGATTTACATAAAAAGCTGGCCATTGCGGCGGCATCGGTCTGGAAACAGAATCTGGGTGTCAACGCAAAGTTGGAGAATCAGGAGTGGAAAACCTATCTCAGCACGCGTCATCAAGGGGGATATGATGTCGCCCGAGCCGGATGGTGTGCAGACTATAACGAACCGACGTCGTTCTTGAATAGTATGTTGTCAGACAGTAGCAACAATACGGGTCATTATAAGAGCGCAGCATTTGACAAACTGATGGCACAAGCTGTTCAGGCGAAAACGGATGAAGAACGTGCGCAGGTTTACCAGCAGGCGGAATCACAGTTGGATAATGATGCCGTCATCGTGCCGGTCTATTACTACGTGAATACCCGGTTGATCAAACCTTATGTCGGCGGTATTACAGGTAAAGACCCGTTGGATAACATACGGGTGAAAGATCTCTATATCATTAAGCATTAATCCGCTGCTGTTTACGGTTTGATGCAAATGAAGTGAGCGAGCAGCGATTAATTTGGTGTTTACTCTATGCTTACCCATTCCCACTGTATAGGAATGGGCGTGAGTTGAATCGATTAATCGTTTTTCTCACAGGGCATTAATTCAGGAACCGTGTAGGTATCACTCACACGACAACATTACAGGAGAAAATAATGACACACATCACAACTAAAAAAAGAATAGCGGCCGCTATTATCGCGGCATTGAGTAGTACGATGGCTGTTTCTGCCTTCGCCGCGGCCGTTCCCGCTGGCGTTCAGTTAGCAGAAAAACAGGAATTGGTTCGTAACAATGGCGCGGAAGTGTCCTCCCTTGATCCGCATAAAATCGAAGGCGTACCCGAATCCAATGTATCACGCGATCTGCTGGAAGGGCTGGTCATTTCCGACGTTAACGGTAAAACCAGCCCCGGTGTAGCGGAAAGCTGGGATCACAAAGAGTTTAAAGTGTGGACGTTCCACCTGCGTAAAGATGCCAAATGGTCCAATGGTGAGCCAGTTACCGCGCAAGATTTCGTCTACAGTTGGCAGCGTCTGGCCGATCCCAAGACGGCATCGCCTTATTCTAGCTACCTGCAATATGGCCACTTGCTCAATATCGATGACATCATCGCCGGCAAAAAATCTCCAGATACATTAGGCGTGAAAGCGATCGACGATCATACGTTGGAGGTCACGCTTTCCGAAGCCGTCCCTTACTTCTATAAGTTGCCGGTTTATGTCGCGATGTCGCCTGTTAATAAAGCCGTTGTTGAAAAATTCGGCGAAAAATGGACGCAGCCGCAAAACTGGGTCGGTAATGGTGCCTACAAGCTGAAAAGTTGGATCGTGAACGAAAAACTGGTATTGGAACGCAACCCGCAATATTGGGACAACGCGCATACCGTGATCAATCAGGTGACGTACCTGCCTATTTCTTCGGAAGTGACTGATGTGAACCGCTACCGCAGCGGTGAAATTGATATGACATACAATCAGTTGCCGATTGAACTCTTTCAAAAATTAAAGAAAGAGATCCCCGATGAGGTGAAGGTTAACCCGTACCTGTGCACTTATTATTATGAAATTAACAACCAGAAGCCGCCGTTTAACGATGTTCGTGTAAGAACAGCGTTACGCCTGGGCATAAGTCAGGATATTCTGACCAATAAAGTGAAAAATCAGGGTGATATTCCAGCCTATGGTTTTGTACCGCCGTATATCGATGGTTTCAAAGCAGAAACACCAGAATGGTTCACCTGGTCACAGGAAAAACGTAACGCAGAAGCGAAAAAACTGCTGGCGGAAGCCGGGTACACCGCAGAAAAACCACTGACGTTTAATTTGCTCTATAACACATCCGATTTGCATAAAAAGATGGCGATTGCCGCATCCTCTATCTGGAAGCAAAATATCGGTGTGGATGTGAAGCTGGAAAATCAGGAATGGAAAACGTTCCTTAGCTCTCGCCAGCAGGGAACGCAAGATCTGGCGCGTGGAGGGTGGTGTGCAGATTATAACGAACCGTCTACCTTCCTAAACAGTATGCTGTCTGACAGCAGCAATAATAAGTCACACTATAAGAGCAAAGAGTTTGATGCGCTGATCGTGAAATCCTTACAGGTGAAAACCGATGAGGAGCGCGCCGTTGTTTACCAGCAGGCTGAAGCATTGCTGAATAAAGACGCAGTCATCATACCGGTCTATTACTATGCGAATACCCGTTTGGTGAAGACGTATGTGGGGGGCTTAACAGGTAAAGATCCCCAGGATAATGTCTACGTGAAAGATCTTTATATCATCAAGCACTAATAATAATGGCTGGCGGCACGCAACGATGTCGCCAGCTTTTTATAGGTACGAGCAATGTTAAAATTTATTCTTCGCCGCTGCTTAGAGGCGATCCCGACACTATTTATTCTGATCACCATCTCATTCTTCATGATGCGATTGGCACCCGGCAGCCCCTTTACCGGGGAGCGTAATTTACCGCCGGAAGTGATGGCCAATATTGAGGCCAAATATCATCTGAACGATCCCATACTGACGCAGTACGGTAACTATTTACTGCAATTGGTGCAGGGTGATTTCGGTCCTTCTTTTAAATACAAAGACTATTCCGTGAACGATCTGGTCGCGACGTCTTTCCCGGTTTCTGCAAAATTAGGGTTTGCGGCATTCATTCTCGCCATTGTTTTTGGTGTGAGCGCTGGTGTGATCGCTGCGCTGAATCAAAATACGAAATGGGACTACACCGTGATGGGCTTTGCCATGACGGGGGTGGTTATTCCCAGCTTTGTCGTTGCACCGTTATTGGTGCTGATTTTTGCCATTACGCTACGTTGGTTGCCCGGCGGTGGCTGGAACGGCGGGGCACCGAAATACATCATTTTACCGATGGTGGCGCTGTCGTTGTCTTATATCGCCAGTATCGCGCGTATCACCCGAGGTTCGATGATCGAGGTCTTGCACTCTAACTTTATCCGCACGGCCCGCGCCAAGGGGCTACCGATGCGTCGTATCGTCCTGCGCCATGCGTTAAAACCCGCATTGCTGCCTGTGCTTTCCTATATGGGGCCAGCATTTGTCGGGATTATTACTGGTTCAATGGTCATTGAAACCATCTTTGGCTTGCCGGGTATTGGGCAACTATTTGTGAATGGTGCGCTGAACCGCGATTACTCACTGGTACTGAGCCTGACAATTTTAGTCGGCGGCTTAACCATTTTATTTAATGCGATCATTGACGTGCTCTACGCTGTTATCGATCCGAAAATTCGCTATTAATTGGGGGCGCTATGTTTTGGAATCGAAAAAACGTTGAAGCGTTAGAGAACTTCACCGAGCAGTCTGAGATTGAAGGGCGCAGCCTGTGGCAAGATGCACGTCTGCGCTTTATCCATAATCGCGCGGCGCTGGCTAGTCTATTCACTCTGGCTGTGATTACTCTTTTCGTGGTTTTTGCGCCGATGCTGTCTGCATTTGACTACGCCGATACGGATTGGGGAATGATGTCAGCCGCCCCGGATATGACGTCTGGGCACTATTTCGGCACGGATTCTTCTGGCCGCGACCTGCTGGTTCGCGTTGCCATCGGTGGCCGCGTTTCGCTGATGGTCGGCGTGGCGGCAGCGCTGGTTGCTGTGATTGTCGGGACGCTGTATGGCGCGATGTCCGGCTATCTGGGAGGGAAAGTGGATTCGGTGATGATGCGTCTGCTGGAGATCCTCAACTCATTCCCGTTCATGTTCTTCGTTATTCTGCTGGTCACGTTCTTCGGGCAAAACATGCTGCTGATCTTCGTGGCTATCGGCATGGTGTCCTGGCTGGATATGGCGCGTATCGTGCGCGGTCAGACGCTGAGTTTGAAACGTAAAGAGTTTATTGAAGCCGCAATGGTTTCCGGTGTCTCCACGCGCGGTATCGTTTTACGTCACATTGTTCCTAATGTGCTCGGCGTGGTAGTGGTTTATGCCTCTTTGCTGGTGCCAAGCATGATTCTGTTCGAATCCTTCCTGAGCTTCCTCGGTCTGGGAACGCAAGAGCCGTTAAGCAGTTGGGGCGCTTTGCTGAATGATGGTGCGAACTCAATGGAAGTGTCGCCGTGGTTACTGTTCTATCCGGCGGCGTTTCTGGTTGTCACGCTGTTTTGTTTTAACTTTATCGGCGATGGCCTGCGTGATGCCCTCGACCCGAAAGATCGCTGAGGAGTACCAACATGAGCAAAATTGATTTAACGGGCGCGCACGACGCGTTGCTACATGTTCAGGATCTACGGGTAACGTTCAAGACGCAAGATGGGGACGTGACGGCGGTTAACGACTTGAACTTCACGCTCAATGCCGGTGAAACACTGGGGATTGTCGGTGAATCAGGCTCGGGTAAATCGCAGACGGCGTTCGCGTTGATGGGATTGCTGGCCCGCAATGGCCGTATTGGTGGTTCGGCGCGTTTTCGTGGCAAAGAGATCCTCAATTTACCGGAAAATCAACTGAATAAGCTGCGTGCTGAAGAAATCAGTATGATTTTCCAGGATCCGATGACCTCACTCAACCCTTACATGCGCGTCGGTGAACAACTGATGGAAGTGCTGATGTTGCACAAACGCCTGAGCAAAAGCGAAGCGTTTGAAGAGTCGGTCAAAATGCTGGATGCGGTCAAAATGCCGGAAGCGCGTAAGCGTATGAAGATGTATCCGCATGAGTTTTCCGGTGGGATGCGCCAGCGCGTGATGATTGCGATGGCGCTGCTGTGCCGACCGAAACTGTTGATTGCCGATGAACCGACAACGGCATTGGATGTGACGGTTCAGGCGCAGATTATGACGCTATTGAACGACCTGAAGCGCGAGTTTAATACCGCTATCATCATGATCACGCATGATCTGGGCGTGGTTGCCGGTATTTGTGACAAAGTGCTGGTGATGTACGCGGGGCGCACCATGGAATATGGTGTCGCACGCGATGTCTTTTATCATCCGAGCCACCCATATTCTGTTGGTCTGCTCAACGCTGTGCCGCGCCTGGATGCGGAAGATGAGGTGCTGGCGACCATTCCAGGTAATCCGCCTAACTTATTACGCTTGCCGAAAGGGTGCCCGTTCCAACCACGCTGCCCGTATTCAATGGATGTCTGCCACAGCACACCTGCATTGGAATCTTTTGGTGATGGCCGCTTGCGCGCCTGCTTTAGAGCGATTGAGGAGGTGGTATGAACAACGCGGACGAAAAAAAGGTGTTATTAGAAGTGGACGATCTGAAAGTTCACTTTGATGTCAGAGAAGATAAGCAGTGGTTCTGGCAGCCGCCTAAAAAACTGAAAGCGGTTGATGGCGTGACGTTGCGCTTATATGAAGGTGAAACGCTGGGTGTGGTAGGGGAGTCTGGCTGCGGTAAGTCTACGCTGGCGCGTGCCATTATCGGGCTGGTAAAAGCGACCGACGGACGCGTCACCTGGTTGGGAAAAGACCTGCTGGGTATGAACGCCGATCAATGGCGTGCAGCACGTAGCGATATTCAGATGATATTTCAGGACCCGCTGGCGTCGCTGAATCCGCGTATGAATATCGGCGAAATTATTGCTGAGCCGTTGAAAGTTTATCATCCAGAGCTTGATCGACAGGCGGTAAAAGATCGCGTAAAAGCGATGATGCTGAAGGTTGGACTGTTGCCTAGCCTGATCAACCGCTATCCACATGAATTCTCTGGTGGCCAATGTCAGCGTATTGGTATCGCCCGCGCGCTGATTCTGGAGCCGAAGCTGATCATCTGTGATGAACCGGTTTCAGCCCTGGACGTATCGATCCAAGCACAGGTGGTTAACCTGCTCCGTCAATTACAGCGCGAAATGCGCCTGTCTCTGATTTTCATCGCTCATGACCTATCGGTAGTGAAACACATTTCCGATCGCGTATTAGTGATGTATCTGGGCCATGCGGTAGAGTTGGGAACTTACGATCAGGTTTATCAAAACCCGCAGCACCCGTATACCCGTGCGCTGATGTCCGCGGTGCCAATTCCCGATCCCGATCAGGAACGCAACAAGAAGATACAGCTACTGGAAGGGGATTTGCCTTCACCGATCAATCCGCCATCCGGCTGCGTATTTTGCACCCGTTGTCCGGTTGTCGGCCCTGAGTGCTCGAAAACCCGTCCATTACTGGAAGGGAGTTTTACGCATGCAGTCTCATGCCTGAAGGTCGATCCGCAGGCGCTGTTACCGGAAACGGAAGCTCAGTAACCCGTTTTATCGGTTACTGATGTAAAAAAGGCGTCTCCTGTGGGAGACGCCTTGTGTTTAAGCGAGATAACTTATTCTTTCCACAGAATGTGGCAAAGTTTGTGGTCTTTTTCCCGGCAAATCAGCACGCGGGCAAAAATATCGGTAATTTCTTCACCGTCTTGTTCGGCCAGCCCAATCACGACTTCGGCAAAGAAATCAGGGTTCAGGTCGAAATCAACGTGCTCAGCCCAGTCTTCCGCAGGGTCAAATAACTCAGCGCCGCCGCGTTCTTCGAATTGCAGATTGAACAGCAAAATGTCTGCCGGATCGAGATTGTCAGCGGCCAGTTCCAGGAAGATATCGTAGGCCTGTTCTAATGCTTCGTCTTCGGTCAGGCGGTTATTCAAATCCATAAAGCGGTTCCTGTTAAATTCCCAATAGCCTTATTAGAACACGGGAAAACGCGTATTTATAGCAGGGGGCTGAAAAAGTAGAACAGCCGCTCGACGATGCGCTGCCAGTAAGGACGGTTTTGCCACAACGTCGCATCCAACAGGCGCGAACGGGCGATATAGTCTTCCTGTACGCAGGCTAAATCGCTGCCGAATCCGGCATCATCGATCACCAGCGTAATTTCAAAATTCAGCCACAGGCTGCGCATATCGAGATTCACTGTACCGACCAGGCTGAGTTGCCCATCGACCAGCACGCTTTTGGTATGCAGCAGTCCATCCTTGAATTGATAAATTTTTACGCCTGCGGCAAGCAGTTCCGTGAAGAATGCACGGCTGGCCCAGCCGACCAGTACGGAGTCATTTTTGTGTGGAACAATAATGCTGACATCGACCCCGCGCTGAGCGGCAGTACAGATGGCATGTAGCAGGTCATCGCTGGGGACGAAATAGGGGGTCGTCATGATTAGCTGCTTACGCGCCGAATACACGGATGTCAGCAGCGCCTGATGAATCATTTCTTCAGGGTAGCCAGGGCCTGAAGCGATAACCTGAATGGTGTGGCCGCTCTCCTGCTCGAATGGCATGACGTTAACATCTGGCGGCGGTGGAAGCAGGCGTTTACCCGTTTCCATTTCCCAGTCGCAGCAGTAAATAATTCCCAGCGTGGTCGCTACCGGACCTTCAATACGCGCCATCAGGTCAATCCATTGTCCAACGCCAGCATCTTGCTTGAAGAAACGGGGATCGACCATATTCATGCTGCCGGTATAGGCGATGCGGTTGTCGATCAGGATGATTTTACGGTGCTGTCGCAAATCCATGCGACGTAGGAAGGCACGAAACAGATTCACTTTCAGCGCTTCAACCACTTCTATTCCTGTGGTGCGCATCAGTTCGGGATGCTGCTGGCGGAAGAATTGTACGCTACCGGCAGAGTCCAACAAAATGCGGCAATGTACACCGCGACGCGCCGCGGCGATAAGGGAAGAGGTAACTTGCTCAACCAGTCCACCGGGTTGCCAGATATAAAACACCATCTCGATGTTGTTACGTGCGAGTTCAATATCACGCAATAACGCTTTAATGGTGTCATCAAATGTGGTCATCAATTGCAGTTGGTTGCCTTTAACACCACCAACGCCTTGCCGACGTTCACAAAGCTGGAATAGCGCGCTAGCGACTTCACTGTTTTCCGTCGCGAAAATACGACGGTATTCCTTTAATTCGCGCAGCCATTTTGCCGTTGATGGCCACATTTTACTGGCACGTTCAGCCCGACGTTTACCGAGATGGAGTTCGCCAAACGAAAGATAAGCGACAATACCGACAAGTGGCAGAATATAAATCACCAGCAGCCAGGCCATCGCTGAAGGCACCGCCCGGCGTTTCATCAGAATACGCAAGGTCACACCTGCGATCAGCAACCAGTAGCTAAAAACCAGTAGCCAACTTATTACGGTATAAAATGTCGACATAAAAGCAGCACAGTTCCCTTCTGCAAAGAATTAACAAAGTGTACGCATAGATTTACAAAAGGGGAAATGCCTTTCCTCTGAATATCTCTGTTATATTTCAAGCGGCATATACGTTGGCTTCACTCAAATACTCTGCCATTGTTGACTCATGTTTTGTCATGCAGCCTGAATTATTGAAGGTATAAAACTTCTGAGTAAGAAGAGAATGCCGAAGGAGTGATTCACTGATTGTCGTCACGCATGAGGAGGTTATAATGCTCAACGCGAGTGGATTAACAAGAGTCGCATCATGAAACGCAGTCGGAATGAAGTGGGCCGTTGGCGGATGTTACGTCAGGTCCAGCGTAGAAGAAGTCGCTGGTTGGAAGCGCAGTCGCGCACCTATCGCCATATTCGCTCTGCTCGTTATTTGCAGCAGAAGCACCAACGGCGGGCGTTACTCTATGCGGTAGCCTACGAGTGGTAAGTCAGTGAGAAAAATAGCGGCCCGAAATATGGTCGCTATTTTTTATCACGCTATTGGCTTATTTTATTTTCGACTCATCCCACCATTGGAAGACGTTGAGTCATTTCTCTCTGGTCAATCATCAGATTAACGTCATGCTCTGTCGAGGGAAGGAGAAACAATGATACTGAGGCATTGAGACGTTCCGTTTGCTCCAGCAGTGAGGTGAAGGTGTGCGCGGAGGCTTCAACCTGGCCCGCATTTTCTCTGACGGTGTCGTTCAGTGTGCTGAGTCGAGCCGTCACTTCATGAATGCTTTCATTTTGCTGGTGCGATATTTCCGATATTTCGCTCAGAAACGTGCCTGTTCCTTTCGCTGTCTGAATAATGTTCTGTAGGCTGTCGTTCAGCTTGTTTACCAGCCGTGTTCCCGCGGTTACGCTGTTGTCTGAATCACGGATCAGCACATTAATATTCTGCGCAGAGTGACTGCTTTGCGAAGCCAGCGTGCCAACTTCTCGTGCGACAACAGCGAACCCGCGTCCCATTGCCCCAGCCCGTGCGGCTTCAATCGCTGCATTCAGGGACAAAATGTGAGTCTGGAATGCGACGTTTTCAATCATCCTAATCGCTTCCGTCATTTCTCGCGTTCTACCTGCGATGTCTGACATCGCTGCCTTGACGTCATTCATCATCGTTTCACCCTGTGTGGCAATTTTGCTGGTGTCTTCCGCATGCAAATTGGCCTGTTGGGTATGCTGGGTATTTTTTTCCAGATGTTGGCTGAGCTGAATAACGTGTTCAGTCGTGGCTTTAAGCTCACGAGATTGGCGATTCGCCTGCTCAGAAAGTTGATGATTATCCGCAGCGACGCGATCGACCTGTGCCACCATGTGGTCAACGCCCTGACGAACCTGATTAACTAACGTGACCAAGCCTTCCTGCATTTGAATGACGTTGGTATTAAGCTGCTCAACTTCGCGTGTGCCGCGGGTCTCTGTGCTGACCGAATGAGAAAGATCGCCAGCGGCAATCCGTTTTAAATGGGCAATGATTTGTGTCAGGGGGCGAATAATGATTCGATTCACGGCAATCCACACTGCGATGGCGATCGCCAGTAAGAGCCCCAGTACTGTGATAAAAATGGTTTTCGCGCGATCGAGAGAGGATAAGAATTGTTGACCATGCTGCTTTTGTAGTGCATCGGTATCTTGCAGATAGTGCGAATATTTTTGGGTAAAATCGCTTTGGTAGGCCTGAATCGGGACAGCAAAAAAGATATCGATCTGGTTAGTGGTCTTGATTCCTTCGGCCAGTTCGACCAGCCCGGAATAAAGCTGGTTGTAACTTTTTTTCAAATCGGCAAAGGCTGGTGTGTCCGCTTCATCTGTCGTGGCTGTCCCCAGTAGCTGGTAGTGCGCTTGTGCTTGTTTCAGAGACACTTCCGCTTCATCCATCAGGCTATGCCAACTGCCTTCAGATCCTGTTTCTTTGTCTACCAGCAGATAAATACCCGCGCGGTTAAGTTTGTCGCTGGCATTCATCACTTCCATCCGTGCTTTATCCATTACCGCTTGTTGCTGTCGAAGGCCCTCATTCGCGGAGATATCCTGTCGGACCTGTGTCATCGTTTGAGAAATAACGCCGATAGAAACCAATTGCAATAAAGAAAATAACCCAATGATCAATAACAATCCGGAGAGAATACTTAAGCGATGACGGCGGCGGAGAGTAGCAATTCCGTTTCGCAAAACCGCAGGCATTAACATGATTGTTGACCCTTTATAGATGAATAGCGGTCAAACTATCACGGTTAAATGACTAAAATATTTCAGCTTTTGGCGGGGAGGTAAGAGGCCATGATTTTTTGTGTGTAACCATGACCTGTATCAATCGAATGTTTAAAACACTTTTTTGAAGGGTTTCACGCTGACGTGTTGATAGACACCGGCTGCAATATAGGGGTCGGCGTCGGCCCATGCTGTTGCCTCATCCAGCGACGCGAATTCGGCGATAATGACAGAACCGCTAAAACCAGCCTGACCGGGATCTTCGCTGTCGATAGCCGGTAACGGGCCCGCAGTAATGAGTCGCCCCTGATCGCGTAATATCTGTAAACGGGCAAGATGGTCTGGTCTGACTGACAGGCGTTTCGCTAAGGAATCAACATTATCTTCAGCATAAATGACATAGAGCATAGCGGCCTCACGGGTAGGAAGGTAGATTCTCGCGTTCGGGATTCCGGGTAGGGTTCCCCAACTGCCAAACACTATCGGTAAGATAAACGTGTTTCTACTATCATACGTGATGTTGTTTGAAGACAATAGCTCGAGGACAATAGGTTGATCTGCCAGAGTAATCCCCCCACGATTTCTGTTTTTTTTACAATTCCACGGGTTGTTATTGAATATGATTGCTATTTGCATTTAAACTTGGGCGGCATAAGAGGATAAAGACAGACTATGCCGCAAAAAAAATTTTTTTTAACCCGCCGTTACTCATGGCCATTCGTACTTTCAGTTGGTTTCCACGGTTCACTGATTGCAGGTTTGCTGTACGCTTCGTTTAATAATTCAATCGAATTACCGCAGGAGTCTAAACCCATCAGCGTTGTGATGGTGAATCCCGCAACTTACGAAGCGGCACCTGCTGCTAAATCAGCCCCTGAACCAGAGCCTGTTAAGCAGCCAGAACCTGAGCCGGAACCGATTCCAGAACCGGAACCCGTGCCGCAGCCGGTAGTGATACCGTTACCCGAACCAAAGCCCAAGCCGAAACCTAAACCGGAGCCTAAGCCCGTGAAGAAGGTTGAGCAGCCGAAGCCGGTTAAGCGTGAGCCGACCGTTGAAAAACAGCCACCTTCGCCGTTTACCAGCGAAGAGCCGACGCGCAATGTTAATAATGCGCCAGTGAAACAGGCGCCTGCACCAGCAGCAAGCTCGCAGTCGAGTGGGCCACGTCCGCTGAGCCGTGCGCAGCCACAGTATCCGGCTCGTGCGTTCTCTCTACGCGTTGAAGGGCGAGTAAAAATGCAGTTTGATGTGGATGAGTCCGGGCGCGTTGACAACGTTCGGGTACTTTCTGCTGAACCGCGCAATATGTTCGAACGTGACATCAAACAGGCGATGCGTAAATGGCGTTACGAAGCGAGCAAGCCAGGTAAAGATCTGGTTGTGACCATCGTGTTTAAAATTGATGGTGGGGCGGCGGTCGAATAACACTCGCCAATACACAAAAAGAAGCGGGGCGTCATTTTTGATAGATGACGCCCCGTTTTCGTTAATTCTGTATACCCGGCAATCATTCCAGACAGATGACGTCGTACTGACACCACAAGCGCTCCGCCTGATGTCTGACGTTACTCGCTTGGCGTGAAGTTGCTTTTACCGACGGGCAGCTCACGTGGATGGCCTTCTTCATCAACGGCGACGTAGGTGAATAACGCTTCGGTGGCCCGATAGCGTTGGCCAATGGGTTCAGAGGAGACTTTCTTTACCCAGACTTCAACGTTTATGTTAATGGAGCTACGGCCAGTACGTAAGCAACGCGCATAACAGCAAACCACATCGCCGACGGCGACAGGTTTTAAGAACGACATCCCATCAACTCTTACGGTAACGACACGCCCTTCGGCGATTTCTTTTGCCAAAATCGCGCCGCCGATATCCATTTGCGACATCAACCAGCCACCAAAAATATCCCCATTTGCATTGGTGTCGGCTGGCATTGCCAGCGTGCGGAGAACCAGTTCACCCTGTGGTAACACGTTTTGTATGCTCATTGTGTATGCCTCGGTTTAGCGATTACTGTTGCTCGCTTTTTTCTTCTTCTGATTTCTCTGGGTCGTTGGGTAAGTGGCGATAAATATAGACGCCACTTACCAGCGTAAACAGCAGCGTCACACCGGTTAGTCCAAAGACTTTGAAATTCACCCAAACGCTTTGCGGTAGCCAGAAAGCAATATAGATGTTAACCAACCCGCACACCAGAAAGAACATAGCCCAGGCGAAATTGAGTTTCCCCCAAACAGGCTGTGGCAAGGTCAACTCTTTACCCAGCATCTTCTGAATCAGGGTCTGTTTCATGACAAACTGACTAACCAGCAGGGCAATGGCAAACAAGGCGTAGATGATGGTCACTTTCCATTTAATAAACAGATCGTTATGGAATACCAGCGTTAGCGAACCAAAAACGACGACCATGGCAAAGGTGACCAGCGTCATTTTCTCTATTTTACGGTAGATCACCCAGGTTACCGCGAGTGACAGCGCCGTTGCCGCAATCAGTGCACCCGATGCGATATAGATGTCATAAAGTTTATAGGCCGCAAAAAAAACGACCAACGGTATAAAATCAAGAAGTTGCTTCATTATATCAATCCATCACTCAACAGTGTCGTAATCATAACCCGCAAGAGTTATCCGGTAGCTCACGCCATTATCCTTTATTGTGGATCACCATTCCCGAGATATTGTAATAATTTGCAGAGAATTACGATTGGGTTGGTAGCGGTCGGGGATCTGCGAAGCCTATGTCAGTTCGTTATGACATAGGCAAGGCGCGACGATTAAGCACGCAGCAGCATATAAAGGCGGAATAGATAAATGAGCAGGATAGCGGAAATCAGGTTGCCGAGCCCATTTAGCACCACGGCCATTACCGTTGGTGATGAGATCGGTAACAGGGATACGAGTAACAAGATAACGATCTTCGTTAGTATCCACGTCACAATCGCGGAGGCGGTAATGCGTAAATTATCGTAAGCCAACCTGGCGCTGAGTTTTATCGCATGAAACACGCCACTTTTCTCTGCCACTATAATCACGGGGGACAAGCATAATGCAATCGCCAGTAAAATGCCGGGAACAACAAAAAGCACTATGCCGAGTGGGATGAGCAAGATGCAGAGTAAGAGAAAAATAAACAATTTAAGTAAAAAAGGTGTCGATGCCCCAATAGCACGTAGCGCACTGGTTCGTTGTCCATTAGAAACCAACTGGATCAACATTAACACCCCGCCGACCAGTAATGAGTTGCCGATTAATGTAGAAAAAATATCGGCTACCGAAATTTTCAGTAACACGTTTTTCTGTTCTGACGTCAGTTGCTGGACCAGGTCCATCAAGCCGATCTTGGCTGAAGCTGGAAAGTCATCATTAATGGACTGTAGCAGAATCTGTAATTCATCCACTGAGGGCAAAAAGGCGTTATTCATGGTGACAGTAATGAATGCCGTTAACAGTGACATCATTAGGATGCTGATGAACTGGTTGCGGGTAAAATTCATTGCGTCACGGTATAGCGCGGTGGCCGTGATAGGCATGCAGGCTCCTTGAAAAATAAATCGACAGAAAGAACTTAACTTACGATTGTAACCTGTTAATTCGTGCTGTGGCACCCCATCAACGATGCAATGCTGCTTTTCCCTTCGTTACGGATCAATGTGGCATGGTTACCCATTGTCATTTTCCTCGTTATCAATGACACGTTTTATACATTTCGCTACTTTTGATCTAGATCAATTCCATGAATTTTAATTGGTTAGTGGTAAATGATTTGGTTTGGTTTTGACGTAAAACCTTTAGGGGATGTGATCTGACTTAAAACAATAATACCTATTTGGGGGTATATTTTGTTCGAAATTTAAACCCTATAAATGGAGTGGGTAATGAAAAAAACATCTTTCTTATTGTTGGCAGCAGCGCTCATGCCTGCATTTGCGCAGGCTCATCAAGCGGGTGATTTCATTGTTCGGGCCGGTTCGGCCACCGTGCGTCCTGCTGAAAGCTCGGACAACGTGCTGGGGTTGGGGGAGTTTCAGGTTAGCAACAATACTCAGTTGGGTCTGACTTTCAGTTACATGGTGACGGACAATATTGGTGTTGAATTGCTCGCCGCCACACCGTTCAAACACAAAGTTGGTACACCGGGCACAGGAACGATTGCTGAAGTTAAACACCTGCCACCGTCACTGGTTGCACAATACTATTTTGGCGATGCTCAAGATAAATTACGTCCCTATTTGGGGGTTGGTCTGAACTACACAATGTTCTTCGATGAGAAATTTAATGATACGGGGAAAGGTGCAGGTCTGAGCGATCTGAGCCTGAAAAATTCCTGGGGCATTGCGGCGCAGGCCGGATTGGATTACAACCTGGATAAAAACTGGTTGCTCAATATGTCCGTGTGGTGGATGGATATTGATACCGATGTGAAATTTAAAGCCGGTAACGATCAGCAAAGTATCCATACTAAACTTGATCCGTGGGCCTTTATGTTTGGCGTGGGTTATCGTTTCTGATGGCGAACTTATTTTTAACGTTGTGTCAGCAACGGCCCGTAAGGGATGGCACGTCATAAAAAAATGGCGAAGTGAATAACTTCGCCATTTTTATAGACAGGAAATAACAAACCAATAAAGAAATACTATTTATTACTACAACACTTATCTATATAGCTTTATTAACTATTAGAACGCGTATTGCACACCAACACGGTAGCGAGTTTGGCGCTCATCAGTGGTTGTACTGCCAATTACGTTGCCGACTTCAGCGTATGGTGTCCAGTTTTTGTCATATTTATACGCTAATTTAACGTTATGAGTGAGGCCATAGTTGTCGCTGTCGGCAACGTAACCAACAGAGCCGGCTTTGGTTTTCTTGTCGTATTCAAATTCGTATTCAACCACAAAGTTCGCAGGCAGTTTATAACCCAGCGTACTGGTGATGGTATAGCCTTTCATATCGGTAGGCTCTGTAGTAGTAATTTTATTACTTCTACGTAAATAAGATGCACGATAGCGCAGGCCATAGTACAGAGAATCAGTAATATTGGCGGTGCCTTTGATGTAAGGACGATAGTTGTTGTCGTCTGAACTGGTGACCATATTCAAACCACCTTCCAGCCCAAAGGTTTTATCGAACTTATACAAGTAGCTGGCGGTCACTTCGGTACCGTTGCTGACTGTTTCGTTATACGGTTTATTAGGTGTATTATCTTTGCCTGATTGTTTCCACTTGGCTTCCATTGACAGGCCAAAACCGTTGTCAAAACGGTTAGACATCAGTAAACGATCCTGGTGGTTGGCACTTGCGGTATCTTTCATTTCATGACGGTAGTCAATCGTAACAGCCATGGAGCTTAAGCTGATTAAGGAAGTTACCATCATCGTCAAAATTTTAACTTTCATTTTATTATCCCATGTTGAAGAGAATTATTATTTAAAAAACGCGCTGCCACTTTGTTCAGCGATTTCATTCTATTTATTTTATCTTACAGTAATGTGAACAAGATCTTCAAAAAGAGAAAATTTTAAATGATCTCAATTCTGTGATTTTCTTCGTGTTTTATTAGCGGGATTTATGCGGATTAAAAAATAGCAGGTAATTAATTTATTTATTTGATGTGGCGTTAAATAATTATTTCAATTTGAAATCCTTTATTACAATTATAATAACTTGAACATAGAATAATAATTGAAAATATTTAGCAGCGATTAAATAAGAAATAATTTGAAACACTATTTGGCGCGCGACATTGCTTGCGCTAAGTACAAATCGCGCGCCTGAAACGTGTTATGAACGTGTTGCTGCTTTCATTTCACTCACAAAGGTCTGTAACTCAGACAGCATTACGCTGGGCTGGTTCAGATTTTTTTCGATAATCCGCACGATGGCAGAACCAGAAATGGCACCTGCTGCACCCGATGCGAGAGTTTCCCGCACCTGGGCAGGATCGGAAATGCCAAATCCTTGCAGCGGCGGGGCAGTGTGATACTCGTTCAATTTGGCAACCAGATGATTGAGTGGCAACTGAGCTCGCTTTTCTGCCCCAGTCACGCCTGCGCGTGAAACGAGATAGGTATAGCCACGGCCATAAGAGGCTATCTCGCGCAGCAGTTCATCATCAGCGTTGGGTGGGCAGATAAAGATAGGGGCAATACCGTGTCGTAGTGCTGCGGTACGGAAAGGGGCCGACTCGACCACGGGAACATCCGCCACTAAAACCGAATCGACGCCAACCGCGGCGCAGCGTTGATAAAATTCATCGATGCCGTTGCTGAAGACCAGGTTGGCATACATCAGCAGGCCAATCGGGATTTCCGGGTATTTCTGACGTATGGCCGCCAGCATTTCGAAGCATTGCCCAGGTGTGACACCTGCGGAAAAAGCACGCAGGTTGGCCGCCTGAATGGTTGGGCCATCCGCCAGCGGGTCAGAGAAGGGTACACCCAACTCCAGCGCATCGGCACCCGCAGCAATCAGCGTATCGATAATTTTCAGTGACTGTTCAGGGGACGGGTCGCCCAGCGTGACAAACGGGACGAATGCGCCTTCTTTTTTCTCTGCCAGGCGTGTAAACAACTGTTGGTAGCGCTCCATTAAATTTCTCCCCGATCTTTCAAAATATCGTGCACGGTAAAGATGTCTTTATCACCACGACCTGACAGATTGACCACCAGCAGTTGCTCCTTCTCCGGTTCCGCTTTGATCATCTTCAAGGCGTGTGCTAATGCGTGGGAGGACTCCAGCGCAGGAATAATACCTTCACCACGGCAGAGCGCTTTGAAGGCATCCAACGCTTCATCATCGGTAATCGAGACATAGTCGGCACGGCCGATGCTGTTCAGGTAGGCGTGCTGTGGGCCGACGGACGGGAAATCCAGCCCGGCGGAAATAGAGTAGGACTCTTCAATTTGTCCGTCAGACGTTTGCATCATTGGGGACTTCATGCCGAAATAGATACCGACGCGACCATGTTTTAACGGTGCACCGTGCTGCCCAGATTCAATGCCTAAGCCGCCAGGTTCAATGCCGATCAGACGGACGTCAGTATCGTCGATGAAATCAGCGAACATCCCAATCGCGTTTGAGCCGCCGCCGACACAGGCCAGAACCGCATCCGGCAGGCGACCTTCTTTTTCCAGGATCTGTGCTTTCGTCTCTTCGCCAATCATGCGTTGGAATTCACGTACGATCGTTGGATAAGGATGCGGACCCGCCGCTGTTCCCAGCAGATAGTGTGCCGTTTCATAGCTGCCGGACCAGTCACGCAGCGCTTCGTTACAGGCATCTTTTAGCGTAGAGGAACCGCTATGAACCGGAATCACTTCGGCCCCCATCAGGCGCATACGGAAGACGTTCGGCGACTGGCGCTCAACGTCTTTTGCGCCCATATAAACGCGGCATTTCAGGCCGAGCAGGGCGCAAGCCAGCGCCGTCGCGACGCCGTGTTGTCCCGCACCGGTTTCAGCGATGATTTCACTTTTACCCATACGCTTAGCCAGCAAGGCCTGTCCAAGCACCTGATTCGTTTTGTGTGCGCCGCCGTGCAGCAGATCTTCACGCTTCAGGTACAGCTTGGTTTTCGTCCCGGCCGTCAGATTCTGGCACAGGGTTAACGCTGTTGGACGACCCGCATAGTTTTTCAGCAAGTCGGTAAACTCGGCCTGAAACTCAGGATCTTTCTGTGCGCTGACGAAAGCCTCTTCTAATTGGCGTAACGCCGGGATGAGGATCTGCGGCACAAACTGTCCGCCGAATTCACCGAAGTAAGGGTTGAGTAATGTCATAATTTTCCCGTCTGTTTTAGTGTTGCGGCTGACGTAACGTCATAAAAGCCGCAGCAATTTTATGTGAGTCTTTTTTTCCCGGTTCGCTTTCTACCCCGGAATTAAAATCCAGCCCTGCGCAACCTTGTTGTGCCGCGAGGGCGCAGTTATCGCTATTCAGACCACCGGCTAACAGCACGTTATCCAGTGATTGATTGTCCAGCAGCGACCAGTTGAAGGTTTTACCGCTGCCACCCTGACCGTTGTCAAACACGTAGCGATCGACGTGGGTGAGATTACGCTCTGGCAGCACGTCTGCGATGCTCAGCGCTTTCCAGATCTGGCAGGTCGCAGGTAGTTGCTGGCGTAGTTGGTTGATTGTCTGTTGATCTTCATCGCCGTGCAGTTGAACGGCGGCTAACCCCAACTGCGTGGTGATAGCAACGATGTGTTCGACGGGCGCGTTGCGGAAAACACCGACATAGCGCAGTGGTGCTCCGGCGATGACATCGGCGGCTTGTTTGGCGTCAACATAGCGTGGAGAGCTGGCAACGAAGATTAATCCGCCATAGAGTGCGCCAGCCTGGTAGGCTGCCTGTGCATCTGCTGCGCGCGTCAGGCCGCAGACTTTGTTCTCGCCCAGAATAACGCGGCGTACCGCACCGTTCAGATCTGGCTCGGACATCAGCGAGCTGCCGATCAAGAATCCCTGAGCAAAGGCGCTGAGTTCACGGATCTGCGTATGGCGGTTGATACCAGATTCACTGATCACGGTTACGCCAGCGGGCAGACGCGGTGCAAGCGTCCGGGTACGGTTGAGGTCAATGGAGAGATCGCGCAGGTCGCGGTTGTTGATCCCGACGACGCGTGCTTCAAGCTGAATGGCACGCTGTAGCTCCTCTTCATTACTGACTTCCGTCAACACGCCCAGCTTCAGGCTGTGCGCCACCTCGGCCAGTTGCTGATACTGCTCGTCGTCCAGTACAGACAACATCAGCAGAATAGCATCGGCCTGATAGTAGCGTGCCAGATAGATCTGATAGGGCGAAATAATAAAGTCTTTGCACAACACCGGCTGATGTACTGCCGCGCTGACCTGTGGTAGAAAGGCAAAGTCGCCCTGAAAATATTTCTCATCGGTTAACACGGAAATGGCGGACGCATAACCTTTATAGACCTGAGCAATCTCCACTGGGTCAAAATCGTCGCGGATCAACCCTTTCGACGGCGACGCTTTTTTGCATTCCAGAATAAAGGCGGGTTTATCCTGTTTCAGCGCTTGATAAAAGTCGCGTTGGCTGGGGACGATTTCATGCTGAAAAGAGGCCAGCGGCTGTGCTTTCTCACGTTCAGCAACCCAGAGCGCTTTATCACGCACAATTTTATGTAATACGGTTTCCTGCATGGTTCCATTATCCTCTGGCGGACAGGGCGATAACACGCTGATAAGCCTGCCCGCTATGAATGACTTCAAGTGCCTGTTGCGCATTCTGGCGCAGATCTTCTTGTCCGAACAATCTCAGGAGCAAAGCAACGTTGGCGGCAACCGCAGCGGCGTGTGCGCGTTCACCTTTACCTTGTAGCAGCGACGCGAGAATGTCACGATTTTCTTCCGGCGTACCGCCTTGTAATGCCGACAGCGGATGCGCATCCAGACCGAAATCGCGGTGCGTCAGTTCGTAAGTTTCGATCTCGCCGTTATTTAACTCGGCAACCTGCGTCGGTGCATGAAGTGCCACTTCGTCCATCCCGCCGCCGTGTACGACAGCGGCACGCTGGTAGCCCAGCACCTTCAGCGTTTCGGCGATAGGGCGAACTAATTCGGGGCTATATACGCCAATCAGCGCCAGCGGTGGTCGTGCCGGGTTAACCAACGGTCCCAGCACGTTGAAGACGGTGCGCGTTTTGAGCTGCTGACGCACCGGCATGGCATGGCGGAAACCCAGATGATAGTGCGGAGCAAACAGGAAACACACGCCCAGATCGTCCAGAGCCTGACGTGAATCCTGCGCGCTCATATCCAACTTAATGCCGAAAGCGGAGAGCAAATCGGATGAGCCAGAACGGCTGGACACACTGCGGTTGCCGTGTTTGGCGATTTTCAGGCCACAACTGGCGGCAACGAAGGCACTGGCGGTTGAGATGTTGATGCTGTTCGTGCCGTCACCGCCCGTGCCAACGATATCGGCAAATAAATAGTCTGGGCGCGGAAACGGCTGCGCGTCGGCCAGTAATGCGGTGGCGGCACCGGCGATTTCATCGGGATGTTCGCCGCGTACTTTCATGCTAATCAACGCCGCTGCCAGTTGGCTAGCTTCCAGTTCACCGCGAATAATCGCGCCAAATAGCGCCTGACTTTCCTGACGGCTGATATTTTCCGCGCGGTATAATTTTTCCAATATGTTTTGCATGATAAATACATCCTGAGCAGTAGACGGTTCCCGTGTCTTAAAAGGCTGTTGCGTAGAAGACAGTTGCATAATCGTATCCCTCCTTAAGCCAGCGCCCAGTCCAGCGTTTGCTCCAGCAGTCGAGCGCCGTGCGTGGTCAGGATCGACTCCGGATGGAATTGAAAACCGCAAACGCGATCCGCGTCGTTACGCACCGCCATCACCATCGTGTTGAAGTGTGCGTTGACGGTTAGCGTAGAAGGAATGCTGCTGCCAACCAGCGAGTGGTAGCGGGCAACGGGTAGCGGGTGCGGTAAACCGCTAAACATGCCGTTGGCATCGTGGTCAATGGCAGATGCTTTGCCATGCAGGATCTCTCCTGCCTGACCGACATGGCCGCCGTAGGCTTCGACGATGGCCTGATGGCCGAGGCAAATGCCGATAATTGGCAACTGACCACGCAGGCGTTGCAGCAACTCCGGCATACAGCCCGCTTCGGCTGGGGTGCCAGGGCCGGGGGAGAGCATCAGAATCGGTTTTTCCATCTGCTGTAACCGCGCGATGATGATGTCGGCAGGCAGATGGTTACGGTAAATTACGACCTGGTGACCGCTGGAGCGCAGTTGATCCACCAGGTTGTAAGTGAATGAGTCGATATTATCGAGCAGCAGGATGTCGGCCATCAGAAGATCTCCTTTGCATGGTGCGCGCTGGCAATAGCGCGCAGCACGGCGCGGGCTTTATTGCGTGTTTCGTCGGCTTCGGCCTGCGGATTAGAATCCAGAACCACGCCCGCTCCCGCCTGAACGGTGGCAATACCGTCTTCAACATAGGCGGAGCGAATGACGATGCAGGTATCCAGATCGCCGTGGGCAGTGAAGTAGCCCACCGCGCCGCCGTAGCTACCGCGCCGGGTTTTCTCACTTTCGGCAATTAGCTGCATCGCCCGGACTTTCGGTGCGCCGCTCAGCGTGCCCATATTCATGCAGGCGCGGTAGGCGTGCAGGACATCCAAATCTTCACGCAGTGTGCCAACCACGCGGGAAACCAGGTGCATCACAAAGGAATAGCGGTCAACTTTGGTCAAGTCAGCAACGTAACGGCTACCCGGCTGACAGATACGTGCCAGATCGTTACGAGCTAAATCTACCAGCATCAGGTGCTCTGCCAATTCTTTATGGTCGGTACGCATTTCCAGCTCGATGCGGCTATCGAGATCGCGATCCAGTGAGCCATCAGCACGACGGCCGCGTGGACGGGTGCCAGCAATCGGATAGATTTCGATTTGGCGGCTGTCGGCATCGTATTTCAGCGAGCTTTCCGGCGAAGCACCGAACAGCGTGAAATCCTGATCTTGCATGTAAAACATGTAAGGGCTGGGATTGTTATCTTTCAGCGTTTGGTAAGCGGCCAGCGGTGAAGGACAGGGTAAAGAGAAACGGCGTGACGGCACGACCTGAAAAATTTCACCGATGCGGATAGCTTCCTGCATCTGACCGACGACTTCACCAAAGGCCTCATCACTCTGGTTGCAACTCAGCGTCATGTCTTCGATAGACTGACGCGGCAGCGCAGGAGCAGGCTGGGTGAGCTGAGATTGTAATTGCTCCAGACGCTGTTGTAGACGCTGCTTTTCACTCTGGCTTGGCGTAAACAGGCTGGCTTGCAGGGCGGTTACGCGTTTTTGGTGGTCAAGTACCAGTAAGGTTTCGGCTAGATAAAAGCAAAAGTCCGGGCAGCGCTGCTGTTGGCTCAGCGCCGGTAATTCTTCAAACCCCGCGACCAGATCGTAGGCGAACAAGCCGCCGAGGAACATGGCTTCACGCTCATCCGTCGGGCAGGCAACCAGCGTTAGAATCTGGCGTAAAGCGTCAAACACGGACAGCGAACGCAGGCGGGCATCTTCATCCTGCATAGCATCAGCTAGCGGGAAGGTGAGTTCACGACCGTTCGGAAGCGGCTGATTGAGAATTTCTGTAGGCAGCGCGGCATCCAGAAGCGGTAGCAGGTTGGCACCGTTTGCGGTTAATGCCTGAACGGAAACCTGTTGGCCTAGAGCGGTGATACGCAGTGCGCTATCAATGATCAACAGGCTTTTCAGGTTTTCCTTGCTATCGATTTCAGCGGACTCTAACAGCAACGTGGCAGGTCTGGCACCGCAGAGCTGATGGAAGATAGCGCTGGGGTCGTTGCGATAAACGGCCTCAGTACGTAGCAGTTCCAGTTTAGGTTGTGTTGTTTGCATTCTTGCTACCCGTTAAATGTTGTGCCCATCAAATAAAAAACCCGCTTAGTTAAGCGGGTCTGGGAATATCTGCATGTGTGATAACAGCGATGCGTGATTAGTCCACCCGCGATAGGGAAGCGCGCCACCAACCATGTTTCATCATTTTCTGCGTTGCCATTATCATCATCTCGCTGTTTGTGTACCGATCAATGTCTGCGCACTGAACTTGCGTACTAGTTAACTGGTTCGGCGATAAAATGTCAACACCTTCAATAGGATTATTTTATTACTCAGGTAAACGGCAGGCATTACCCTTTTCTTCCTATTAATGGCATCATGCGGCCTTCGCATGATTCTTGTTAATGGGTAGGCTTGTGCCAGAAGATTCTCAACCGATATCGTCATTTCCACTTTATGATTTGCATAGCCATACTACGGCGTCTGATGGCCTTTTAACGCCGACAGCGCTGGTCAGCCGGGCGGTAGATATGCGGGTGAGCGTGCTGGCCATTACCGACCACGACACGACGGCTGGGTTTGAAGAGGCACAGACTGCGATTGCACAGCAGGAGCTGCCACTAAGGTTAATTCCCGGCGTAGAGATCTCCACGCTGTGGGAAAATCATGAGATCCATATTGTCGGATTGGGGATGGATATTGCACATCCTGCGTTACGTGGGTTGCTGCAACAGCAGGCGGATAACCGGCAGAGTCGGGCGGAACAGATCGCCGCTCGGCTGGAAAAATCCCGCATTCCCGATGCGCTGACTGGTGCACGGCGTCTGGCGACGGGGGGGCAGATTACACGGGCGCATTTTGCGCGTTATCTGATCGAATTGGGCATCGCGACGAACATGAATCAAGTGTTCAAAAAATATCTGGCGAAAGGCAAAATCGGCTACGTGCCGCCGCAGTGGTGCACCATCCCACAAGCGATCGAGGCGATCCATCAATCTGGTGGTGTGTCGGTGTTAGCACATCCGGGGCGTTACGATCTGACGGCCAAATGGCTAAAGCGCCTGTTAGCCATGTTTGCAGAAAGCGGTGGGATCGCAATGGAAGTGGCACAATGCCAGCAGGCGCCGGATGAACGGACGCAACTGGGTCGTTATGCGCGTGATTTCAACCTGATGGCGTCGCAAGGATCGGATTTCCACCTGCCTTGTGCCTGGATTGAGCTGGGCCGTAAGCTGTGGTTACCCGCCGATGTCGAGCCAGTTTGGCATCACCCATTATTGGCAAATTAGCTGGATATTACCGCGTAATGGCATCGCTATCTCATGAAATAACAATCTTTTACCACCGACACGTTCTATAATAACCCTATTGCATTATGACGCGGTGTGGGATGAGCAACGCCGCGATATATCAGACGCACGAGGTAGGGTCATGAGTCAGTTTTTCTATATTCATCCGCAGAATCCGCAACCACGATTAATCAGCCAATCGGTGGAGTTTTTGCATAAAGGCGGGGTGATTGTTTATCCAACGGATTCCGGTTATGCGCTGGGCTGTATGTTGGGCGAAAAAAACGCGTTGGAACGCATCTGCCGGATTCGCGATCTGGGTAGCGATCATAACTTCACGCTGATGTGTCGCGATCTGTCCGAACTATCGACGTATGCCCATGTTGATAACTCGGCCTTCCGGTTGATTAAAAATAATACGCCGGGTAATTACACCTTTATTCTGAAAGCGACAAAAGAAGTGCCCCGTCGCTTAATGAATGAAAAACGCAAAACTATCGGCCTACGCGTGCCGTCTAACCCTATTGCACTGGATCTGCTGGCCGCGCTGAACGAACCGTTGATGTCGACAACGCTGATGCTGCCGGGAAATGATTTTGCCGAATCCGATCCAGAGGAAATTCAGGAAGAATTGGGAAAATTAGTGGATTTGATCATCCACGGCGGCTCCTTAGGTCAACAGCCGACGACGGTTATCGACTTGACCGAATCCGTGCCGCGCATTGTTCGTGAAGGCACTGGGGATGTTACGCCATTCTTATAAGCGCGGCGACGGCGGTAACAATGAGAATACAAATGGCGTGAAGATCGGTATAATCGCGCCAGCATTGAATATTAGACATGATTTTTACGTAACCTGCTGAATTTTATAGGCAGTTATGACTCCCCCCGACGCCTGGGAAGGCGACACTAGAGGTTGCTCAATGAGCGAAAAGTTACAAAAAGTTCTGGCGCGCGCCGGACATGGCTCACGCCGCGAAATTGAAGGTATCATTCAGGCTGGACGCGTCAGCGTTGACGGTAAAGTTGCCACTCTGGGCGATCGTGTTGAAGTGACGAAAGCCACCAAAATCCGTATTGATGGTCATGTGGTTACCGTTAAGGAAACCGAAGAAACTGTGTGTCGCGTTCTGGTGTATTACAAACCAGAAGGCGAGTTGTGTACCCGCAACGATCCTGATGGGCGTCCAACGGTGTTTGACCGTCTGCCGAAGATTCAGGGCTCCCGTTGGGTTGCGGTAGGGCGTCTGGATGTGAACACCTCCGGTCTGCTGCTATTTACGACTGACGGTGAATTGGCCAATCGCCTGATGCACCCTAGCCGTGAGGTTGAGCGCGAATATGCCGTGCGGGTCTTCGGTGAGGTTGACGACGAAAAGATCAAACAACTGAGTAAAGGCGTACAGTTGGAAGACGGTCCTGCCGCATTCCGCACTATCCGCTATCAGGGCGGTGAAGGTCTGAACCAGTGGTATAACGTCACGCTGACAGAAGGGCGTAACCGTGAAGTTCGTCGTCTGTGGGAAGCGGTTGGCGTGCAGGTTAGCCGCCTGATCCGCGTGCGCTACGGCGACATTACTTTGCCAAAAGGCATTCCACGCGGCGGCTGGGCAGAAATGCCGCTGGAACAACTGAACTATCTGCGTGAGTTAGTACAACTTCCGGCGGAAACCGTATCGAAGCTGCCGGTTGAGCGCGAGCGCCGTCGGGTGAAAGCGAACCAGATCCGCCGTGCGGTAAAACGTCACAGCCAGATCAACAGTGCTCCTGCACGTCGCACATCTCCAAAGCCGAAACGTAACGGCTAATTTTTTCGCCATACGCTTCACGGGCAGCCTTCGCTGCCTGCAATCGGCGGTTGAAGAAAGTAAAATATTAGGGAAACACGGGGATGGGGTTCCCGCGAGGGATGCCTCGCCCCGTGGTCGCCCGTGTATCTCGATCTTATCACGATATAACTACCAATAATCCCACTCTATGCCATGTAGTGTCTTCGTTGATCGCCAATGGCGGGTTTACCAGTCAATTCCTTGCTGTGCCTGAATCCCGTTATCAAACGCATGTTTTACCGGGCGCATTTCCGTCACGGTATCGGCCATTTCCAGTAAATCACGGTGGCAGCCCCGCCCAGTAATAATGACGGTCTGTCCAGCAGGACGCTGTTTTAAAGTAGTGACAACGTCACTTAAATCTAAATAATCGTAGCTAATCATATACGTCAGTTCATCTAATACGACGAGATCAAGTTGCGGATCGGCCAACATCCGTTTACCTGCCTGCCAGACGTTCTGCGCTGCTGCGGTATCCGTCTGGCGATTTTGCGTATCCCAGGTAAAACCGGTCGCCATCACCTGAAATTCCACGCCATGCTGTTGCAGCAGATTTTTTTCACCGTTTGGCCATTCACCTTTAATAAACTGAATCACGCCAGCTCGCAGTCCGTGGCCTATAGCCCGCGTGACGGTACCAAATGCTGCCGTCGTTTTCCCTTTTCCATTACCAGTGAAGACGATCAGGATACCGCGCGTTTTATTCGCAGCGGCGATGCGGGCATCGACTTTCTCTTTCAGGCGCTGTTGGCGTTGCTGGTGACGTTCATCGCTCATATTTGTGCTCTTCTCTCTTATTCGGCTGGACCGGCCTTTCTACCCGGTTGTGCATCGAAACTCATCCCCGTCTTGCGACGGCTGTCGTCACCCATCAGGTAGAGATACAGCGGCATGATATCTGTCGGCGTTTTCAGTTTCATTGGGTCTTCGTTAGGGAAAGCGGCTGCACGCATTCCCGTCCGCGTACCACCGGGATTAATACAGTTCACTCGCAGATTTTGTGAGCGATATTCTTCGGCCAGCACCTGCATCAAACCTTCTGTGGCGAACTTGGATACGGAATAGGCTCCCCAGTTGGCACGACCTTCGCGACCGACGCTGGAACTGGTGAAAACCAGAGAAGCGCAGGGCGATTTCAATAGCAGGGGGAGCAGCGCCTGCGTCAACATAAAGGTCGCGTTGACATTGACCTGCATAACTTGATGCCAGATCTCTGGCGTTTGCTGTACAACAGGGGCAACTTCCCCAAGCAATCCTGCGTTGTGGAGTACGCCATCCAGATGCGGTACAACCTGTGCCAGTTCATCCGCCAACTGAAAGCACTGTGCAGAGGATAAGGCCAACATATCGCAGACAACAACGTGTGCTGTCGTACTCTGCTCCTGTTCGATCTGCTGTTTAACCGCCTGAAGTTTACTTTCTGTCCGCCCCAATAAGATGACGTGAGCGCCGTAGCGGGCATAGGTCATTGCCGCTTCCCGGCCAATGCCATCTCCGGCACCAGTGACCAGAATGATGCGGTTTTGCAGTAAATCGATTTTAGGCTGGTAATGCACAATGAATTCCTCATGCCGCGGCGCGAAATAACCACGCTTCTAGATAGTAGACCTGCCATAGCATATCGGCGCGTGCGGTTCGGAACGTCAGGTGAAGGCGTATCCGGGCAGGATGAATGGGGGTGTTATGCCTCAAATACTGTACGTTTTCAATGAGACTGGCTCTATTTGTCCCTGTGCTGTTGTAAAAAGCGGCAATAGATAGAGAAACCGCAGGAATAACATCGCCATATTGTGTGCCATCAGTTAGGTTATAGGAAGGGAATGGCGCGTGACGTCAGCGCTATAGTTGGCTGGTAGGCCAATATTAATTAATGCTCAGTCAATGAGGACGGTGTTTGTGGAATTACTTTCTCTGTACGGTTTATTCCTGGCTAAGGTGTTCACCATCGTGGTGGCTATTGGTGCGTTGGTCGTTCTGGCATTCGGGATGACACAACGTAAACGCCAGCATAAAGGTGAGTTACAGGTCACGAATCTGGGTGAGCAATATCAAGAAATTCAGCGTGAAATGCAGACAGCCTGTATGAGCGACACTGAACGCAAGTTGTTATCTAAACAAGAAAAAAAGAAAGAAAAAGAAACCGCGAAGCAAGATAAACAGCGTGCCAAGCGTGGCGAAGAGAAAAGTGTAAAGCCGTGCCTATATGTTCTCGATTTCAATGGCAGTATGGATGCAGGCGAAGTCAGTTCGCTGCGTGAAGAGATCTCTGCCGTGCTCGCCGTGGCGAAACCGAAAGATGAAGTATTGCTGCGTCTGGAAAGCCCTGGCGGTGTGGTGCACGGTTATGGACTGGCAGCGTCGCAGTTACAGCGCCTGCGCCAAGGTGGTGTGCGGTTGACCGTCTCCGTAGATAAAGTCGCGGCCAGTGGGGGATACATGATGGCCTGCGTGGCCGATCGTATCGTCGCGGCTCCCTTTGCTATTGTGGGATCTATTGGCGTCGTGGCGCAAATTCCCAATTTCCACCGTTTGCTGAAAAACAAAGATATTGATGTTGAACTGCATACCGCGGGTGAATTTAAACGCACGTTGACGCTGTTTGGTGAGAATACCGAACAAGGCCGTGAAAAATTCCGCGAAGATCTGAACGTGACGCACACGCTGTTTAAAGACTTTGTGCAGCAAATGCGTCCATCGCTGGATATTGATTCAGTTGCAACCGGCGAGCACTGGTTTGGCACGCAGGCGAAAGATTTGGGATTGATCGATGCTATCGGCACCAGTGACGACCTGCTCATTGCTGAAATGGCGAATCATGAAGTATTAAGCGTGCGCTATACGCGTCGTAAACGTCTGCTGGATCGCCTGACGGGGAGCGCAGGTGATACCGTAGAACGTCTGATGCTACGCTGGTGGCAGCGTGGTGCGAAGCCCCTGCTGTAGTTAAACCTATCAATCCCCCCTAAATAATTCGAGTTGCAGGAAAGCCAACGTACATGCAGCTTGAAGTATGACGGGGAAATGCCCGCCGTTCGCGGGCATTTGCATTAATCGACCAAATAATATTTTTCGGATAAAACATGCGCAAGGTGTTTGAACATGTTAAATACCGCGGTACTTTTTAAGGTCGGAATTCCGTTTGCATCGAGAAAAAACTCACCGCGGAAAACCAATACGCCATTTTTTTGTTCTACGCTATCAGCGACCATGCCATGCAAATAATCATCGTGATGTTTAATGATGTCATTGGCTTCAACTAATAAGCTCTGGCGGCTAATCGGACGTTTTTCTTCGTTAACCTGATATTCAGGTGACATGATTGTTACTCCTGTGCGCCCCTTGAAAAAGGGGGGAATTACACGATATCAATAACGTTTGTTCCAAAACTGTATCGAGAGAGAGGGTACTGCGATACGGTTTTAGCGTAAAGAGCAGATTATGAGGCAAATGGGCTACATTTTAGAGGCTTACCTGCCGATATTCAGTTTGGCAGGAAGCGGATAAAACAGTGTCTCCATGCTAATTAGGTTGCGTGGCAGTATTTATCAGGTAGAGTGTGGGATTTTGCGCAGTCAGTAGAATCCGCTCTGAATGCCCCGAAAAATATCTGATTTTCAGAAGAATTCAGCAGGTAATAGTACATATGGGTAAAGCTCTCGTTATCGTCGAGTCCCCGGCAAAAGCCAAAACGATCAATAAGTATTTAGGCAATGACTACGTGGTGAAATCCAGCGTCGGTCATGTGCGCGATTTGCCGACAAGTGGCTCAGCCAGTAAAAAGAGCGCGGACTCAACGACTAAAGATAAAACGAAAAAGAAAGTCAAAAAGGATGAAAAATCTGCGCTCGTTAATCGTATGGGCGTCGATCCTTATCATGGTTGGAAAGCCAACTACGAAATACTGCCGGGTAAGGAGAAGGTTGTCTCCGAACTAAAAACGCTGGCGGAAAATGCCGACCATATCTATCTCGCAACCGACCTTGACCGCGAAGGGGAAGCCATTGCCTGGCACCTGCGGGAAATCATTGGTGGTGACGATCGGCGTTTCAGCCGCGTGGTGTTTAACGAAATCACGAAAAATGCCATTACACAGGCGTTCGAAAAACCAGACACGCTGAATATTGACCGGGTTAATGCACAGCAGGCGCGCCGATTTATGGATCGCGTGGTGGGTTACATGGTTTCCCCGCTGTTGTGGAAAAAAATTGCCCGTGGTTTGTCCGCTGGGCGCGTGCAGTCGGTCGCGGTACGGCTGATTGTCGATCGCGAGCGTGAAATCAAGGCGTTTGTGCCGGAAGAATATTGGGAACTGCATGCCGACTTGCTGGCAGGCAGTGATATTCAACTGCAAATGCAGGTAACGCACCACAACGGCAAACCGTTTAAACCCGTTAACAAAGATCAAACGCATGCGGCGGTCAGTCTGCTCGAAAACGCACGCTATGTTGTTGCTGATCGCGAAGATAAGCCGACCAGCAGCAAACCGGGTGCGCCGTTCATCACATCAACGCTGCAACAGGCTGCCAGTACGCGTCTTGGCTTTGGTGTGAAAAAGACCATGATGATGGCGCAGCGTCTGTACGAAGCGGGCTACATCACCTACATGCGTACCGATTCCACGAACCTCAGTCAGGATGCGTTGACGATGGTGCGTGGCTATATCGGCGAAGAATTCGGCAAGCGCTATCTGCCGGAGACGGCAACCGCCTACAGCAGTAAAGAAAATTCACAGGAAGCGCACGAAGCCATTCGACCTTCCGATGTTGGCGTGCTGGCTGACAGCCTGAAAGATATGGAAGCCGATGCGCAGAAACTGTATCAGTTGATCTGGCGTCAGTTCGTCGCCTGTCAAATGACGCCAGCGCAATACGATTCCACCACGTTAATCGTGGAAGCCGCAGATTATCAACTGCGCGCCAAAGGCCGCACGCTGCGTTTCGATGGCTGGACGAAGGTTATGCCAGCGCTGCGTAAAAATGATGAAGATCGCACGTTGCCGACTGTGGAGGTGGGTGAGGCGCTGTCATTACAGAAACTGCTGCCAGGGCAACACTTTACCAAACCACCGGCACGCTACAGCGATGCCTCTCTGGTTAAAGAGCTGGAAAAACGCGGTATTGGTCGTCCTTCTACCTACGCTTCAATTATTTCAACCATTCAGGATCGCGGCTATGTACGGGCGGAAAACCGCCGTTTCTATGCTGAAAAAATGGGTGAAATCGTTACCGATCGGCTGGAAGAAAACTTCCGTGAATTGATGAATTACGATTTCACCGCGCGGATGGAAAGCCGTCTCGATCAGGTTGCTAACAATCAGGCGGAATGGAAAGCCGTACTGGATGAATTTTTCACCGAATTTAGCCAGCAGTTGGAAAAGGCAGAACAGGATCCTGAAGAAGGCGGCATGCGTCCCAATGCAATGGTGTTGACCAGCATTGACTGCCCGACCTGCTCTCGTCAAATGGGTATTCGTACTGCCAGTACCGGGGTGTTTCTGGGCTGTTCCGGCTATGCACTGTCGCCGAAAGAGCGCTGTAAAACCACGATCAACTTGATCCCGGAAGCCGAAGTGCTGAATGTGTTAGAAGGTGATGACGCCGAAACTAACGCGCTGCGTGCTCGCCGCCGCTGTGAAAAATGTGGTACGGCGATGGACAGCTATCTGATTGATAACCAGCGTAAACTTCACGTTTGCGGGAATAACCCAGCCTGCGACGGATATGAGATCGAAGCTGGCGAGTTCCGCATCAAGGGCTATGATGGGCCGATTGTTGAGTGCGAAAAATGTGGCTCCGAAATGCACCTCAAAATGGGGCGTTTTGGTAAATACATGGCCTGTACCGGCGAAACGTGCAGCAACACGCGTAAGATCCTGCGTAATGGCGATGTTGCACCACCGAAAGAAGATCCGGTGCCGTTGCCTGAACTGAGCTGCGAGAAGTCCGATGCGTATTTCGTGTTACGTGACGGCGCTGCGGGGGTATTCCTTGCGGCCAATACATTCCCGAAATCTCGCGAAACACGGGCTCCGCTGGTAGAAGAATTGGATCGATTCAAAGATCGTTTGCCAGAGAAACTGCGTTATTTGGCTGATGCTCCGGTGGTCGATAAAGACGGTAATAAAACGCAGGTGCGTTTCAGTCGTAAAACCAAACAGCAATATGTCTCGTCGGAAAAGGAAGGCAAGGCAACAGGCTGGTCAGCGTTTTATATTGACGGAAAATGGGTTGAAGGGAAGAAGTAACCTCTTTCTGTCACCTTAGGCACTGCTGTGTTTGTGCGTTAAAAATAGCTAAATCGAGCCAGCCGTGAGGCTGGTTTTTTTTATCGTAAAAAATATCCTGATAAAACAATCGTATGAGGATAGTCTTGCGGTAGCATAAGGATTGTTGATCCGTGATAGAGAATCATGCGGTTTACCTCGGTGATAATCGCACGCGCTGCGTTCTTTATCACTGCAGTCATGCAAAAATGGTTATATAAAAATAATTTTTATGATTAAATGACATTAATTGATGGAAATATACGCCAGATGATTAAGGCGTAATCAAGGTCAATAAAACGGAACGTCGTTAGAACGTCGTGAGATGCTACACGCACACTTCAATTGGGAATGGGATAAATTATGAAACTACAACAGCTTCGTTATATTGTTGAAGTTGTTAATCACAACCTGAATGTGTCTTCTACCGCAGAAGGGTTGTACACCTCCCAGCCGGGGATCAGTAAACAGGTCCGCATGCTGGAGGATGAGTTGGGCATTCAAATTTTTGCCCGTAGTGGAAAACACCTGACACAGGTGACCCCCGCTGGACAGGAAGTCATCCGCATTGCACGCGAAGTGTTGTCGAAAGTCGATGCCATCAAAGCGGTTGCCGGAGAGCATACCTATCCCGATAAAGGGTCACTGTACGTCGCAACGACCCATACGCAGGCTCGCTACGCGCTGCCTAGCGTCATCAAAGGTTTCATCGATCGCTATCCTCGCGTATCGCTGCATATGCATCAGGGCTCGCCGACGCAGATTGCCGAGGCTGTTGCGAAAGGGTCTGCGGATTTTGCTATTGCAACTGAAGCCCTGCATTTGTACGACGATCTGATCATGCTGCCGTGTTACCACTGGAATCGCGCAGTAGTCGTAAAACCGGATCATCCGCTGGCATCCAAAACAGACATCACTATTGAAGAGCTGGCTGCTTATCCCATCGTTACCTATACCTTTGGCTTTACGGGGCGTTCTGAGCTGGATACCGCGTTTAACCGAGCGGGTCTCACGCCGCGTATCGTTTTTACCGCAACAGATGCTGATGTGATTAAGACCTACGTGCGTTTAGGGCTGGGCGTGGGGGTGATTGCCAACATGGCGGTTGATCCGCAGACGGAAACCGATCTGGTGACCATCAACGCGAACAGCATCTTCAGCTATAGCACGACGAAAATTGGTTTCCGGCGCAGCACGTTCCTGCGGAGTTACATGTACGATTTCATCCAGCGTTTTGCTCCGCATTTAACGCGTGATGTTGTCGATTCTGCCGTGGCACTGCGTTCAAATGATGAAATTGAAGCGATGTTTAAAGACGTTACATTGCCAGTGAAGTAAGCATTGTCAGACGTACTAACGTAAAAAAGCCAGACAGTGTCTGGCTTTTTATCATCTGACTCATTACCAATAACACCTCGCTCAATTATTTGAGAGAGGTGTTTAGATAGGCTATCAGACCGACTCTGCGCTAGCAGCGGTATCTACAGGAACGTCGGCGACATCCTGGGTCATACGCGTTAGCTTCGGTGCAGTCAACAGCATCAGAACGGCTATGATGCCCGTAACGATGCCAATCTGCATGAAGACATTGCTATAAATCTCAAGAGATGTGTGCGGGTCTACGACGTTCTCAGGCACGGCCATCATATTGGCGACGTAGCCTGCGATAATCGCGGCACCGGCTGATGTCAGGAACCAGGCACCCATGATGAAACCCATCAGACGCTGTGGGACCAATTGAGCGACCATCGCCAGACCCAGCCCGGAAATCATTAACTCCCCGATACTTTGCAGGCCATAGCAGAGGATCAGCCAATTGACGGACACGATACCTTGTTCGTTTGCCATGCTAGCGCCCCACGGCAGCACTAGAAACGCGCCGGAGCACAGCACCATACCAATCGCAAATTTGTACGCCATAGGCAGTTGGTCGCCCATTTTGTTGTAAACCGCAGCCAGAATCGGGCTGGCAACCATGATCCAGAATGGGTTGAGCGCCTGATACTGCTCTGGCTCAAAGGCAAAGCCTAAAATTGAGTGCTCAACGTTGCGGATAGCAAAGAAGTTCAGCGATGTTGGCATCTGGTTGTACAGCACAAAGAAGACCACGGCTTCCAGCATCAGCAGAAGCGCTACGATCATCTTCCGGCGTTCTGCACCTTTCACCACCAGCATCTCTTTGATGAAGATGGTGACAACGGCGATTGAAATAAGCGTCAGTATCCAACGCGCGACGCTCTGGTTGTGTAACAGCCAAGTGGAGAGTGCGACCAGTGCAACGATACCCACGAGCGTGACGCCGAGCTTCTGCAAGTTGATCGGCTGGAAATCTGGTTGAGAGCCTTGTGTGCTGACCCACTTCCGGCAGAACATGAAGTTAACCAGCGTCAGGATCATCCCGACTACGCTCAGAGAGAATGCTACGCTCCAGCCATAGTTTGCGGCGAGTACTGGTGTAGCCAGCATAGAAAAGAAGGAACCGATGTTCACCGCCATGTAGTACATGGTGAAGGCGCCATCCAGACGCGGATCGTCTTTCGCGTAGCAGGTAGACAGCAGGGATGACGGGTTAGCCTTAAACAACCCGTTACCGACGGCAATGGTCGCCATACCGATATAGACCCACGTCACGCTATGGCCCGAGTAGGAAATCATGGCGTAGCCGAATGCCAACACGATAGCACCCAGCACGATGACACGTTTAGTGCCGAGGACTTTGTCACCCAACCAGCCGCCAATGGCGACGAAACCGTATACCAACGCGCTGAATGAGGAAAATAGGGTGATGGAGTCGGTTTCGGACATGCCCAGCATTTTGACCAGATAAACCGCCATAATGCCCTGCAGACCGTAGTAACCAAAACGCTCCCACAGCTCGATGCTAAAGATGAGATAAAACGCTCTTGGCTGTTTGAAGGCGTTCATGCTGACGCTTTCGGTTGATTCGCTGTTGTTGTTTGCTGTTGACACAAAAACCTCTGATTTTACATATCTCGTTTTTTTTAACGAGAAAATAACAAGAGTGAAACAGTGGGACTGCAACCTCTTTTGATGAGTTATAGGGAGGAAATACGGCGTTATATTGACGTTATTTTACGGACAGACAAGCTGTTTTACATATTTTGTTACAAGTGGGTTTTGTAGCGTGATAAAACCAAGAATTAAATGTTATGCAGAGTTTAATTTCATAACTTGCTTTTGCTTCAACTGATTATCTTGATTTAATACGATCGTTTTTTATTAAAGGGGTATAATCTGCCTTTTACTTAAAATCAAGACAATACCATTAACTATGAGTGAATATTAGGTTTAATCTTTTGCATATTACTAAATATGTAGTGAGTGTAAAAATTCATCAACGGCACACAATAAGGACGATATTGATATAATCACCCATAGTTACTTCATATCACTAAATTTTCTATTAAAAATAACTTATTAGCCTTAAATAGTGGTTATGTGTGTTTTTATACAGGCTTTTTGATCGGGGATTCGCCAGCGAAGGCGTCGTTGCCTGAGTGATGAGAAGCAGAGCACATGTGGCTTACGCTGGTAGTGAGAGAGTTAAAGGTGAGATAGCACGTGGGGTAACCAAGAGGAAGGCCTGATGATAACGACCTCATCAGACCACAACAGATTAGGCGTCGATCTTTTCGCCAAATTCACATAAATCTTCAATCAGGCAGGAGCCACAGCGTGGTTTGCGGGCGATGCAGGTGTAACGGCCATGCAAGATTAACCAGTGGTGACAGTCGACTTTAAATTCTGCCGGAACGACTTTCAGCAGTTTTTCCTCTACCTGTTCAACATTTTTACCCGGCGCGAATCCTGTACGGTTACTAACGCGAAAGATGTGAGTATCAACAGCAATGGTCGGCCAGCCAAATGCCGTATTCAAAACAACGTTTGCCGTTTTTCGTCCTACGCCGGGTAGGGCTTCCAACGCAGCGCGATCTTCAGGAACCTGTCCCTGATGTTTTTCCAGCAATAGGCGACAGGTCTTGATGACATTTTCCGCTTTGCTGTTAAACAGGCCGATCGTCTTGATATAGCTCTTAACGCCGTCTACGCCGAGTTCTAGCAGGGCTTCGGGCGTGTTGGCGACAGGATAGAGTTTTGCGGTTGCCTTGTTGACGCTGACGTCGGTTGCCTGTGCCGAAAGCAGTACGGCGATGAGCAGTTCAAATGGCGTGCTGAAATTTAACTCAGTCGTTGGATGGGGATTGTTGTCGCGTAAACGCGTTAAGATCTCAACCCGTTTGACCTTGTTCACAGAGATTCCCCTACGACACTGGTTGCTGGTGCAATTTTACCTGCGGCAGCAGCGGCACGCGCTCGGCGTTGTTTCATTTTCTCATCGATCAAATATTTCGCGGCAAGCAACAGCCCCAGACCGATAAAAGCGCCCGGCGGCAGCATTGCCAGCAGGAAAGGGGAATCGAGGTGCACAACCTCAATGCGGAGAACTTTAGCCCAGCTACCTAGCAGTAAATCTGCGCCGTCGAATAGAGTGCCGTTACCCAGAATTTCACGTAAAGAACCGAGAACGACCAGTGCGCTGGTCGCTCCCAAGCCCATAGCCAAACCGTCAATGGCAGAAGGGAGGACGGCATTCTTGGAAGCGAAGGCTTCTGCACGTCCGATAACAATGCAGTTCGTCACGATCAGCGGAATAAAAATCCCCAGCGATTGATATAAACCGTAGGCATAGGCATTGATCAGCATCTGCACGGTACTGACCACCGAGGCAATAATCATGACGTAAATTGGAATGCGGATTTCTGCTGGCACCCAGCGGCGCAGCGCGGAGACGGCCATGTTGGTACAAGTAAGAACCAGCGTGGTGGCCAGCCCTAATCCCAGCGCGTTAGTTGCCGTAGATGACACTGCTAGCAGAGGACACAGGCCCAGCAATTGAACCAGTGCCGAGTTGTTCTTCCATAGCCCGTCAATGAAAAGTGCTTTAGTTTGACTCATTGGTTCTCTCCACAGGCGGACAGCGTATCGATTTGTGACGGCAACGTTTGTAGGTAAAGCGCACTGCGTTTTACGCTGTTAATGACAGCTCGTGGTGTGATGGTGGCGCCGGTAAATTGATCAAACATACCGCCTTCCTTCTTCACCGCCCAGCGGGCGTCATGCTCGCCTTGCACCATTAGCCCATTAAAGCGTGTGACCCAGTCAGATATTCGCACCTCGATTTTATCACCTAGCCCTGGCGTTTCATGGTGCTCGGTTACGCGGACGCCGAGTACCTTGCCATGAAAATCGGCACCAACCAGCAGTTGAATAGCACCAGAATAGCCATCCGGTGCGGTACTTTCCAGCGCGGCGGCGACCGGTTCACCGTTCTGACGGGCGATGAACACGCGGTGTGGGGCTGATGATCCTAATGCTGAATTAGTGACAACGTAACACTCTTTTTGAATGTCACTATTGTATAACTCGGCAGGTACTACCTGATCCAACAACATCTTTTGCTGCAACATTGCCTGATGGGAGATTGTTGGTTCCGTTAACATGTTCACCACCGCAGTTAATGCGGTAGTACCAGCAGCAAACAGGGCCAGTGTTGTCGCGTGGCGGCGCATTGTCGTCATCATGGGCGTCTCCTCAGCGATGGTGGCCGTAAGCGCGTGGCTTGGTGTAATAGTCGATCAGCGGCACGGTGATGTTTGCCAGCAGAACGGCAAAGGCTATCCCGTCTGGGTAGCCGCCGTAGGTGCGAATCAGCCACACCAGTAATCCAATCAACGCCCCGAAAATCAGACGGCCACGATTTGTCGTTGATGCCGTAACGGGATCGGTGGCGATGAAAAATGCGCCGAGCATGGTAGCACCGGATAACAGATGTAGCATTGGTGGTGCAAATTTCTCCGGCGCGATGAGCCAGCTTAGTGAGGCACAGAACATCAACGATAGTAGAAAACTGACCGGAATATGCCAGCGGATGGAGCCACGTATCAGCAAGAACAGCCCGCCGATGAGAAAACCGATATTCACCCACTGCCAGCCAATACCAGACAGCCATTGGGCAAACAGTGGCTGTTGCAGAATGTCCTGTGGCGTTTGACCTGAGCGTAGACTGGTTTTAAACGTATCCAGCGGGGTGGCCTGGCTCACGCCATCAACGTTATGCATCAGTTGTTGCATGGTATACCCGTCAGGCGTGTGTCCGGTAAAAATGATGACGAGTGCATCATGGAAACTAAGCGGGATGGTTTGCAACGGCGCGGGTGGTAGCCAGCTCGTCATCTGGACCGGGAAAGAGATCAGCAACACCACATAGCCAATCATCGCCGGGTTAAAGGGGTTTTGCCCCAGGCCACCATACAATTGTTTGGCAATGATGATGGCAAAGACGGTTGCCATTACCACCATCCACCATGGGGCAAGCGGCGGTAGGCTGATACCGAGCAGCACGGCAGTCAATAATGCGGAATTGTCAGCCAGTGTAGTGCGTACTGCAAATTTTCTTAGTGACAACGTCACGCCTTCAGCAACAAGCGCGGTGGCTGACGCCAGCCCAACCTGAATCAGGTTGCCGTAACCAAAGAAATAGACCTGCGCCAGCATGCCCGGCAGGCAGGCCAGAATAACCAACAGCATGATGCGCTGTGTGCGCTGCTGGTTATGTGTGAACGGTGAACTCGCAATTCTAAAAGCCATTTATTCCTCTTGATATGACGATGCCTGCGCGGCTTTACGGGCTTTAACGCGAGCGATGGCGGCGGCAACGGCAGCCTTACGGGGATCTTCCGGCTCTTGTGTTTCAACGACCGCGCTCGGTTCCGTAACGATCGGCTTTGCAACGACGTCAGGGACAGGCTCTGAAACAGGTTCTTCAGCGCTTGTCGCAGGTTGCTGCGCAGCTTTACGGGCTTTAACACGAGCGATGGCAGCAGCAACGGCAGCCTTACGTGGATCTTCTGACTCTTGCACTTCAACGACCGCGCTCGGTTCCGTAACGATCGGCTTTGCAATGGCGTCAGGGACAGACTCTGAAACAGGTTCTTCTGCGTTTGTCACAGGCTGCTGCGCGGCTTTACGAGCTTTAACGCGAGCGATGGCGGCGGCCACTGCGGCCTTACGGGGATCTTCCGGCTCTTGTGTTTCAACGACGGCGATCGGTTCCGCTGCTGCATCGGGAACGGCTGATGATACCCGCTCTGTCGTATTTAGCTCGGACTGCTGTGCTTCTTTGCGGGCTTTAACCCGCGCAAGAGCAGCGGCAACGGCGGCTTTACGTGGATCAAGCTCGTCAGGTGTTGCCTCTACCGCTGGTGTTTCCTGTTGCGCCTGTGTCTCGCGCGCCCGTTCTTCACGTACTAATGCTTTACGTGCGGCACGTGCGGCGATGGCTGCGCTGTTATCCGGCTGTGTATCAGGGGTTACCGTGATAGGGGAACCGATTTCGGCTTCTGCGGTTTGTTTACGGCGTACACGTTCCAGCGCGGCCTGAACGGCATCTTTGTCACTGGTGGAGACACCAGCGGCAGCCTGTTTGTGACGCAGTTCGCGCGCGGCCTTTTCCCGTTGCAGACGCGCTTGTTTGGCATCAAAACGGACCTTGGCCTGCGCGGCACGCTGTGCGTCTTCGTCGATGGCCCGAATTTCGGCCTTTTCCTGACGATAGTACTGCACCAGCGGGATATTGCTGGGGCAGACGTAAGCACAAGCACCACATTCGATACAGTCGAACAGATGATGATTGCGGGCTTTTTCGTGTTCCTGCCCGCGGCTGAACCAGTACAACTGCTGCGGCAAGAGACCTGCCGGGCAGGCATCGGCACATTTGCTACAGCGAATACAAGATTGTTCTTCGGCAACAGGCTCCATTTCCGAATGTGATGGCGCGAGCAGGCAGTTGCTGATTTTGACGATAGGGACATCCAGCGACGGCAGCGTAAAGCCCATCAGCGGGCCACCCATTACCACCATCGGCTGCTTATTCACATGGAAACCACCCTGTTTGAGCAGGTGGCGTACCGGTGTCCCCAATCGTGCCCACACATTACCAGGCTGACGCAAGGCTTCACCGGTCAGCGTTACCACACGCTCGGTGAGCGGCTCGCCGTCGATCACCGCGCGTTTTATGGCGAACGCCGTGCCGACGTTTTGCATTAACACGCCAATTGTGGCGGAGTGTTTACCGAATGGGACTTCTTTGCCGGTCAAAATTTTGGTGAGCTGCTTGGCACCACCTGATGGATACTTAGTGGGGATGACACGCAACTGCATGTCACTGCGTTTGCCCAAGGCTAGACGCAGGGCGCTGATGGCTTCCGGCTTGTTATCTTCGATTCCGATCAGAATACGTTTCGGCTGCAACAGGAACGACAGGATCTCGACGCCCTGAATAATCTCCTCGGCACATTCCTGCATGAGTCGATCGTCGGCGGTGATGTAGGGTTCACATTCTGCGCCGTTGATAATCAGGGTTTCAATCCCGCGCATCCCGCCTTGTAATTTGGCGGCGGTCGGGAAGCCTGCACCACCCAAACCCGCAATGCCCGCCTGATGCAGGTGGGCAAGCAGGGTATCGGCACTCTGCGCACGGTAATCCGCATAGGTCTGGCGCTCGCACCAGCGATCTTCGCCATCCGGCACGATAATGATACTGAGTTCGGTCAGGCCAGAAGGATGCGCCGTGGTGTGCTGGCGGATCGCGTTCACCGTTCCCGATGTCGGTGCATGGACGGGCAGTGTACGGCCTTTTCCCCGCGTCAGCGGCTGGCCGCGCAGCACCTTCTCACCGACACTGACACAGATTTCGCCTTCCGGCCCGAGATGCTGCTTGAGCGGAATAATGAACTGTTCTGGTAACGGAATCTGGCGCAGTGGCGTCTGGCTGGACTGCGTCTTCATTTCTGGCGGATGAATACCTCCGTCGAAATCCCAGATCCTGTCTTTTCTAAAGGCGGAAAACAGCTTAAGCATGTCGTTCTACTTGAATAACGCGTACTGGAATCGTATCGAGATCCCATTTCCAGTTAGCGGGAGTCGGAGCGATGGGACGTAATTCGATACAGTCCGTAGGGCAAGGGGAAACGCAGAGATCGCAACCGGTGCATAAATCGCTGACGACGGTGTGTACCGCTTTGGTACTGCCGATGATGGCATCAACCGGGCACGCCTGAATACACTTGGTACAACCGATGCAGTTGCTCTCATCGATCCAGGCAACATGACGCGCGGGAGCTTGGATCTCAGCATCGCCTTCCAACGGCTGCGGGTCAATGTTGAGCTTTTCAGCCAGCTTCAGCATCATCGCTTCGCCGCCGGGGCCGCATTTATTAATACTTTCGCCATTCAGCGCGACCGCTTCGGCGTAAGGGCGACAGCCGGGATAGCCGCACTGGCCGCACTGACTTTGTGGCAGCATCGCTTCCACTTCTTCCACGATCGGATCGTTTTCAACTTCAAAACGACGTGAGGCGTAGCCAAGCACCAAACCGAATGCCAGCGCGAGTGCGCTTAATGCCGCAATAGCGATCCAGATAGCGGTCATCAGAATTTCACCAATCCGGTAAAGCCCATAAATGCCAGCGACATCAGGCCCGCGGTGATCAGCGCGATAGAAGAGCCTCGGAACGGTGCGGGAATGTCCGACACGGCGAGGCGCTCGCGGATGGCGGCGAAGAGCACCATCACCAGTGAGAAGCCCGCAGCACCGCCGAAACCATAAATCGTTGATTGCAGGAAACCGTGTGACAGGTTGATGTTGAGCAAGACAACGCCAAGCACGGCACAGTTGGTAGTGATCAGCGGCAGGAAAATCCCCAGCAGACGATATAGCTCAGGGCTGACTTTGCGCACGAACATCTCGGAGAACTGCACCACCACGGCGAGCACCAGAATAAAAGCCATGGTGCGTAAATAGAGAATATCGAGCGGAACGAGGATAAATTCGTTGACCAGCCAGGAAAACATGGAGCCTAGCGTCATCACAAACGTGGTCGCCATGCCCATGCCAATCGCCGTCTCCAGCTTTTTGGACACGCCCATAAAAGGGCACAGCCCAAGAAACTTCACTAAGACGAAATTATTTACCAGAAGGATGCTAACAAAGAGCAATGCGTATTCGGTCATTACGGTGCCTACAAAACAAAACCGGACTATTATCAGGTATTGTTGGGGTTTCGACAACATACCCAAAGTAGGGTTATCGCCGTCCTCTTCAAGGAGCGGAAGGTCAGGTTCTCTGAATAAGAGAAATGCCGGGCTATCAAACAGCAACATGTGGTGCGTTCTGAGCCATAGCCCGGAAGGAAATTATTGCATAATTATTCTTTTTTTCGCAGATAACAATTTATCGCTACAGCACATAACGCCAGACGGATTTTGGCACGCAGCCGACATCGAATAAGCGCCCGCCGGAGGCTAATTCAGCCCGGCGGTGATCGGCAGCACGATACATGTTGATGATTTCCTGACTATCTGTCAGAGAGTAATTGAGGTGATCAAAGAGTTTTTCCAGACTTTCTGTTGAGCTGACTTTTCTGAATTTGAGCAAATAGTCATGAACGGTCATGGTGAATTGGTCTAATAGTTATGTGGTTGAGATGACTAAGTATATTCAAGCAAGAAAGTCTGTCCAGAGGGTGATGTAAAAAGTACGCTTATTTTTCAATAACAAACGAGTGGAAATAAAAAATAACGGATTGACAGAAAAATAAGGCGGCTTTTAAGGCTACGGGGAATGGCCTATCGGAGCGTCGGAACGATTAATGCCTATAAAGGAGCAGATTGTGTACGGATGAAAGATCCATAGACAATCTGCTCCGATGCGTGAAATTAACGGCTACAAAGTTTGTAATACACCTCGTTCCAGCGTAGCGCATCTTTGAACTCGTGGAGTCGGGTTTCGTTGTCGATCACCAGCAGTTCAATGTTTTGCATCTCTGCGTAGAGCCGCATGTGGTCGAGATCCAACGCCTGACTAAAGACGGTATGATGCGCACCACCCGCCAGGATCCAAGCTTCGGCCGCCACTTCCAGCGACGGTTGCGCTTTCCAGATGGCGCGAGCAACCGGCAATTTTGGCAATGGACGTGGCTGCTCGATGGTATCGACCAGATTAACCAACATTCTGAAACGGTCGCCCATGTCGATCACGCTGGCGTTGAGAGACGGTCCGGCTGGCGTGGAGAAAATCAAACGGGCGGGGTCGGCTTTTCCACCAATGCCAAGGTGCTGCGCATCCAGAATCGGCTTCTGCTCTTTCGCAATCGTCGGGCACACTTCCAGCATGTGGGAACCAACGACCAGATCGTTACCATTCTGGAAGTTATAGGTGTAGTCCTCCATGAAGGATGTACCGCCCGACAAACCGCTGGCCATCACTTTCATGATGCGCAGCAGCGCGGCGGTTTTCCAGTCGCCTTCACCGCCGAAACCGTATCCTTGCTGCATCAGGCGTTGTACTGCCAGACCCGGTAGTTGTTTCAAGCCGTACAGGTTTTCAAAATCGGTGGTGAACGCGTGATAGCCGCCTTGTTCCAGAAAGCGTTTCATCCCGAGTTCGATCTGGGCAGCATCCAGTAGGTTTTGGCGGTTAGCCCCGCTGAGTTTCACGGCGTCTGTCAACTGATAGCTGGCTTCGTATTCTTCGACCAGCGCATCAATATCGCCTTTGGAGACGGCATCGACAACGGCGGTTAAATCGCCCAGCCCCCAGGCGCTGACGGAGTAACCGAACTGAATCTGTGCGCCGACTTTATCGCCTTCGGTGACGGCGACTTCACGCATGTTGTCGCCAAAGCGCGCGACCTTCAACTGTTTGCTTTCCTGAAGCGCGGCTGCAACTCGCATCCATTTACCGATGCGGGCATGGGCATTCTTATCCTGCCAGTGACCAACCACCACCTGATGCGCCTGCCGCATCCGGGCACCGATGAAGCCAAATTCACGCCCGCCGTGTGCCGTCTGATTCAGATTCATGAAATCCATGTCCATGGTATCCCACGGCACTTCGGCATTGAACTGGGTATGGAATTGCAGCAGCGGTTTGCTGAGCACGCTCAGGCCGCCAATCCACATTTTTGCCGGAGAGAAGGTATGCAGCCAGGTTAGCAGGCCGATGCAGTTATCCTGATAGTTGGCATCACGACACAGTGCCAGAATTTCATCCGGTGTTTTCACCAGCGGCTTCAGCACCAACTTAACCGGCAGATTGGCCTGTTGATTTAAACCCGCGACGACGTTTTCCGCGTTCTCTTTTACCTGACGTAACGTTTCCGGCCCATAGAGATGCTGGCTACCGATGACGAACCAGACTTCAAGCTGCTTAAAATGATCCATGATGACTCCTGTACGTGATCCCCCGAGGGATAAAATTAGTTTTTTGCCGTAGACGTTGGGCTATAAGCCGGTTCCGCGAGGTGGCACCACTGCTGATAGCGTTCATAAAGCTGCTGATAACGTGCGACGCGCTGGCTGTCTGGCATTAAGGTGCGCTCTATGCCGCTGGCCATATGCTGTTGTGCGGTTGGGATATCGCCGTGAACGCCAGCGGCGACGGCGGCAAAGATCGCCGCGCCGAGCGCACAGCACTGATCGGACGCGACGATCTGCAAGGGACGATTCATTACGTCGGTACACACCTGCATGATGACGGGAGATTTCCGCGCGATGCCGCCCAGTGCCAGCACGTTCTCGACAGGAACGCCCTGATCTTCAAAGCATTCCATAATCGCGCGTGCGCCAAAGGCGGTAGCGGCAATGAAACCGCCAAATAGCGTAGGGGCATCGGTGCCCAGATTCAGATCGGTAATCACACCTTTTAAGCGCTGGTTGGCGAACGGCGTTCTGCGGCCGTTAAACCAGTCCAGCACGATAGGCAGGTGATCCAGCGAGGGGTTTTCCGCCCAGTTATGGGTGAGTCGCTCCAGCAGCTTGGCTTCCATCGCCTGCAGTGACGTTTTGAGTTCAGGATGATCTTTTGCCGCTTCCTGTAACGACCAGCCCAGCAGCCTACCAAACCAGGCGTACATATCGCCGAAGGCGGACTGCCCAGCTTCGAGGCCGATATAGCCGGGGACGACGCTGCCATCGACTTGTCCACAGATCCCAGCGATGGTGCGGTCGGCAATGCGTTCTTCGTCGGCGATCAGAATATCGCAGGTGGAGGTACCAATTACTTTGACCAGCGTATAAGGCTGTGCGCCCGCGCCGACGGTGCCGACGTGGCAGTCAAACGCGCCACCCGCAAGGATGACGGTTTCAGGAATACCGAGCCGCTGTGCCCACTCGGCGGTAATGGTGCCGACCGGCTGTTCGGCGGTCCAGGTATCGGTAAACAGCGGGTACTGCAATGTCTCGGTCAGGCAGGGATCGAGCGCGTGTAGAAAATCTTTCGGCGGTAGTCCACCCCAGCTCGGGTGCCAGAGTGATTTATGTCCGGCGCTGCATCGGCCACGACGAATATCGGCAGGCGCTTGCGTACCGGAAAGCAGGGCGGGTACCCAGTCGCACAGTTCTATCCAGGAAACGGCCGCCTGACGCACTGCCGCATCTTCACGCGAGACATGCAGGATTTTGGCCCAGAACCATTCGGATGAGTAAACGCCACCGATATAGCGGGTGTAATCGGGGAACTGACCGCTGCGGCACAATGCATTAATGGCATCCGCTTCTTCTATTGCCGTGTGATCTTTCCACAGCACGAACATCGCATTGGGGTTGTTAGCAAACTCGGGACGCAGCGCCAGTATCTGGCCTTGTTCATCAATCGGCGCGGGCGTTGACCCGGTTGAATCCACGCCAATACCGATGATGCTCTGCCGTTGTTCGTTCGTCAGACGGGAAACCACCACCTTAATCGCCTGTTCCAGCGATTCGATATAGTCCAGCGGGTGGTGTCGGAACTGGTTGTTGGCAGGCTGACAATATTTACCCTCACGCCAGCGAGGGTAGTAGACCACTTCTGTTTCCAGCTCTTTCCCGCTTTGGCAGTCAACGGCTAAGGCGCGTACCGAATCACTGCCGAAGTCGAGACCAATCGTAATAGCGCCCGCGCTCATGCTTTGCTCCTCATTAATCCCAGATCGTTGGTGTTTACGATAGGCAGGGATAACGAGAGGCGGTTAGGAGCGGTTAGCTGGAAGTATGTATTTTTCTGTCACTAGCAGCCATTTTGTGAAGCCGGTCAAAGGTTAATGATTGGTTAAATTTGCTAAATGTATGCACAAACCTGTCATTGTTCCGGACTGTGATAGCGCTCTATATTCTCACCGGTAATAACGGCTAAAACATAAAGCGTCTGAATGCTACTGAGTAAAGGAATCGCGCTAAGCCTGTGTTTTTCCTTTATCCAGACCGGAAATACCCTTACCAGGAACTCGAACTCGCTTCAGCGTCGCTGGCGAATGAAAAGATAATTACACCGGAGAACATCATGCATAAATTCACTAAGGCGCTGGCAGCAATCGGGTTAGCCGCCGTTATGTCACAATCAGCTATGGCAGAGAACTTAAAGCTGGGGTTTTTGGTTAAGCAGCCGGAAGAACCCTGGTTCCAGACCGAATGGAAATTCGCTGATAAGGCAGGAAAAGATCTCGGTTTTGATGTGATAAAAATTGCGGTGCCTGATGGGGAAAAAACCCTGAACGCGATTGATAGCCTGGCGGCCAGTGGGGCGAAAGGGTTTGTTATCTGTACCCCAGACCCGAAATTGGGGCCGGCCATTATTGCCAAAGCACGTAGCTACAATCTTAAGGTTATTGCGGTTGACGACCAGTTCGTGAATGCCAAAGGCCAACCGATGGACACGGTGCCGTTGGTGATGATGGCAGCCACCAAAATTGGCGAGCGTCAGGGGCAGGAACTGTATAAAGAGATGAACAACCGTGGCTGGAAAGTGGATGAAACGGCGGTGATGGCGATTACGGCTGATGAGCTGGACACCGCGCGTCGCCGTACCTCTGGCTCCATGGATGCGCTGAAAGTTGCTGGCTTCCCTGAAAAACAGATCTATCGAGTACCGACCAAATCCAACGATATCCCCGGTGCGTTTGACGCTGCTAACTCCATGCTGGTTCAGCATCCTGGCGTGAAAAACTGGCTGATTATCGGTATGAACGACAACACCGTACTGGGTGGCGTTCGTGCGACGGAAGGACAGGGCTTTAAAGCGGCTAACGTCATTGGTATCGGTATCAACGGCGTGGATGCGGTGAGCGAACTGTCTAAAGGTCAGGCAACGGGCTTCTTTGGCTCACTGCTGCCAAGTCCGGATATTCACGGTTATAAGAGTATCCAGATGCTGAATGACTGGGTCACCAAAGGCGTCGAACCGGAGAAATTCACCGAAGTGACCGACGTGGTGCTGATCACTCGTGACAACTTTAAGGTCGAACTGGAGAAAAAAGGCCTGATGTAATCACGCCTGATTTCGTAAAGACGCGGATAACGCCGGCCAGCATGACGCTGGTCGAGGTTATCCGCGCTCTACCTGCATCGTTATGAGGAAACAGACATGACAGCACAGTCACCCTATTTGTCGTTTCATGGGATTGGTAAAGAATTTCCCGGTGTTAAGGCGCTTTCGGATATCAGCTTTTCCTGCCATGCCGGCCAAATCCATGCATTGATGGGGGAAAACGGGGCGGGCAAGTCGACGCTGTTAAAAATCCTGAGCGGCAACTATGCACCGTCAGCGGGCGAAATCCACATTCAGGGTAAGCCTGTGCAGTTTAGTAATACGATGGATGCCCTGAATGCGGGTGTTGCCATCATTTATCAGGAACTGCATTTGGTGCCGGAAATGACGGTCGCCGAGAACATCTATCTGGGCCAACTGCCGCATAAATACGGCATGGTGAATTATTCGCTGTTGCGCTATGAAGCCAAACTGCAATTACAGCATCTGGGATTGGATATCGATCCTGATACTCCGCTGAAATACCTGTCGATCGGGCAGTGGCAAATGGTGGAAATCGCCAAGGCATTGGCGCGTAATGCCAAGATTATCGCTTTTGATGAACCGACCAGCTCGCTGTCTGCCCGTGAAATCGAGCAACTCTTTCGCGTAATTACGGAATTGCGCAGTGAAGGCCGGATCATTTTGTACGTTTCACACCGGATGGAAGAAATTTTTGCACTGAGCGATGCCATTACCGTGTTTAAAGATGGCCGCTATGTGCGCACGTTTGACGATATGCAGCAGGTGAACCATGAATCGCTGGTACAGGCGATGGTAGGGCGTAACTTGGGGGATATCTATGGCTACGCGCCGCGTCCGCACGGCGAAGAACGTTTGACGCTGAAAGACGTAAAAGCGCCGGGCGTGAAATCTACGATTTCCCTGAACGTGAAGCAGGGGGAAATTGTCGGGCTATTTGGTCTGGTGGGTGCAGGGCGCAGCGAACTGATGAAAGGGCTGTTTGGCGCGACCAAAATCACCAGCGGTCAGGTGCTGCTGGATGGGAAACCGCTGGTGGTGAATTCCCCCATTGATGCTATTCGCCAAGGTGTGATGCTCTGTCCTGAGGATCGCAAGGCGGACGGTATTATTCCGGTACACTCGGTGCGAGACAACATCAATATCAGTGCAAGACGTAAGAGCCTGAAAGCTGGATTTATTATTAATAATCAGTGGGAAGTGGATAACGCCTTGCAGCGCATTGGCGCGTTGAATATCAAAACGCCATCCGCTGAACAACTGATTATGAATCTTTCCGGCGGAAACCAGCAGAAAGCCATTCTTGGCCGCTGGCTGTCAGAAGAGATGAAAGTCATTTTGCTCGATGAGCCCACGCGCGGCATCGATGTCGGTGCGAAGCACGAAATTTATCATGTTATCTATGAACTAGCGAATCAGGGGATCGCGGTGCTATTTGCCTCCAGCGATTTACCAGAAGTGCTTGGACTGGCCGATCGGATTATCGTCATGCGTGAAGGCGCCATCTCCGGTGAACTGCGGCATGGCGATGCCACGGAGCAGAAAGTGCTCAGTCTGGCTATGTTACGAACCCCCGATATCGAATCTGCGGTTGCCTGACCGCGAAGGAGCAAAATAATGTCAACGGTTACGTCTGCAACCTCAGAAAAGAAGAAAAATGGCATGGGAATGTCCCGCATTTGGGATAACTACGGCATGCTGGTGGTTTTTGCCGTGCTGTTTCTTGGCTGTGCGATTTTTGTCCCCAACTTTGCCTCATTTATCAACATGAAAGGGTTGGGGTTAGCGATCTCCATGTCCGGCATGGTGGCCTGCGGGATGCTGTTCTGCCTGGCCTCTGGTGATTTTGATCTGTCGGTAGCTTCGATTATCGCCTGCGCTGGGGTTGCGACGGCGGTGGTGATTAATATCAGTGAAAGCCTGTGGATCGGCGTCGGTGCCGGGCTGCTGCTGGGTGTGGCGTTTGGTTTGCTTAACGGTTTCGTGATTGCCCGCTTGAAGATCAACGCGCTGATTACAACATTGGCGACGATGCAGATTGCGCGTGGCCTGGCGTACATCATTTCCGATGGTAAAGCGGTAGGGATTGAAGATGAGCGCTTCTTTGAACTGGGCTATGCCAACTGGCTGGGTTTGCCTGCGCCAATCTGGATCACCATCGGCTGTATGATCCTGTTTGGCCTGTTGCTGAACAAAACCACGTTTGGCCGCAATACGCTGGCGATTGGGGGTAATGAAGAGGCTGCGCGTTTGGCCGGCGTGCCGGTTGTACGTACCAAGATCATCATTTTCGCCTTATCCGGTCTGGTCTCCGCCGCGGCAGGGATCATTCTGGCCTCGCGCATGACCAGCGGCCAGCCGATGACGTCCATCGGTTATGAACTGATCGTTATTTCCGCCTGTGTGCTGGGCGGCGTATCGCTAAAAGGCGGGATCGGTAAAATTTCTTATGTGGTGGCCGGCGTGCTGATTCTAGGTACGGTAGAGAACGCGATGAACCTGCTAAACATCTCTCCGTTCTCTCAGTATGTGGTGCGTGGTCTGATTCTGCTGGCGGCGGTTATCTTCGACCGCTACAAACAACTGGCGAAGAAAACGGTATAAATGCCCATGCGGCAGGCGAGTCACACGCTGCCGCGTCCTATCATTACTAGCGTATACCGGAGGCCTGATGTATCACCGTATGGCGCATGAGTCTCAGCCTAATCCACTGTTGCCGGGATATTCGTTCAACGCTTACCTCGTTGCAGGTCTGACGCCGATTCTGGCAGAAGGGCCACTCGATTTCTTTATCGATCGCCCTGACGGCATGAAAGGCTACATCATCAATCTCACCATGAAAGGACAGGGTCAGATTTTTGATGGTGATGAAACTTTTTTCTGTAATCCCGGCGATCTACTGTTGTTTCCGCCGAAATCGACGCATTTTTATGGGCGTTCACCGAGCAGCGACTGCTGGTATCACCGCTGGGTCTATTTCCGACCCCGCGCCTATTGGGCAGACTGGCTGGAGTGGCACACCAAAAGTAGCGGGATTGGGCGCATGAGTTTGCCGAATAATCAACTGCTGCTGGAATTCGACAGGCTGTTTGCCAATATCGAGCAGACGCAGCGTTCCGGGCGACGCTTCTCAGAAGAACTGGGTATGAATCTGCTGGAACGGTTGTTGCTCAGAGCGATGGAAGAAGATCCACAGAGCCCACAGAAGATCATGGACCCGCGCGTGATAGAAGCCTGCCAGTTCATTACCAGCAATCTGGCCGGAGAGCTGCGTATTGACGAAGTGGCGCGGCACGTTTGCCTATCGCCGTCACGGCTGGCACATTTGTTCCGCGAACAGGTCGGTATTAACATTTTGCGCTGGCGTGAAGATCAGCGCGTGATCCGCGCCAAGCTGTTATTGCAGACGACGCAGGAATCCATCGCCAATATTGGTCGCGTAGTGGGGTATGACGATCAGCTCTATTTCTCACGCGTGTTCCGCAAGCGGGTCGGCGTTAGCCCCAGCGATTTTCGTCGCCGCAGCAGCGAAATTAATTATCCTGCAGCCAAAACGCTGCCCGTCGCGTGGGGAGAGCAGATACCTCATGCTGTGAGCGGTTAACGAACATAAAAACGCGCTAGATTCCCCTGGCGGCGATCCCTCTCTGCAATCTAGCGGGTGACGGGTATATACTGAATGAGAAATCACAAAGTCAAAATACGCTAAGGGGAATCGTCATGAGTGAGACCGTTCGTGTTGGGCTACTGGGCTACGGTTATGCCAGTAAGACGTTCCACGCGCCGTTAATTGCAGGTACGGCAGGGATGGAGCTGGTGGCCGTGTCCAGCAGCAATGCTGAAAAAGTGCATGCGGATTGGGCTAATTTACGGGTTGAGAAAGATCCGCAGGCGTTGTTTAACGATCCCGATATTGACCTCATTGTTATCCCTACCCCTAATGACACGCACTTCCCGCTGGCGAAACTGGCGCTGGAAGCAGGCAAGCATGTCGTCGTCGATAAACCTTTTACCGTGACGTTGTCACACGCATACGAGCTGGGCGCGATTGCCGAGCGTGTCGGAAAAATGCTTTCTGTTTTCCATAACCGCCGTTGGGATAGCGACTTTCTGACGTTGAAACAGCTACTGTCAGCGGGAACGCTGGGAAATGTGGTGTATATGGAATCGCATTTCGATCGTTTCCGCCCCGAGGTTCGCCAACGCTGGCGCGAAGACGGCAGTGAAGGTAGTGGGATTTGGTACGATCTTGGGCCGCACTTGCTGGATCAAGCTCTGGATCTGTTTGGCTTGCCGGTGGCAATTCAGGTAGATATGGCACGGTTGAGGCCTGGGAGTAAGGCAATAGATTATTTCCACGCGACGCTGATTTATCCGCAGCGCCGGGTGGTGTTGCATGCCAGTATGCTGGCGGCGGCAGCCTCCGCACGTTATACCGTGCATGGCACGCGCGGCAGTTTTGTAAAATATGATCTCGACCCACAGGAAGATCGTCTGAAAGCAGGTGAACGTCCGCCGCTAGCTGATTGGGGGCAGGATAAGCGTGATGGCGTGCTGACGCTGTCTCGCGATGGCATCACGGCAGAGCAAACTATTACAACGATCCCAGGTAACTATCCGGCGTACTACGCGGCAATACGTGATGCGCTGCTGGGCAAAGGCGAAAACCCTGTCAGCGTGCATCAGGCCATTCAGGTGATGGAACTGATCGAGCTGGGATTGCTCTCCTATGAGCAGAAAAAAGCTGTTACGCTGAAAAATAGCTAGATTTACTGCGTTTTATTCCAGATAGTTAACGGTTTGTTTAAACGGGCGATCTTAGGATCGCCCGTATTGTTAGGGTGTTAATTGGGCTGATAACAGGCTAGGGGAAAGGTGTCAGGCATGGGGTGGTTACAACGGTTACGCATTGATAAGTTTTTATTGGTTTTGATTTTGGTCGTGGTGACGGCGTCGATTCTTCCTGCTGAAGGCACCGTGAAGGTTTTCTTTGAGTACCTGACAACGGCGGCGATTGCTCTGTTGTTCTTTATGCACGGTGCGAAGCTCTCACGTGAAGCGATTACTACCGGAATGGGGCACTGGCGTTTGCATTTAGTGGTGTTTGCCAGCACGTTTATTTTATTTCCGCTGCTGGGAATGGGCATGAGTCTGCTGTCACCGATTGTGCTGACGCCAACTTTATACCTCGGTTTCCTCTATCTGTGCGCGCTACCGGCGACGGTGCAGTCGGCGATAGCATATACCTCCATGGCTGGTGGTAATGTGGCAGCGGCAATCTGTAGTGCGTCTGCATCCAGCATTTTGGGTGTGTTCCTCTCGCCGATTCTGGTCGGTTTACTGATGCAAACGCAGGGGGGCGAAACGGATACGCTGCATGCTATTGGTTCCATCATCATGCAATTGATGGTGCCTTTCGTCATTGGGCATTTGTCTCGTCCATTGATTGCCAAGTGGGTCGAACGCCACCGTAAACTGATTAATATTACTGACCGGTCATCGATTCTTTTGGTGGTGTATGTCGCCTTTAGTGAGGCAGTGGTTGAGGGCATTTGGGGACAGATCAACGGCTGGTCGCTGCTGGCTGTGGTTGGTTGTTCGATGGTGCTGTTAACCATTGTGCTGGTGGTGAATACGCTGGCTGCGCGCAAGTTGGGCTTTAATACCGCGGATGAAATCACCATTGTCTTCTGTGGGTCGAAAAAGAGCCTGGCGAATGGGATTCCGATGGCAAACGTGCTGTTTCCTGCGGCCGCTGTTGGCGCGATGGTGCTGCCGTTAATGATCTTCCATCAAATTCAATTGATGGTGTGCGCCGCGCTGGCACAGCGTTATGCCAAACGGCTAACTAAAGAACAAGATACGTCTCATCAGTAAGATATTATCGATCCCTCGCGATATAAAGCGAGGGGCGTAAAAATCAGCCGTGGAAGTAATTACACGTGGATAACGCCTGATACTCAGCGCTGTTTTCGCTCGGTGCGGACAATCCCTTGACCGGCAGACGCCGGATCACGCTGACTTCAACGCGCTGACACCAAAGAGGGATGCAGCATAATCGAGGCAGAAATCTGCTTAACAACATGCCTGAAACTGTTCAGACAAACCGAACCGGTTCTAAGACTTTTGCTGGTCCTACAGGAGTCCGTTTGTGATTCGATACACCCTCATATTCCTTATGGCCGTAGGCATTAGCAGCGTCAACGCCGCTGAAGACGTCCCCTTGGATCTTGACATCAAGGACTGGATTATTGGCTGTGATAACACACGAGAATGCACTGCCATCGGTGCCGTCCCAGTACGCGACGACGTCGGTATCCTGACTTTCAGCCTACGTGTAACGCGTAAAGCCGGCCCGCAGGGCGCCTTGCGGATAGGCGTGTTTAGCTACAACGCCACCCGTGGCCAACCAACGCTCGATGGCAAACCGATAAAAAATCGATTTGGGCCTGGCGAACTGAAAGAAGGCGATGTCCCCGAGGTTTTCGCGCTGACCGGAACAGACGCTAAGTCCCTGATCGAAGAATTGCGTAACGGGTATGAATTGATATTGCCCATCGAGGGCGGTACCTCCGTCGCCTCGCTGAACGGGATGAGCGCGTCTCTTTTGTTGATGGATTCGGTTCAGGGGCGGGTTGGCACACAGGACGCATTGATCGCCAAGGGGCAAGTGCCTGGTAGCAGTGTGCCGCAACCGCCTGCCGTACCGCCGTTGCCGAATGGGTATACACCCGCTGCCCTGACCCAGGGAAGGGCAAAAGAGATAGCGGATGCGGTGATTGTTGCAACTCGTAAGGATTGGCAGACGGATTTGGTTGAAGGCATTCCGCCAAAAGCAGAAACATTCGCTTTGAGCGAAGATCAAGCGCTGGTAATCATCGAAACGGGCTGTGGGGCATACAACTGTGCCTACCGTATTTATCAGACCCCCTTGAACCACCCTGAACAAGCGCGTCCGGCGCAGATTGCCGAGGTGCCACGTCTGCCGTATATGCTGCCCCATGGTTATGTCGAATTTAACCCTGCCACTGGTGAGCTGAGCAGCTATACGCTTGCGATGGGTATGGGAGGCTGTGGCACCTCGCTGCGCTGGCGCTATAACGGCAATAGTTTCACGCTACTGCGTGCAGCCCAAATGAACGTTTGTATGGGACTGGATCAGGCCTATTGGCCAGTTCTGTGGCGTACTGAGCTAAGCCCCGGAGGGCAATGAAAAACCTGAGCCAGGTGGCTTAAGTCCGCCTGGCTAGCCGAATGAGCGCGAGTATGCCATTCGGCCTTCTGTTTCCGTATGATTGAGCTTTAGCCCTCTCGCACGGCCTGGGATGTCGTCATCTGTAACTATTTAGAAATGGTTTAAATAATCTATTACAGTGATAGTTTCAAAAGTGTATCACTTTCTCGATCTGGTACGTTATAACAATGCTGGCTCATCGACATTCGTTGTCGAGAGCAGGGCACAGTTGATGATAATGAGTCTTTGAGATCGAGGGAATATGTTAAAAAAAACGGTGTTAACTTTAGCAATGCTAGGGACGTTGGCTTCTGCATCTGTGCAGGCAGCTCAGCATGTGGATTGTGTGAAAACCGATCAAAAACAGATTGCATCGTTATTTGACCGCTGGAATGCCTCGTTGCAAACCGGTGATGCGAAGAAAGTTGATAAAAATTATGCATCAGATGCTGTGCTGTTACCGACATTATCGGGTAAACCGCGCACGAATGACGCGGAGCGTATTGATTACTTCGAGCATTTTCTAGCGAAAAAGCCAGTTGGGAAAATTGACACCCGCACGATCCGTCTTGGCTGTAATGACGCCGTTGACACCGGAACCTACACTTTCACATTCGGTGATGGAAGTGAAGCCAAGGCGCGCTTTACTTACACCTACATCTGGGACGGAAAACAGTGGTTGATCAGCTCACACCATTCGTCGGCAACGCCGAAGGATTGAGTCATCTACTGTAATAAATTCGAACCAAACGGCTAACGAGAGTTAGCCGTTTTTTGTATGCGGTAGACAGAAGTGACTGCATGACATGAGGTTACTGTTATCAGGCAGAACCGCGTTTGCGCAGAACCTTTTCGCGCAACTGCTGCTTTTCCTGCTCGCTGATAAACGCAATGTTCAGGCCATTTTCCTGCGCTTTACGGGTTTCAACCGCCGTCAGGCCAGCAAGAGGGGCTGCAACTTCATACTCATGGCGGATTTCAATGCCTTGAACCGCAGGGTCGTCTGTGTTGATGGTGGCTGGAATGCCGTAACGCAGGAAGTGGATCAACGGATGTTTATCCAGTGATTCTACTGTACTGGTTTGGATGTTGGAGGTCAGACAGGATTCAATACCAATTCCATTCTCTGCCATGTGCGTCATCAAATGAGGATCGATAATCGCAGTAACGCCATGCCCGATGCGCTCTGCGCCCAGATGATTAATCGCCTGCCAAATACTTTCCGGCCCGGCGGCTTCCCCTGCGTGAACGGTGATGTGCCAGCCAGCATCGCGGGCTTGTTGGAAGTGAGAAGTAAACAGCGCACCTGGGTGCCCCAGTTCATCACCTGCCAGATCGAGTGCCACGATGCGATCGCGTTGGGATAACAACGCATCCAGTTCTTGCTGGCAGGCCTCGGTGCCGAATGTCCGGCTCATAATACCAATCAGGCGAATGTCGGTATCGAAATCACGACTGCCTGCGGTAATACCGTCGATCACCGCTTCAACAACGCCGGCAATCGGCAGCTTATGATTCATCGCCATATAGTAGGGAGAGAAGCGCAGCTCGGCGTAGTCCAGCCCGGCTTTCATGGCGTCTTCAACATTCTCGTAAGCGACACGGCGACAGGCGTCTAGCGAACCGAGCACGGCCACACCCCAGTCGAGCTTTTGTAAAAAGCTCAATAAGTCTGGCTCGTTTTTAGTGATCTGAACATGAGGGCGAAGAGCCTCAAGATCGTTGGCTGGTAACGCAATATTGAACTGGCGTCCGAGTTCCAGGATACTCTGGGCACGGATATTGCCATCCAAATGGCGGTGGATGTCCGTCAATGGCAGGAGTGAATCAATCATAATGTTATTATCTGATTACTGTTTTTCGTGCGACAAAGTATAAAAAGAAATCGTGGTAAATAGCTAATTGTTACCGCTAAAACTCAAGCATTTTGGACGATCGTTGCGCAATATCCCTTCGTTATTGTCTTTTTTGTCCTGTTATAGGGGCGTTCAACGTAGGGATAGCCCGGATATAGATGAGTTCGCTGAGTAACTCCACCAACGTTTGGCTGACAATCACGGCCGGAAGTAGCGGCAACGCCCCCGGTATTGCCAACGCCAACGGCAGAATAACCAACGAATTACGCGTACTGGCGCTAAACGCCACCGCTCGCCCGCTGGCTGAATCCAACCGGAACACGCGTCCAGTGAACCAACCGAGCAACGGTGCCAACAGTGCAAAAAGCAGATAAAACGGCACGACGAGTAAAACCGAAGCCCAGGTGGCGCGTAACGGTGGAATGACCGCCGCCACCACGATAAACAGCACCAATGCGGTAGCCGGAACAGGCAGGTAGCCCAATACCTCCGTCAATGTCGCTATCGTAAGCTGACGTGGCGCGAGCCATTGCAGAAGGGCCGCTAGCGCTAAAGGCACGACAATCAGCCAGATAAATGCATCGATAAAGGGGGCGAAGACGATAAGCCCTGCGGCATCATGGCCGAGAAATAGCGTCAGGTAGAAGGGCAACGCCAGCATTTGCAGCATCAATAGTATGGGTGTAGCGGCCAACAGGCGGGTGGCATCGGCGCGCCCCAGATGCGCGAATGTCACCACGTAGTCAATACAGGGTGCGAGTAACACCAATAGAATGCCCAGTTTCAACAGCGGTTCAGCAGGGAGAAAGGGTAACATCACCGCGACCAGCAAAGGGATCACGATGAAATTGGCAACGATCAGTGCGCCGATGAATCTCACCTGGGTGAGGCTTTTTCCGATCGTGGTCAGCGGAACTTGCAGGAACGTGACAAACAGCATTAGCGCCAGCGCGGGATTAATCACGACATCCAACTGTTCCGTTTCTGGTAGCACTAGGGCGGCTGTCACCGCCGCTATCACGGCAAAAAAATAGATCGCGACCTGATGGGCCTCCATGAAGGATTTCAACGCGGGCATGATGTTGTCTCAATATCAAGCAGAAGAGGTAGGACAGAAAAACGGTGGCTGCAAGGGCGGCCACCGTGTGTTTTAGCGCGTCAGACTACCGAGTACTGGCTTATTGTACCGGTGGCGTAACGGGTTCTTCTTGTGCCCCAGGCTGAGATTCTTCACCTTCTTCCGTGGGAACGGAGAAATAAGGTGCGATGAAGTCAGCTAGCGGTATTTTATTACCGTTGAAATCAATTTGACCGTCAGCGTAATGCAGTGAGCTGGTAATGGCATTGTCCTTTGTGACGCTCAACTGGTTCATTTGGCCAATATCCGCCATCATCTTAGCTTGCTGCTGCGCCATTTCTGTCGCCTGCTTTTGCTCTTTATCGTTCGTTGGTTTCGGCCCTGCTTGTATCATTAACTCTGCCAGCACCTCCAGCGGGACATTCAACTTCGCATCGAGTTTTTTGACCGACTGACGAATAATTTTTTCTTCATCCGATACCGCCGCGTCAATGGTTTTATCTGTGCTCTGCAACGGATCGGTTAAATCCAGCGCTAGCGTGAACGTCCCTTCGCCCTTGCTGTTTTTCCAACTGATCGGAGAGATTTCAATGCTCGGATTGCCTTTCAGCAACTGTGGCAGATATTGCAGAATAGACATGGTAACGTCGCGCTGGTAAGCATCGGGATCCATCGTGCTCTGGTCTTGCAACAGTTTCTGTATTCTTGCCTGATAGGCGGTAAGGAATTGTTTCGTGCCTTCGCCATCAAGCTGTGAAATAGACATGTTCACGTTACCCGAGCCCAGATTGCGGTCGCCGATGATTAATGATCCCAGCGTTACGGCCATTTTTCCAGTCAGATTCTTGTCATCTTCCGTCGCGCTGCTTTGCAGAGCGAAGTCGTTGAGTTTAACGGGCTCGCCACCTTCTACGGTAAACGTCATGGATTTAAGGGATAGGGCACCATCGCCTAAATCAAGGTCGAATTTGCCTTTCTGATTGGTCCCTTTGATGGAGAAATCGGTGACATCAACATTTTCTGTCTGGCCCCAGGCATTTTTCCTTTCCATCTTCACGCTGCTGATAGTGGTATCTATCTTGCTGCTGCGCAGGTCGTGCCCGATATCGAGTAAGATATCCGCACCGCTGAAGGAAAATTTCTGTTCTGGCGTTTGATGGTCGATCGGCACCAGCGTAATGAGTGACTGTGTATCACCGCTGTAAGCAACGCGGGTTTCGGCTGTAAAGAATGGCTTATCTTTAGTCAGTTCAAACCAGGCTTTGACGGCGGGCGTATTGGCCAACTCGGTATGGACAGAACCCATCGCTGGTGCAAAGTTGAACTTCTTGAGCTGTGCCAGCGGGAACGGGCCATGAAAGACGGTTTCGTTGAAGACCAACTCTTCACCAGGCGCAAGGAACTGAGTGCCTTTTGCTGTGCCATCGCTCTGTAATACATAGGCTAGCGTGCTGCTGAATACGCCGCCCTGATAGTCGCGATAAACGACTTTCAACCCTGCATTTGGGTAGGCTTGCTTAATCTGCGTATTCAACGTATCGGTAAAACCATCAATCTGCTGAGCCAACTGCTTGCCGGTGTACCAGGATGCGCCAGTCCAGATGGCACCCAGAGCAACAATAACGCCTACGGCGACTAATGACTTCTTCATTTTTATTCATCCTTTGGTAAAAAAATGCGCGTTTTCAACGCGACACGCTGATAGTTTTTAATGTGATACACGAGTAATTTTCAACGCTATACACGTGTAACAACAGTGTACGGAATGCGTTATCGGTTAAATACGCGAGCGAGACGCCCTTGTCCCTCAACCGTTATCGGTGACTCACTAGCGGAAATAAAGCAGGATTCTCCTGGACGTAGCGAGAGTCGCTGCTCGTTTTTTTGCAGGACGGCATGGCCGTCAACACAAAATATAATCGCGGCACTGTTTTGGCTGAGCGTTTGCGGACCCGGGTTCAGTTCGTGCAGCGAAAAAGCAAAATCATCAACAGGAATAGGGAAACTCAGTTCATTACCCTGTCGGTGCGGCGTAGTCAGTAATTGATTTGCGGGCTTGGCTTCAAATACCACATTTTCCAGCAGCTCTGGAATATCAATGTATTTCGGCGTTAGCCCCGCACGCAGCACGTTATCCGAGTTAGCCATGACTTCTAATGCCACGCCTTTCAGATAGGCATGCGGCGTTTGAGCAAACAGGAACATGGCTTCGCCGGGTTGAAGTGTAATCACATTCAGCAACAGCGGGGAAAACAACCCACTGTCATCGGAATAATAGTGGGTAATCGCGCGGATGGTGGACCAGGGTTCGCCATTTTGGCTGTTTAGCGCGGCTTTCAATACGCCGAGCGCGCGTGATTTTTGCTCACCTTCCATACTCAGTAGATTGGTGAACAGCATGGCGAGGTTTTTCGCGTCAGGCTGTTGTAAAAATGCAGTGATTGACGGGTGCGCACTGGCAACTGGCTCCAGTAGGTGCACAATTTCAGATAATTCTCGGAATCCGTTCATGGCTTGAAAGGGGGTTAAGGCATAAACCAATTCCGGTTTGTGATTGGCATCTTTGTAATTTCTTTCGGCCGCATCCAGTGCGATACCCGCTGCATTCTCTTTCGCAAAGCCTTGTTCTGCCGCTGATTTATTCGGGTGAACCTGAATAGAAAGCGGCTGTTCTGCGCATAAGACTTTAAACAAAAAAGGTAATTCGCCAAAATGTTGCGTAACCGTTGCGCCAAGATGAGTTATGGCGTCTTCGGCAATGACGTCGTGCAGGTTTCGGGCATTGCCTTTTTCATCAATAACCGCCGAGCTACTTTTGGGATGCGCCCCCATCCATAGTTCTGCCATCGGTAAATTATTAGGATTATCAATGCCGTATAGCTCAGTTAAGGCATGTTTGCTGCCCCAGGCATAGTGCTGGACGCAATTACGCATTTTTTGCATGTCGGCTCTCTGCTATTACATTAATTGTTAATTTTTGTGATATTGGCTGCTAACTACTTGAATGATTATGAATACACTGCATCTTCTTTGCTTCATGGTAATGTTTTATGTAGCGTGATGCCAGACCGTGTTAGTAGACACAATAAGTGTTATAGGCCAGCCAGTGTTGTCAGAATAGGCCCAGCGATGTGATTCGATGTCTTCTACTATTTGAATCTGTGTTTAAGGAGGAAAGGTAATGAGCACGACGCGTAGTGAAAAAGACTCAATGGGGCCAATCGATGTTCCTGCGGAACGTTTATGGGGAGCACAAACGCAACGGTCACTGGAACATTTCCGTATTTCTGAAGAAAAAATGCCGCGCGCGCTGATTTATGCGCTGGCGCAAACCAAGCGTGCGGCGGCCCGCGTCAACATGGATCTCACGCTTCTGCCAGCCGATCGCGGAAATGCGATTATTCAGGCAGCGGACGAAGTGTTGGCAGGAAAACATGCGGGAGAATTCCCGTTAGCGATCTGGCAGACGGGGTCTGGCACGCAAAGTAATATGAATATGAACGAGGTGTTGGCTAACCGTGCCAGTGAGCTACTGGGAGGAGAACGTGGCAATAATCGGTTGGTTCATCCAAATGATGATGTCAACAAAAGTCAGAGTTCTAACGATGTGTTCCCGACGGCGATGCATGTGGCGGCCGTGGTTGCGATCAACGAATATCTGATTCCTGAATTGAAGGCATTGCACGCGACGCTAGCATCAAAGGCTGAGCAATTTAAGGATATCGTCAAAATCGGTCGTACACATTTACAGGATGCCACTCCGCTGACGCTAGGGCAGGAAATCTCCGGCTGGGCAGCGATGTTGCAGCATAACCTGAAGCATATCGAAAACAGCGTGCCGCATATTTGCGAGTTGGCACTGGGCGGTACCGCTGTTGGAACGGGGTTGAACACGCATCCTGAATATGCGGTGCGTGTGGCAGAGGAACTGGCGCAATTAACCGGTCAGCCATTCGTAACCTCGCCGAATAAATTCGAAGCGCTGGCGACCTGTGATGCACTGGTTCATGGACATGGTGCCTTAAAGGGGCTGGCGGCATCGCTAATGAAGATTGCCAACGATGTGCGCTGGCTGGCTTCTGGTCCGCGCTGCGGCATCGGTGAACTGAGTATTCCTGAAAACGAACCAGGCAGCTCCATCATGCCGGGTAAGGTCAATCCGACTCAGTGTGAAGCGCTGACAATGCTGTGTTGCCAGGTGATGGGTAATGACGTCGCCGTGAATATTGGCGGGGCTTCCGGTAACTTTGAGTTAAACGTGTACCGCCCAATGGTGATTCATAACTTCCTGCAATCGATTCGCCTGTTGGCTGATGGCATGAAGAGCTTTGATGAGCACTGTGCGGTAGGGATTGAACCGAATCGCGATCGCATCAATCAACTGCTGAACGAATCGCTGATGCTGGTGACTGCGCTGAACACGCATATCGGCTATGACAAAGCAGCCGAAATTGCTAAAAAAGCGCATAAAGAAGGCCTGACGCTGAAGGCGGCTGCGCTCAAATTAAGCTATCTGACAGAAGCTCAGTTTGATGAGTGGGTCCGACCGGAAGAGATGGTCGGTAGCCTGAAAAACTAATGGCGCTGTAGTTAGCGTGTTATCACGTAGCCTGCCGATATCTATCCGCAGGCTTTTTCTTTTTCATTCAGGCGCATCGGTATACAGATGCAAACGTGGAATAAGCAGGCGAAGTTCGGCCGCTTTCGGTTTGTGCTTGTGTTTGATGTTGTTGGCATCGTAAGGATTCAATTCGCCGATAACTGGCACATCGCCTCCAGATTCCTGCTGACAAAGCACGAGCAGGGGAGACGGGCAGGGATGCTGAACCTGTTTCTGTTGCTCGGGATACCACACGCGTGCGATGGGCTGCACTTTCACCGGACGTTTTATCTTCAGGACTGCATCTTCCGGCAATTGCAATACGGCATCCATTTCCTGTTCTACATGCTCAAGCCATTGCGCTTTGGTATACGGTGTCGCATTTTTTGCTGCGTTCAGGCTTTTGGTCAATTTCTCCAGCAGCTCCCCTCGCGCCATATTCTTGATAATGTGCTTATTTGCCCAGCCAAATCGGACTGATGCCGGATTTGTTATTAGCGTCAACGAGCGGTAAGCGCTAAGCGTGATCAGCCCTTTCAGATGTGTGTGGACGAACTCAAAGCGCTGTTCCGGTTCTAGCCCTGATTCAACGGTAATAATCTGTTCCAACTCCTTTTTAAGTGCATTAATTTCCGCGATGAGCGACTGTGCTTGCTGATATTGTGCGGCGTTGACGGAAAAGCAGAGCGCTCCCGGTAAACGAATGGCACTTTTGCTGCTGAGCGTTTCCGGATAATGGTGAATGAACAGACGCTGAAAATGCGCTAGCCCTTTATCTCTAGCCTTCAGTCCAACGTCCTGTGTGACGGCTATGTGTTCGATAGGATTATGCTCCGTTCCTTTTTCCACATTGGGAAGGGAGTAGACGCGGCCCGCCAGCAGTCGATACGCAGAGAATTGCTGCTGCATCACGGCAAGCTTGGTTTCTAACGTTTGAAAACAGAGGTTCATGCGTTCGATTAGCGCGTAGCGATTCATTTATAACTTCATTTTAGTTACAACATACTTAACTTTATACTTATAAACGTACACTTCAGCAATGGTAATTGTGATTATTTTCAGTCAAGGCTGGTGGGAGAATCGAAAGGGTAAGGAGGGCAACGCGGAGTTTACCCTGATTCAGATAAACTCCGATAATAAAGAGGTTTAAAGGCGGTGTTTCAGTATCAGGCTGACTACCAATGCGAAAAATAAGAGCGTTGCGAGGAACACAGTAATGCCCATCCAGCCGAATGAGTACCAGAAGAATCCCCCAGCGTGCCAGCGAGACTCGATCCCAGATAGTAAGAAAAGAGATACATGGATGAAGCCTGACCCTTGGCGCGCCGTGCCCGTTGGCCAATCCAACTGCTGGCAACCGAGTGGGCGGCGAAGAAGCCCGCAGTAAAAAGCATCATCCCACCAAAAATAGCGAATAGCGGACTCAGCGCCGTCATTCCTAATCCCATCAGCATCAGAAGGATTGCAATACTTAGCACCGGGCCGCGTCCGTAGCGGGGCGTTAACGCGCCAGCTTTTGGTGAACTGTAACTTCCGGTGAGATAGACCACGGAAAGTAAACCAACCACCGCCTGACTGAGTAAATACGGTGGAGCCAGCAGGCGATACCCAATGTAGTTAAACAAGGTAACAAATGCACCCATCAGCAAAAATCCCTCAAGGAACAGCAGCGGCAAACCCGCATCACGCCAATGTAGTTTGCTATTTAGCAGCAACGTTTTCGGGCGCAGTGAACCGGGGCGGAAATGGCGTGATTCCGGCAGAATTCGCCAGAACGTTATCGCTGCAATGAGCGCCAGTACACCGATTGCACCGATGGCAACCCGCCACGGGAAATAGTCCGTTAATACGCCGCTGACCAAACGCCCGCTCATCCCGCCGATCGAATTGCCGCTGATATATAGCCCCATCGAAAATGCCAATACACTGGGGTGAATTTCCTCACTCAGGTAACTCATGGCGACGGCCGCGACGCCGCTTAGCGACAGGCCGATCATTGCCCGCATGATCAATACGCCGTTCCAACTGGTCATAAATGCGCAAATCACGGTACAGAGCGCAGCCAGCATCAAGGATACCACCATCACATTCTTACGACCGATCGTGTCGGAGAGGGGCCCGGTGAACAGCAGCCCAAAAGCCAGCATCACCGTTGAGACGGAAAGTGACAAACTGCTGGTTGCTGGCGAAATACCAAAATCCTGAGATAACACCGGCAATAGCGGTTGTACGCAATACAGCAGGGCGAACGTTGCTAATCCAGCCGAAAACAGCGCCAACGTGACACGCATAAATTGTGGTGTACCACGTGTGATATAGGGGGTTTTACCAGAAGATTTCGGGACGATATCATCCGCATCATCGGCCGCAGAAATAGGCCAATCGCTTGGTGCCGAAGATGGCAGGTTACTCACAATAATTCCTTACCGGAAAAGGTAAATCAGGCGTAAACAACAATGAAGCGATCATAGAAGAGTGATATTATTTTGTATAATATATTAATAATCATGATTGATATGTTTAAAGTATGAATATCGAACTACGTCACCTTCGCTACTTTATTGCCGTCGCCGAAGAGCTGCATTTCGGGCGCGCCGCAGAAAGATTGCGCATTTCACAGCCGCCGCTGAGCCAACAGATTCAAATTCTGGAAGAGCAGGTGGGTGCGAAACTTTTAGCGCGCAACAACCGGAATGTTCAGCTCACCCCGGCGGGTACGATGTTCCTGAAAGAGGCCTGGTCGATCATCAGCCAGGTGGATCAGGCGGCGGAGCGGGCATCCCGTATCCAACGCGGCGAGATTGGCGAATTAACGATCGGCTTTACGTCGTCTGCGCCGTTTATCAAAAAGATTTCCAGCAGCTTGCTGCGTTTTCGCCAAACATACCCAGAAGTGCATATTCAGATGATGGAGCTCAACACCAAACAGCAAATTGAACCGCTGCTGAACGGTAAGCTCGATATTGGCATCATGCGCAATAACCCGCTGCCGGATACGTTGAATCATCAGTTGCTGTTGCGTGAACCGTTAATCGCCGTGGTGCAGGAATCCCATCCGTTAGTGCAACAGGCCGCAGGGCATGCAATTAACATCACACAGTTGGCGAATGAGCCGTTCGTTTTCTTCTCTCGCGCGGTCGGAACTGCACTGTATGACGATACACTGACGTTGCTGAAACGCTATGGCATCAGCCCCTACATCACGCAAGAAGTTGGTGAGGCGATGACCATCGTCGGATTGGTATCAGCAGGGTTGGGTGTGTCCATTTTGCCTGCGTCATTCTTGCGTATTCGGGTCGATGGGGTGAAATATTTACTGCTGGAAGAGGACGATGCCACGACGGAAGTTTGGTTGGTTACGGCACGACATCATCCGCAAAGTGCAGCGGCTAACATGCTGATGTCGCTAATGCTGGGCGGATAATAGTTAAAATATGCGCGCTAAATCACATAACGAATCAAATATTTGACGAGTTTAGTGAAAAGCCCCACCATACCCGCAGTTTTTTTATTTTGCAGCGTGAAAAATAGTTATGCCGCGATAATAAAGATAAATTTTTCAATAGCAGTGCCCGTTATAATGCGAATGAGTAGGAGCCAGGTTTGTGATTGCCGACGGTCAACCAGGACACATCGATCAAATCAAACAAATTAATGCCGGTGCAGTCTATCGGCTGATCGATAAGTACGGCCCGATATCACGTATCGAACTGTCCAAACGCGCTCAGCTCGCGCCCGCCAGTATTACCAAAATCGTCCGTGAACTGCTGGAAGCTCATCTGGTACAGGAAACTGAATATCAGGATGTCGGTAGCAGAGGGCGTCCCGCTATAGGCCTGATCTTGGATACCCAAGCCTGGCACTATCTTTCTGCACGCATCAGCCACAATACCCTGTTATTGGCACTGCGCGATCTCAGCAGTAAGCTGGTTGTGGAGGAGGTGATTCCGCTTCCCGCAGAAATCGCGCAGCCACTGCTTGACCGCATTCTGAATGAAATCGATCAGTTTTTTATTCGACACCAAAAACGGTTGGAGCGATTAACCGCAATCGCGATTACCGCACCAGGCATGATTGATGCGAGCAAGGGCGTTATTCACCGGATGCCGTTTTATGACGTTGAGGAAATGGCGATTGGTCCGGCACTGGAACAGCGCACGGGGTTGCCGGTGTATTTGCAGCATGATATCTGTGCCTGGACAATGGCCGAAGCGCTATATGGCGCATCACGTGATTGCCAAAACGTCGTTCAGGTGGTGATCGATCATAACGTCGGCGCAGGGATCATTACCGGTGGGCGTATCCTGCATGCGGGAAGCAGAAATCTGGTCGAAATAGGGCACACGCAGGTCGATCCCTATGGCAAGCGTTGTTATTGCGGGAATCACGGTTGTCTGGAAACGGTCGCCAGCACGGAAAACATGCTGGAACTGGCGCAGCAACGCATGAATACCTCCATGAGTTCGCTTCTGCACGGTTCACCGCTCAGCGTTGAGAATCTGTGTGATGCTGCGCTCAATGGCGATCAGTTAGCCAAAGATATCATTAACGATGTGGGTAATAATGTGGGCCGCATTGTCGCCATCATGGTGAATCTCTTCAATCCCGATAAAATCCTGGTTGGTTCCCCCCTGAATAAAGCAGCCAGCATTTTGCATCCCGCTATTTTAGGCTGTATTCAACAACAGTCATTCCCGCCCTATAGCCACAACATCCAGGTGGAGGCGACCCAGTTCTACAATCAGGGTACGATGCCCGGTGCCGCACTGGTGAAAGATGCGCTCTACAATGGATCGCTGTTAGTTAAATTGTTGCAGGGATAACCATAAAGGTGTAGAGCAACAAAACATTGCGCTAACGCAAACCGCCAGAATGAGGCATAGCCTAGACTTTCACGCTTGGAAAGCATTTAGCTGTGCTTGTTTTGTTGTATTTAGGTGGTCTGGAGTTATCCCATGTTGAAACGTATTTTTGTCACTGGTACTGATACCGCTGTTGGCAAAACGGTGGTATCCAAGGCGCTACTGCAAAAACTGGCGCTGGCAGGTAAGTCGGTTGCGGGCTATAAACCGATAGCAAAAGGGTGCGAAGAGACGGAAGCGGGTTTGCGTAATAAAGATGCACTGTTGCTACAAGCGGCCTCTACGCTGGAATTGCCCTATAACATGGTTAACCCCATTGCACTGCGAGAGGATGAAATCAGCGCCAGTGATGAAGCGATTGATTACTGTACGATGACGCAAGGTCTACGCCACATGAGCGAGACCGCGGATATCGTGGTGGTTGAAGGCACCGGTGGGTGGCGAACCGTTATGAACGATCTGCGGCCATATTCCGAATGGGTGGTACAGGAACAACTGCCTGTTGTGCTGGTTGTCGGCATTAAGCTGGGCTGCATCAGCCATGCGCTGCTAACGGCACAGGCGATTATCAATGATGGTTTACCGTTGGTTGGCTGGGTCGCTAACCGTATTAACCCCGGCCTGGCGAATTATGCAGAGATTATTCATGTTCTGCGCAAAAAAATTCCGGCACCGCAACTGGGCGAATTACCTTACTTACCCCGCGCTGAGCAGCGGGATCTCTCGTCTTATATCGATCTTTCTGCCGTCAGCAATTAGTTTCTCTCATTTTCTATTCCCGCATCCTGCGGGAATAAATTTTCTCCGCCATGCCACCTGTTATACTCACAGGCAGTTTTTCTTCTTATCCTGAAAATATAATGAAAACAGAGAATAACCAGAACCCAACACCTGTCCCACATCGCCATTGGATTTTAATTGCCTGTATGCTGGCCATGTTCACGGCCGCGATTGAGGTGACCATTGTCGCCACGGCGTTGCCCACCATCATCGCTGATTTAGGTGGGTTTTCCCTATTAGGTTGGGTTTTTGCGGGTTATTTGCTGACACAGTCGATCAGTATTCCGATTTATGGCCGGTTGGCCGATCTGTATGGTCGTAAAAAGGTTTTCTTCTTCGGCATGATTGTGTTTCTGCTGGGATCGATACTGTGCGGGTTCTCCACGCAGATGGGCTGGTTAATTGTCTTCCGCACCTTGCAAGGGCTAGGTGCAGGTGCGATTACGCCGATCGCATTCACCATTGTTGCCGATGTTTATAGTTCAACCGAACGCCCGAAAATACAGGGCTATCTATCCAGCGTGTGGGGCGTTTCCGCTATTATCGGTCCGTTGCTGGGGGCATTTATCGTGCAACATTTCAACTGGGCGCTGGTTTTCTGGGTGAATGTGCCGATTGGGCTATTTTCGATCTTCTTGCTGGCTCGTTATCTACCGACGATCAATGCCGTGCGACAACATAAGTTGGACTGGATGGGCGCATTCTATCTAGTCGTGTCCGTCGCCAGTCTGCTGATGGCGTTGCTACAGGCAGAGGTGTTCGGTTACTGGGTTATCCCGCTGCTTGCAGTCTCCGTTGTGGGTAGCATCTTGCTGATTCGGCAGGAAAAACGCACGCCAGAGCCGTTGTTTCCACTGGCGTTGTGGCGCAATCGGGTCATTATCGCCGGTAACCTCGGGGGATTAGTTGTCGGCGCGGCTATGATGGGCGTGAGCGCTTTTTTACCGACGTTCATTCAAGGGGTAATGGGCAGAACCCCGCTAGAGGCAGGCAGCATATTGGCGATGATGTCGATTGGCTGGCCGCTGGCCAGCACGCTGAGCGGGCGCTTAATGCTGTGGACATCGTACCGATTTACGGCGATGTGCGGCGGTATTGTGCTGCTTATTGGTAGCTTGACGCTGTTAACCGTTCAACCAGACAGCAATCTTATGTGGGCACGGCTCGCGGCATTTTTGATCGGTTCGGGAATGGGGCTAAGCAGCACTACCTTTCTGGTTTCGATACAAAACTCAGTGGACTACTCTATTCGCGGTATTGCGACAGCCTCCGCCATGTTTACTCGCATGCTGGGATCGGCATTGGGGACGGCAATTCTTGGCGCTACGTTGAACATCAATCTGCACTGGCGATTGCCGGAAGTGAGCGATCCGCTTCAAACGCTCATGGACCCAGCCAAACGCATTTTGCTGAGCGTAAACCAGCTCGATACGCTGGCATCGCAGGTCGCTTCGTCAATCCATGGCGTATTCATCGTTTCCGCGCTCATCGCGGCTATTACGCTGCTTTCCGCTAGAATGATCCCCGCGAATCAGCGGCCAGGACATATCGAAAGCGGAAAAAAATAACGACAAAAGAAAAGGCGCGCAAGCGCCTTTTGACTATCCAGTGGAAGGGTTATGGCGTGGTTGTCGGCTGGCCTTCTGCTGGCGCAGGCATACTTTCCGTATTGACGTCACCCTCGGCATGACGGGTGTAAACAATTTTGTGCGAATCACTTTCGCAGTGACCGACCACCTGACCACCGGCCTGATTCACCTGATCGTTCGGGACAATATCCAGCGTAAAACCAGATTCAGGCACGCCATTGGCGATGATTTTCTGGGCAATATCCGCTTTTACGCTCTCGCAAGATGCTTGTGCAACCAACGGAGCGACCAAGAGTAACGCGGCACCAAAAATGACGGTTTTTTTCATCTTTTGATCCTTTGCTCTGAAAAAAGTCTCTTTGAGTATATCAAACGATGAAGATAACGCGAAAATGCCAAGGAATCAGGCCATCAATGATGATTAAACACAGGGCCCCGTAGCACAGCCATACATCATAAACAGCGGGAAAAGGATAACGGCTGGAATCATGAGGGGGGCAAGCAACACCTCTTTACCGGAGTTATCGCTGCTGTTGATAACTACAGGAATAGGCTGCGGTAAACGTCCCTTGTCTGTCGGGCTGACCAGTGAACCTTCTTTCTTACTGAATGTGCCGTTAGCGCTAAACGTAACTTCGCCTTTTCCCATCGTTGTGGGAATGTGTGCGGAGAAGAGTTCGCGTAAATCAACTTCCTGCTCTTTGGTCAATCGGCGAGTATCAATTACGTTTTTATACCTTGCGTAGACTTGACCGTTACGGAGAGAAAAATCGACCCTCACGCCAAGGATGATGTCTTTGTAATCACGATAAAACGCGTAATAGTCCTGATATTCTTTTTGCGCTTTTGCGTCGGGGAAGGTGTAAATGTAGGTATTGGACTCAGCAATAATCGTTCCGCGATCGTTGGTAATATTCGTGATGTTATCCGTCTCTGGGTACGTGCTGGCGCACGAACTGATCAGTAAACACATGATGAACACGCCCCACCGTTTGATGTGAAAAGAGCGTAAAAATAATCGTGCTAAATCCATATTCATCCTGATGCACTCCATTTTGGATAAAAACGCGCGTTGCTACGATATAGCGATAATCGTCGAACTTAACGGTGACGTCATCCTAGGATGCGAATTAATGCGTGGCAATACGAAGAGAAAAGAGGAAACCCACGCCAGAAGGCGTGGGTAAAGGATCATGGGGCAACCGGGCGGCCAGTACGACGATCGAGGCAGCGATCGGTCGTGTTTTCCCAGTAAGCATTAACGTTATAGCTGGCGTTACATTTTTCACGTCCATCAATAGCTTTTTCAGTTTTATCGAATTCTTTCTCAACTCGATTGTTCACTTTATTACGCAGGGAGCGGGTTGAATCCCATTGCTCTTTACTTTGACGCGCCGCTTCTTTCGACAACGCGCTGTCGCCAGAATCGACAATGATATGACGCGTATCAGCCAGTGCAGCAGGCTGCCAGGCTGCAGAAACGATAACCAGAGAAAGCGGGATAAAGGCCCGAATCAAAGAGGAAAAAGAGTAGTGGTTCATGTTTCACCTTGACTGAACGAATGATAAAAACCAACGCCGATGCCGCAGAACGATAACGCACACACGGCAAAGCGATAGACAACAAAGGGCGACTGGCGTTCCCTGTAACCTTCGCGCATCGTGCAAAACAAAAGGCTACCTATAACAAGAAGTATACATCCTTCGCTTCAACGGCACTATAACCGCGCTGCATTGTGCTAGAAGGGAAGAGAAAAGGGCATGAAACTTGCGTCCATGCCCTGAGTTGTCCTGCAATTGGTGGCGATCAACCTTCGCGATGTACGCTTAAACCGGCGAAAGATTGGCTAACCGGCATCATTTCCAGCGTGTTGATATTGACGTGCGCAGGCAGGGTGGCAACCCAGAAAACCGCCTCAGACACATCTTCGGCCGTCAGCGGTGTGGTGTTGTCATAGGTTTTACTAACTTTTTCATCGTTACCTTTGAAGCGCACGGCCGAGAACTCGGTTCCACCGACCAGACCGGGTTCGATGTTCGTCACGCGGATTCGGGTGCCAGACAGATCGGCCCGTAATCCCAGGCTGAACTGCTGAACGAACGCTTTGCTGGCACCGTACACGTTACCGCCAGCATAAGGCCAGTTTCCCGCAGTGGAGCCAATGTTGATGACGTGACCGATATTGCGCGCCACCATATCAGGCAGCAGCGCACGCGTCATAAACACCAGCCCCTTGTTATTGGTATCGATCATATTTTCCCAATCGTCTACCGAGGCTTTATGTGCAGGTTCCAGACCCAACGCCAGACCCGCATTGTTCACCAGCACATCAATCGCTCGCCATTCAACAGGTAGAGAGGCAACAGCCTGTTCAATCGCCTGACGATCGCGCACGTCTAATTTTAACGTATACAACGCATCGCCCAATTCCGACTTCAGTGCATCCAGACGTTCCTGACGGCGGCCTGTCGCGATCACTTTATGGCCCGCACTAATAAATTTACGGGTAATTGACTCACCAAACCCAGCGGTTGCACCAGTAACAAAAATAATCATGCTCTTTTCTCCCTGACCGTTTTCATGTTCTGCTTGTGCCTGATATCAATATAAATAATGAAAGGCATAAGTTCATTTAGCCGCGCAATTCCCCGTGGGTCAAGCGTTACTCCGGTTTCAACGAGGTGGTGCCCCTCAGAGAGAGGGGCTGAAATCGAATTTCGATCGAGAGATACAGGCTTAGGAGATAGGATACCGCGCTATAGCGGTGCGACAAAACCGGTATGGCGGAGAGTTAAATCCAGTTCTTGTTACGGAATTCGCGCATGGTATCCGCGACCCACTGCATTTCCTGCGGCGTACCTAACGAGATGCGGCACCAGTTATCTGCCGGAGGAAACGCGCGACCGATCAGCACGCCTGCGTCTGCCATATGTTTTTGGTAATCCTTAAGCGGGACGACTAACTGGTGGAAAACAAAATTTCCTTCAGACGGCAAGTACGGCAGCTTTAGGTCATCTAACGCTTTCAGCAGGATTTGACGCGACACGTCATTACTCTTTTTGCTGTAGGTGATAAATGCCTGATCGTCCATCGACGCCAATGCGGCATCCACGCCGCTGAAGTTGATTTTCTCACCCGCGACATACCGTCCCAGCAACGCAATGACGTTGGGATGTGCGACAGCGTATCCCACGCGCATACCGGCCATGGCATGTATTTTAGAGAACGTTTTCAGCAGAATAATGTTCTCTGCGCCTTGGGTAATCATCGGCGAAATAGAGCGAAAATGTGGGTCATTGACGAACTCAGCGTAAGCCTCATCGACGATAAACATCGTATTAGCCGGCTTGCTGGCAATCCACGGTTCAATTAAATCCGCAGGCGTAATCGAGCCCGTCGGGTTGTTGGGGTTGACCAGATAAACGATGGAGGGGCCAGAGTAACCCGCAACGGCGGCTTTTAGCCCTTCAATATCGAATGCCCAATTGTCGAGCATTTTAACTTTAGTGACTTTAATTCCGGCAATGTTGGCAAAGTGTTCGCCGTCGCCGTAGGTTAATTCAGGGATCACCAACTGTGCATCCAGTGATGCATAGGCTTCAATCGCTGCCCGTATGCCTTCGGACGATCCCGCCGTCAGTAAAATAGACGGAGCTTCCACCTGATGATGTGCCGCCAGTTTATTACCAAGCATCAAAATTTCATTTTTTGCGTAGCGGTTGGCTTTCACGACGGCATCACGTGCAGCGATTTGTGCCTTGGGCGACATACCCAGTGGATTTTCATTAAAATTAATACGGATTGGGTTATCGGGCGACGGTGCGGTAAATGCTGCACTTTTAGGCTGAGTTTCGGCAAAAACCCGCGCACTTAACCCTGTTGTTAGCGCAGCCGTCCCCAGCAGTGCGCCAGAAAGTTTTAATAATGCTCTGCGTCTCGGGTTTAATACGTCGCTTTCATTGATTAAAAAATTCATCAAAACACTCTCCTTAGTTACATAATGGCAGGAGAGCTAAAGCATAAAGCGCGCCAGTTTTCTTAATTGCTCGTTCTCTAATGTATTGTCAAATCGATGAAATAATATTTTATTACGTCAAGTTTCCCCGTATAGCGGGAGATTTCACCTTTTCTTGCATACCGATTAAAGGTAAAAAAAATTGATTTATTCATCTGGTAACTAAATCAAATGATATGAGTTACTTATGCAAGAGATCCATCATGACGCATGAAATGATGCATCATGATGCGCTTGCCCTATGAGATAGCGATCGAGCCATGCTTTCTGACTATTGGCTTCTATCTAATCACTCAGAATGTGCAGAGGTGATTCGGAATGCTGGCGACCGAAAAAGCGGTTTACGAAGCGAGGATTAGCGAACGCTACTTTTATCCTGAAACGTTTTACGCCAGTCGGTCGGACTAACGCTAAAACGCTGTTTAAACTGTTGACGAAATGTCACTACTGACTGAAACCCCACACTATCTGCGATCGTTTCGATTGAGTGAGATGTCGATTCCAGTAATACCTGGCTATGGCGAAGCCGTTCTGCCTTTAACCAGTCGCTGATCGTCATGCCCGTGGCACGGAAGAAGTGCCGGGTAAATGTTCTGCGACTCATCTGAACGCGGCTCGCCAATGCATCCAAAGAGTGGGGAGAGTGTAGGTGCGTGCGTAGATAATCCAGCAATTGATTGATTTTGCTATCTCGCGTATTTTCCGGCACCGGATGCTCAATAAATTGAGCCTGACCGCCTTCTCGGTAAGGCTGAATAACCAGACGCCGGGCGGCACGGTTCGCGATAGCGCTGCCGCAATGTTGCCGTACCAGATAAAGGCAGCAGTCAATGGCCGCTACTGTTCCCGCAGACGTTATCAGATGTCCATCTTCGACATAGAGCGCGTTGGTATCCAACTGCACATTAAGAAAACGGGTGATAAAATCCTGCTCAAATGCCCAGTGTGTCGAGGCGCGGCGGCCATCCAACAGTCCGGCGTAAGCTAACACATAGGTGCCCAGGCATAATCCGGCGATCTGTGCTTTACGGGCTTCGGCAATGCGTAATGCATCCAGAAGCTGTACAGAAGGGCGCGTATCTGGATGATTCCAGTAGGGAACCACGATCAAATCGGCTTTTTCCAATGCAGAAAATCCGTGCTCAACGTTGATGGAAAACCCGTATTCAGAGGCAACCATGCCCGGTTTTTCAGCACAGAAAAAAAGCGAAAACTGTTTTTCTTCATAGAGCATGTCGCTGAAAACCATACTCGGTATCGACAAATGAAACGGGCTAAAATTTTCGCAGACAACCACCGCGACGGTTAGCACAGCCATAATAGCCCTCGTTAAAGATCGCTATGTTCCGGTTATTATCCGATTCAGAATTGCACGCTTTCGCCATCATTTGGTACGTGCGCAACGGACTGAAGCTTTTCTTCACGCAGATAGTCTCGTAGTTCGACGCGGCTCAGAAGACAATGATTCACCGCTTCCATGTGTGTGGCGACTATTGCCGCGTTAGGCACTAGCTGATGTACACGCCGAACATCCTCTTTTCTCATGATAATAGAACCTAAACCGGGTATGGTGGCATTACCGATATTCAACGCTACCACATCAGGTGTGTGATGTGTCAGTGCATCAATAACATGCTGATTCCAGACGGTATCGCCAGCCAGATAAAACGTCTTCTCATTAGCATGTCGGAAGATGATACCGCAAACTTCTCCTAGCCGTTCCGCCAGTTGTGGATTGGCATAAGTTTCGTCAGACCCATGCTGACCAGACGTCTTTATCAGCGTGATCCCGCCATATTCAGTCTGCTCACCCAGTACTCGTACCGAGGTAAACCCTGCGCGACGAATGAGGTCAGCATCTTGCGTATTTTGGCTGAAAATTGGCATTGTTTTCGGGATAGCGTCAATTGCCACATCGTCCCAATGGTCAAGGTGCGTATGCGTCACAATCACGGCATCAACATCCAGAATCGCAGCCAGAGGCAAGGGAAGGTCGACCAGTGGATTTCGCAGATGATCGTTTGCTGTCCCGGGAAAGCCGGGATAAGCCGCCTTTGGTGCCAACATCGGATCAATCAAAAATGTTTTCCCGCCAAATTCCAATTGTAATGTCGCATTACGAATCTGCGTTATTTTCATCTTATTGCTCTCTATCCAGTTAACTGGCGTCGTTACGCGCCAAACAAGGACAGTATAAGAATCTGGCAGATCGCTAACAGTGGCCTGAATGACACACTTCGATGAGTTTAGGCCAATTTATCTAAAGCGATTGCTTATTATCGGGCGGAGCTATCCTATTGCTGTCTTCATGCACACTAGCTATCTTAACTAACTGGCTATCTTAACTAACTGGCTATCTTAACTAACTGGCTATCTTAACCAACGTGCTGTTTCATCACTGAAAAGGACCATCCTATGCCCCATATTGATGTCAAACACTTCCCAAGAGACCTGTCTGAAGAAGAGAAGAAAGTCATCGCAGAAGATCTCGCCGCGGTCCTAAAGAAGCACTTCGGTTCTTCTAACGATTCGCTTTCTGTTGCATTCAACGAAATTCAGCCAGAACGCTGGAAGGACGAGGTTTATGATCCGATCATCAAACCGCAGTTGGATACGCTGGCGAAAAAACCAGGATATTCGTATTAAGAAAGCAACAAAAATCCGATAACACATTGAGTATTATCGGCTTTCATAGCCCGGTAAAGCAGGGGCGTTACGCTGTCAGCAGTTGCTGGGCAGTGCTTTCAACCAAAGTCAGCAGGACTTTGACATCATCCAAATTGACCGTTGGGTTCAATAACGTCAGCTTCAGGCAGGTAATACCGTTAAACTCGGTGACCCCGACGTTGGCACGTCCTGACTCCAGTAGTGCATCGCCAATGCGTTGGTTAAGCAGTGCAACCGTTGCATCGTCCGCTGTCGCCGATTGCTGTGGACGAGAGCGGAAAAGAACGCTTGCCAGTTGTGGCTGCATAACTAATTCCAGCGAGGCGTGTTCATCCACATACTGTGCAACGTGCTGTGCCAGCGTAACACCGTGATCGATGATCGCCGCATACTGCTGTTGGCCTAACGCTTCCAGACCCATCCACAGTTTCAGCGCATCAAAACGACGCGTTGTCTGCAATGACTTCGACACCAGATTCGGCACGCCTTGGGCTTCATCGAACTCAGAGTTCAGGTAAGCCGCCTGATAACGCATCAGCTCATAGTGGCGAGCTTCTTTCAGCAAGAATGCGCCACAACTGATGGTCTGGAAGAACTGTTTGTGGAAATCCAACGTAATGGAATCCACTAACTCAATGCCGTCCAGATAATCACGATACTTCTCGGACAGCAGCAATGCGCCCCCCCAAGCTGCATCGACGTGTACCCAAATCTGGTGTTCCGCAGCCAGTGTTGCAATCGCCCGCAGAGGGTCGATTGCACCTGCGTCAGTCGTACCCGCTGTCGCGACAATCGCCAGAATCTGCTCACCGTTCGCTTTGGCCAGCGCTACTTTCTCTGCTAAATCGTTCAGATCCATCCGCGCGAAACGGTCGGTTTTCACCAGCGTGACACATTGGTAACCCAAACCCAGTAAAGCCATGTTCTTTTGCACCGAGAAATGGGCATTTTCAGAACAGAACACTTTAATTTTCTTCAGGTTACCAACCAATCCATCTTGCTGGATCGAATGTCCCTGACGGGCGAAGAAGGCATCACGCGCCAACATTAGCCCCATCAGATTGCTCTGGGTGCCACCGCTGGTGAACACGCCAGCATCACCAGACTGATAGCCAACCTGAGTACGCAGCCATTCAATCAGTTTCATCTCAATGATGGTCGCTGACGGGCTTTGATCCCAGGAGTCCATGCTCTGGTTGGTGGCGTTAATCAACACTTCAGCCGCCTGGCTGACCACCAAACTCGGGCAGTGCAGGTGAGCAACGCACTGCGGATGATGTACCGACAGGCTGTCTTTCAAAAAGTACTCAATCGCACGCTCGATAGCGGCCTGGTTACCCAGGCCCTGAGGATTAAAATCCAGCGTGATGCGTTCACGCAGTTCGGCAACCGTTTTTCCCTGATACATCTCGGGCTGTTGCAGCCACTGCATAACAGCTTGGCTACTTTGCGTAATCGCTTCCTGATAGGCTTCGATACTCTGCGTAGAAGAAGCCAGAATCGGATTGATTTTTGTTTCCACTGCTTCTTTTTCCACTAATTGAGACATCGTGGTCATTCGCTCCACTCAGACTGGCTTCACGCCAGCAGAAAGCAGGGCGTTTTCAAATTTATCCAGGAAGATTTCCAATTCAGCATTGCTGATCAGCAGGGATGGCAACAGACGCAAAACGCAACCATTACGGCCACCGCGCTCCAGAATCAGACCCGCTTCAAAGCATTTTTTCTGCAACAGGGCAGACAGATCGCCATCAGCCGGGTAGCAACCCATGTGATCCTGTGCTTCGTCAGGCTTAACCATCTCAATCCCGATCATCAAGCCCAGACCGCGAATGTGCCCCATCACTGGATAACGTCTTTGCAGCTCAGCCAGTTTGGCTTTCAGCCATTCGCCTTGCTCAGCGACCTTATCTGCCACCTGATTGTCTTTGAGGTGCATCAGCGTTGTCAGGCCCGTGGCCATTGCCAGTTGGTTGCCGCGGAAAGTACCGGTATGGTGACCCGGAGCCCAGGCATCGAACTGCTTCTTGATACCCAGTACCGCTAATGGTAAGCCGCCGCCGACCGCTTTGGACATCACGATGATATCTGGCTCAATGCCCGCGTGTTCAAAGGCGAAGAATTTACCGGTACGAGCAAAGCCCGCCTGAACTTCGTCGATGATCAGCAGAATGCCATGTTCCTGCGTCACTTTACGGATGCGCTGCAACCACTCGGCAGGTGCCGGATTAACGCCGCCTTCACCCTGAACGGCTTCCAGAATGACCGCAGCCGGTTTGCGTACGCCACTTTCAACGTCGTTGATCAGATTTTCAAAATAGTAAGTTAATGCTTTAACGCCAGCGTCACCGCCAATGCCCAGCGGGCAGCGGTACTGATGCGGATAAGGCATAAACTGCACTTCAGGCATCATGCCGTCGACCGCTTCTTTCGGTGACAGGTTTCCGGTTACCGACAGCGCGCCGTGCGTCATCCCGTGGTAGCCACCGGAGAAGCTGATTACACCAGAGCGGCCAGTGTATTTTTTTGCCAGTTTCAGTGCTGCTTCAACCGCATCGGCACCAGAAGGGCCAGTAAACTGGAGGCAGTACTCTTTGCCCTGACCAGGCAATAAAGAAAGCAGATATTCGGAGAACTGATCTTTCAACGGTGTTGTCAGATCAAGTGTATGTAACGGCAAGCCGCTAGTAATGACACGTTGGATGCTTTGCAGCACGTCAGGATGGTTATGACCAAGCGCGAGCGTACCTGCGCCAGCCAGACAATCAAGATATTGATTATTCTCAACATCGGTGATCCACACGCCTTCAGCTTTCGCAATTGCCAGAGGCAATTTGCGTGGATAACTCCTCACGTTCGATTCAAATTCAGCTTGTCTTGCCAAATAGGTTTCATTGTTTCCGTTTAATGAATTCGCACCTAAACTGTCAATACGGACTTTATCCGTCATCATATCTCTCCTACAACCGTGTGCTCGCTGGCAATCACAGTTGAATAAATGAATTAAACACGTAACTACTATAAGAAAAACGCGGCCAATATAGGGTTTTTCAGTCACCGACTCAATGATTTATTTCGTTTCGAAACCTTTATTTTTTCACATTAAAATCAACACGTTGAATGATTAATTACTAATCATGATGGCATGCTTATCTTACATGCTTATTAAATAAGCAAAAAAAATCCTTCTACAGCAGAATTTTTGAGCTGAAAAGATGGTAACAAATGGAGTAAATAGCACTTTTAGCGAGAGAAAACAGAATGGAAACCGTAGGCGAGGGGAAATGTGATGCTGCTTTACATGTTGTTTTCAGCCCTTATATAACTGATGCAGAGGTTTTGAATTCCTCTGCAACCTGTTAAATCGGATTCCAGCGGTTTCTAAGATAATTAACCGCTTCCTGAGTTTGTGGCTGATTAAGGTAGTTCTCTCTGAACAGAATCGTGCCATTAATGTGTGGTGTAGATTCATTCAAATCGAGCTGCTTTTTCAACTCTGGCACACCGCCTTTGATCATCCAATCCGGCTCATTCTTTGATGGTTCACCCACCTTATACAAGGCAACGCCAATATAGAGGCGCGTGCTCGTGGGTTTCACCACATCGGCCCACCATTTTGCCAATACATCGTAGCGAGCGGCGTCACGCGCGAAAGGCCAGTACAGTTGTGGGGCAATATAATCCAGCAGTCCTTGTTGCACCCACTGGCGGGTATCAGCATAGGCTTCATCATAGGCAGCCGCACCTCGTGTATCGGAACCCGCTACATCGTGTGACCGGTTGCGCCATACGCCCGCGGGGCTGACGCCGAATTCAACCTCGGGTTTCAACTGCTTGATGGTGCGCGAAACCTGCTCGATTAGTTGCTGAGTGTTGTGTCGCCGCCAGTCTGCTTTTGAGCTAAATCCCAGACCATATCTTCTAAAGGTTTCACTATCGTTGAGAGCAGAACCCGATGATTCAGCGTAGAAATAGTCATCAAACTGCACACCGTCAATAGCGTAATGTGACACGACTTCAGCCACGATACTGGTGATCCAGTTTCGTGCTTCTGGGATGCCAGGATCGAGTACAAAGCGATCGCCAGCGGTACGGACCCAATCACGGTGCAACACAAACACGCTGGCTGGATTCTGCGACAATGTTCGGTTTAACTCCATCACAGTTCCGGGTTTGGTATTGACGGATATGCGATAGGGATTAAACCAGGCATGGACTTTCATGCCGCGTTTGTGCGCTTCATCAAGCATGAACTGAAGCGGATCGTAACCAGGTGCTTCACCAATATTGCCAGTCAGCATATCTGACCAAGGCAATATTTTAGAGAGCCAAAGCGCAGTACCATCCGGTTTAACCTGAAAAAATACGGTATTGATACCGAGGCTTTGCAATTTATCCAGCTTGCCTTTCAACGCTTCCTGCTGCTGAGTCATACGGATGGCAGGGCTGCTAGCATTGACTGACGCCACTGGCGGCCAGTCGAGGCGGGAAACGGTCGCCAGCCAGACTCCACGTACCGGTTCCTGACTTTGCTGAGGAGTGGCTGGGAGTGGCTGTTTAACCGGAGGAATAGGGGTAACAAGTGAACTCGGCGGCTTGGACGCGCAACTAACGAGTAGAAGCGCAGCAGCAATAAGTACGACTGGCTTTTTCACGTGAGTTAACTCTTATTTTTGCGGCTATTAGCCCATGGATCAACAACGCCATCATCTAGTTTTGCGGGCGCGGCCTCATTCAGAGAATCAAGATACAGCGCTTCGACCTCAGCGCGAGCCCACGGTGTTCGGCGTAGAAATTTTAAACTGGACTTCACGCTTGGATCGTTTTTAAAGCAATTGATGTTGATCTGTCTACCTAGCTCAACCCAGCCAAAACGGGCAACCAGCGCATTAACTTGCATTTCAAGTGTCACGCCATGTAAAGGGTCTTTAGAAATATGTGTAGCCATGTAGTAGAAGTCCGGTAATTTCAGATTTTAACACAGGAAGGTTACAAGAAAGCTGGGCGAGCGGCAATGTTATGCGACGGTGTGAGGATGACAATATTGGTAACAATACGCAGGATTACATGCATTATAATATTAAAACCAGACTATCGTAATGGATATTAAATATCAGATCGTTCAACGTGAATTGAGTTTCTTTCATATGTTCTACTATTTTAGAAATTACTTAGATAAAAATAATAAATTAAGGTTTCTTTGAAAAAAAAGAATAAATCTAGCAGAACTATCAACGAAAACATTAAGACCATTCTCAATAAAAAAAGGCCATATCGTTTTTTTGATTGAGGTTCTACATATAGAACTTAATGCTTGCCATTTCATTAGCAATCATTTAAACCAGATGACGAAATGTTGTTGGTTATTATTTTACAGAACATTTCAGCTCACATGGAGCGATTGATATCACTTTTGTCAGGCAGTGCTTTCTACATTACAAAAGTCACTGACAATAAGTGATTCATGAATAATAAAACCACATAAAATAACCGTAAAGAGAGGGATGGAATAATGAAGTTAACACCGATAATAGCCTTTTTAGGATTATTCAGTATCGCAAGTGTACATGCCAACAACGATACATCCCACAATGTTACTCATGACAAAACCGATTTATTGACATTGGTCAGTAATGGAGATGCGTCAGGGGGAGCCGGTGGGAATGGTGGCAGTGGGAATAATTCGCCAGGTGGAAAGGGCGGTGATGGTGGTAATAACAGCAATAGTGGGAATGGGAACGGTAACGGAAATAACAACGGAACAGGAAATGGCAGCGGTAGCGGAAACAGCACGGGGGGGAATAGCGGTAGTAAAGGAGGGAAAAACTCAGCTTAACCTTTAATACTTAAAGGGTTACGAGCAATCTCACGCCGTAACCCTCGTCATATCCTTAATATTAGAGGTAATATGAAAAAAAAATTATTGTTATTACTAACAATTCCATTCGTATCATTCGCAACAGCTTCCCCTATCAATTTTATGGAGGCTCAATTTCAAGAAATTAGCGCTAATGGGGGAGCTGGAGGCAATGGGGGTTCTGGCGATAACTCTCCCGGAGGAAATGGTGGAAAGGGTGGAAAGGGAAGTAATGGTGGAAATGGCGGTAATGGTGGAAGTACGGACAATTCACCAGGGTGTAACGGTACGGATGGTAAAAATGGGACAAATGGAACAAATGGAACAAATGGGGAAAATGGAACAAATGGAAATTGTTTGAATTTTAAAGATATGAACCTCACGCCGATATCCAAAGGGGGGAACGGTGGAAATGGCGGTGCCGGAACTAATGCAGGAAATGGTGGCGACGGAGGTAATGCCGGTACAGGAAATAACTCACCGGGAGGAAATGGTGGGAATGGTGGAAAAAATGGGGCAGACGGCGGGAATGGCGGCCAAGGTGGAAATGGAAATAACTCGGCAGGAGGAAATGGAGGCCATGGCGGGAATGGGAATAATGCAAATGGTGGCCCCGGCGGAACAGGAGGCAGCGGAAGCAATTCTCCTGGTGGCAACGGCGGTAATGGCGGAAATAACATTACATAATGAATCAACACATCGGTGACCTTTATGAAAAACAAAATATTATCCGTGTCTTTATCCGGCATTCTCTGTTTTTCCGTATTAGCTTCGACGCCCATATCCAACTCAGCGTATGCTCAAAATGGAGGCAATGGAGGTAATGCAACAGGACATGATAGTGGAGGAAATGGCGGTAATGCTGGCTCTGGTTCGAATGGAAATGGCGGGAATGGGGGGAAAGGCGGTGACAATGGGGGAAATGGCGGTAAGGGCGGGAGCGGTGCAGGAAGTGGAAATGGAGGCCGCGGCGGTGATGCCGGCTGGGGTGGCGGAGCCGGCGGGAAAGGAGGGAAAGGTGGAGATAATGGAGGGAAAAACGGAATGGATGGAATGAGTTCAGCCAGGTAACACTCGACTGGCCCCATAGATCACCGGACATTTCAGCGCTCTAAAAATAAGGGGGAGTCTGAGAGGCTAGGGGCCAGTGTTGAGCCGGGCTGGAAGATGTTTATTACCGACAACGGAATTAGCTCTCCCCCTCAGGCAATGTGAACGTATAGTTATCCTGCATATCGATATGCCCGTACATCAGTGGGGATAACTGAGCGATATTCTCACTCCAATATCTTCTCCACTACCAGAATTCAGGGTGAAAAAAACATTTCTCATCATGGGGTTATTTAGCGCACAATTGATTAATTTATGATTCCAGGAAAACAGATTAATGACGCTTTATCAGGTAAAGCCTGCTTTTCAGGCGCTTTTGCGCCCATTCATGTTCTGGCTGCACAAATACCGCGTTACTGCTAACCACATCACGTTCGCGGCGATGGTTCTCTCTTTTATCACTGGCGCAGTGTTGATGATTTTCCCCCGTCCAAGTCTGTTTGTTCTGCTCCCCATTGTGCTGTTTGTGCGTATGGCGCTTAATGCGTTGGATGGCATGCTGGCACGCGAATGCAACCAAAAGTCGCGTCTCGGCGCCATTCTCAATGAGACCGGCGATGTGCTTTCCGATATCGCGCTCTACCTGCCTTTTATGCTGTTGCCATACAGCAATGCGCCGCTGGTTCTGGTCATGGTATTCTGTGCGGCAATGACCGAATTTTGTGGTGTGCTGGCGCAAACCATCAATGGTGTACGCAGCTATGCCGGACCATTGGGAAAAAGTGACAGGGCGCTGGCATTCGGCGCTTGGGGACTGGCTCTGGCCATCTGGCCGCAGTTTGTGCAATGGAATAATGTTGTCTGGGGGATAGCCACAGTATTGCTGCTGTGGACGATCATCAACCGTTGCCGTAGCGCATTATGTGATGAGGTGGCGAAATAAGGACGATCTGAAGTGCCAATTGTTGGCGCTTTCGCAACAAACAACAGGAAATCATCCTAATGATTAATACAAGGACGCCTGAAGAGCGGCAATTTTTAACCAGTGACAGTACCGAGCTGTTTTATCGCTACTGGCCCGCAACGTCGGTAGGGGCAACGCCGAAAGTCATTGTCCTGTTCCACCGCGGACATGAACATTCTGGTCGTTTGCAACATATTGTCGATGAGCTGGCGATGCCGGACACGGCGTTCTACGCCTGGGATGCCCGTGGGCACGGGCGCTCGCCGGGCCAGCGCGGCTACAGTCCATCGCTGGCTCGCTCAGTTCAGGATGTGGACGAGTTTGTCCGTTTTGCTGCAACTGACAGTCAGGCCTCAATGGAAGATGTGGTGGTTGTGGCGCAAAGCGTTGGGGCAGTTTTGGCGGCAACCTGGGCGCATGATTACGCTCCGGCCATTCGTGGTCTGGTGCTGGCGTCACCGGCGTTTAAGGTCAAACTGTACGTACCGTTTGCCCGTCCAGGGCTGGCATTGATGCACCGACTGCGCGGACTCTTTTTTGTTAACTCCTACGTGAAGGGTAAGTATCTGACCCACGACCCGGTGCGAGTGGCGAGTTTCAATCAGGATCCGCTAATTACCCGACCTATCGCGGTCAATATCCTGCTAGATCTCTACAAAACGGCAGAAAGAATTGTCAGCGATGCCAGCGCAATCACTTTGCCAGTGCAGATGTTGGTCTCCGGGGAGGATTACGTTGTACACCGCCAGCCGCAGATCGACTTCTACCAGCGGCTGCGCAACCCGCTAAAAGAGCTTCACGTGCTGCCGGGCTTTTATCACGATACGCTGGGGGAAAAAGAGAGACATCTGGCGTTCGATAAAATGCGTGAATTTATTGATACGCTCTATGCTCTGTCTCCTCAACGTTTCGACTACAGCAACGAAGATCGCTGGAGTCCGGGAGCGGATACCTGGCGGATGTTGAGTGGCGGGCCAGAACCTTACTCATTGGACGATATCGCCTGGCGTGGCTTGCGCTATGGTATGAAGATGCTGGGGACGCAGTCCACCGGGGTTCGTCTGGGATTTGAAACGGGTTTTGATTCCGGCAGTACGCTCGATTATGTCTATCGCAACCAACCGCAGGGTAGCAGCGCCCTGGGGCGTCTGATTGACAAACACTACCTCAACAGCGTGGGTTGGAAAGGGATCCGCCAACGTAAAATTCACCTGCAAATGTTGATTCAGCAGGCAGTTGCCAAACTTACAGAGCAGGGGGCAGCAGTGCGGGTGGTTGACGTTGCCGCTGGCCACGGACGCTACGTGCTCGATGCGCTGGAAAGTGAAACAGCGGTGGATGAAATTTTACTGCGAGATTACAGCGAATTAAATGTGGCGAGAGGCCAAGAGATGATTGCTTCTCGCACAATGGCGGCACCTGCGCGTTTTGAACGGGGTGATGCCTTTAACCGTGAAGAACTGGCCGCGCTTCAGCCTCGTCCGACGCTGGGGATTGTCTCCGGACTGTACGAATTGTTCCCGGAAAATACGCTGGTGCGTAATTCGCTTGCCGGGCTGGCAGATGCCATTGAGCCGGGAGGCATTCTGATCTACACCGGGCAACCCTGGCATCCGCAGCTAAAAACCATAGCCTGGTCGCTGACCAGCCATAAAGATGGCAAAGCGTGGGTGATGCGCGTGCGCACTCAAGACGAAATGGATGTTCTGGTGCGGGAGGCTGGGTTCGATAAATGTGCTCAACTGATAGATGAGTGGGGAATTTTCACCGTTTCAATGGCGGTACGTCGCACATCATGACAACCCGACGTTCTGTTTACCAGCAAGGTATTGGCTGGCTGCTGCTGCTTGCTCCGTTTTTCTTTTTAACGTATGGGCAGGCTAATCAGTTTACCGCCGATCGAGATAACATTGGCAGTCTGGTCTTTGAGTGGGAGCGGCACATTCCTTTTGTGCCGCTGACCATTATTCCTTACTGGAGTCTGGATCTGCTGTACGGCTTATCGCTATTCGTCTGTACAACGCTGGGTGAACAGCGACGACTGGTCTGCAAATTAGTGCTGGCTTCACTGACTGCCTGCGTTGGTTTCTTGTTATTTCCGCTGCAATTTACCTTCACCAGACCGGAGCTAACCGGTCTGGCCGGTTGGCTCTTTGGTCAGCTTGAACAGTTTGATTTACCGTACAATCAGTCGCCGTCGTTGCATATTATTTTATGCTGGCTGCTGTGGCGGCACTTCCATCGTCATTTGAAAGGCAAATGGCAGACATTGAACGGCGCTTGGTTTTTGCTGATTGCCGTATCGGTTCTGACCACTTGGCAGCACCATTTTATTGATGTCATTACCGGACTGGCGGTTGGTATGGTTATCGACTGGGTGACTCCGGATCAGGGCCAATGGCGTTGGCGTATCGCCTCTGGTAAGCGTAAGGTCCTGGCCGTTCGCTATCTGTGTGGTGCACTGGCGTGTCTGACTGGAACATTTCTCACGCCCTGGCTGTGGTGGCCGACGTTGGCGCTGCTGATTGTGGCGCTGGCTTATGGCGCGCTAGGCGTTGAGGCGTTACAAAAAGATAGGGCGGGAAGGTTAACGCCCTCCGCCTGGTGGCTGCTGTTTCCTTGGCGGACGGGGATGATGCTCTCTATGCGTCACTATACCCGCCATTTACCAGCAGTCAGTCCGTTGGTTGATGGGATTTTTTTAGGGACGTATCCGCGAATGCCTCTGGAACAACAGGCGGTGCTGGATCTGACCAGTGAATTTCCCCGATCCCGTGCTTCACAAGGTGTTGCGTATTCCTGTACACCTATGCTGGATCTGGTTAATCCGGATGGTGACACGCTTCGTCAGGCCGTGGATACTCTGGAGACGCTGCGCATAAAACATGGCAGCGTACTGGTTCACTGCGCGCTGGGGCTTTCACGCAGCGCACTGGTGGTTACAGCCTGGCTGTTGCAGTACTATCCGGAATTGACGCTGCCCCAAGCCGTTGAGCAAGTACGTAAAGCTCGTCATCAGGTTATTTTTACACCTGAACATATGGAATTGTTGGAGCGATGGAAAACAAAAGTCACGATATAAAATGTAGGCCTGCTTTGCAGGCCTCCCTCATACAGCAAACACTGGCAAGTTGGCGGTTTTTTCTGCTTTTTTCCGCTCCCCCGTTCATGTGGGGGCTTTTCATTGTTCCGATGAGTTTACCTGGTATTTTTATCGTATTTCTATGCGGTATAGTCTGGTTTGGTTGCTGGCGACTCTGGCTGGACGAACGCTATTTCAGATTTATAAGTGAAGAAAATAATGAGATCGCAGGAGAGGTACTCTATTTCATCTGGTGCCGAGAAAGGTTACAGCAGCGTGCATTTGCTGACCGTCAACGAGGAGCACTGAATCTTTTTCGGTATACAATGCGGTTCACGGGGATGTTGTGGGTCGTCTGGTTGATGGTGGGGCTGTGGGTTATGTAACTAAGTTCGAACACTACCACAGTAATGAACTAGCCAGAAGCATGGATGTAGCGGATTTTTTTGCAGTAAACATGATGGACTCCTTACGAAAAGCTTCATGTTATTCCATCAATACTTTTTGAGAACCCGCATCAGGTTGATATGACCCATCTATTTCGTGGATAGATCGGGTTTGGCTATAGTGATGCGCAGTGCGTTTATCTTATTTAACATAATATACATTATGCGAACCAAAGGATAAACAGGCGGGAACTGGCCGTTCCACTGAGCAAATCCCCCCCACATACGTAAAACTCTTTTTCTGGCATCAGTAATCATCCCTGTGGCTGCGAATTTGATAATAGTAAATTTTCCCACTCGGGCCAGCAGTTGCCTACCGAAAAAACTGCATTAGCCCCTGAACGGACTCTGAGTGTTGGCGCGGAAATGGTGGTAAATCGCGCGTCCGTTTTGAACAATTCTACCAACGCATTCATCGACCCCGAACTGATTTTCAGGAAATTTTCATATCCACGAGAATCAGATCCGCCAATCTGGAAACTCAATTTTGAATTCAGCAGGTTAGCCGCCAATTGCAATCCCGAGCCGTCACGGGAATTAGTCTGTATTTCATAAACGTAGCCAGAAACAACAACTTCATCTGCCCGAATGTCGATTAGTGGCAGCGCCTCGCTAATACGCCTAATTTCAGCCCGCGTACCGTAAAATACCAACGAATCTGGTGAGTTTTTATCAGTATCAGTAGATGAGGAATTGAATTTCCCACCCTCACCCGCCATCGGCGCTAGTTGGGCTGATAGGTACTGAACAGACCGATAACGAGGCTGGTAGGTGTATGAAAATTGAGATATTTTTTTCTCGACCTGAACTGGTTTATAGAAAAAATCTGTCCCATTTTTGGATTTCGTCTCCACACCGATGTCGGACATATACTCGATTAAAAATTTCCTAGCATCCTGTTCCGGCATCAATCGGAACGAGACTTTTTCAGGCATCGCGACCACGTCAGGCGACAACCTGAACGGCTGTTTCAATACCTGAGCATAGAAAACAGACAGCGCATCGGGAACCGCGACAGATTTCAGCTCAAAATCAACACCAGAACCAGCCCCCGCCGCAAAACATTGAGTCGACAACGCCAGCACTATTGGTAAAACAATTTTCATTTAACGCTCCCTGACCATGTAGTTACGACCTCCCCGTCCAAAATCCCTGAAATGATCGAACCGTTAACAATAAACCCCACAGCCGGTTCAACTCGCTGGCGACCATCAGCACCTGAAAGAACGACAAACCGGCCGTTTTTATCATGGATCATTCCACTGACACGCCATTGGGTTGAAATTTTCGGCGAGGCAACCGGTGCAGGTGCAGGAACGGCAGGATTTTGCGAGGGCTGGCTAGCTGTTCCCACAGGCTGATTTTGGTGAACGGGTGTTTTTTTATTCTCAGGATGGAAAAACCCCCACAAATACCAGCCCCCTAGTGACACCGTAATAACCAATATCGCGACAACAATCAGCAGAGTGATGTTTGAAAAAATGCTCTGGCGTTTATCGACAACCTGTTCAGAACCGTTTCCGTCATATGACTGATATAGTGGGAAAATCTTTTTGTCATAGAAATAGTTTTTGACTGAGACCCTCTCAGATTTAGTCAATTTTGCGCCGCCGTAAATCTCCACCCTGTACGCAGACCGTAACCCCAAATTTTTCAATTTGGTCATTTTGTAGGTCGTCTCAGTTCGGTCACGGATAAATCTGGGAAGATTGGCAATTGATTGATTTATAACGACTAGATCACAGGTCACGCCTGTTTCAGGGTGGGCGAAATGGCGGTGCTCGGCAATGAATGAGCGATGATTTTGGGGGACGGTTGAGTCGCTACCCCATATGCGCCACGCCTCATCTATACAGATGAGGTCACCCGCCTGACAAAATGTATTTTTTCCATCGGTTTCAGCATTTTTATAGGGAAGAAATAACTCGCCCTGAGCCTGTTCATTGGAGACATGGACAACCTCGCCCATATTTTCAGTTTTATGGTTTTTCCTGATGTGCTCATATATTTTCTCAGGATTCAGACCATAAACATTTGATACGACCCGCCGCCCCTGAGCCACGGCAGGAATTATTACAGACCTGACGACCTCAAATGATTTCCCACTGCCAGGCACACCCACGTAAGCTGAAATTGCCATATTTATTAGCCTATTATCGGAATGCGGCGAATAATAAATCGCGCGATAATTGCGGAAACCATCATCGTGATTCCAGTCGGAACCTGAAATAAATTTAGAAAATACCACACCGCATCAGGTAGTTGACCGAATAACTCAATCAACGGGAGCGGAGATACATTTACCAATGACAACAAAACCGGTACGAACTCCTGAACGACAAAAAATAGAGCGAACATGATTCCGAATTTAACTACGACTCCGCGCAACAGAAACCCCAGCCCCGTATATAGTGCAGCCAGCATATTTATTCCTCCATTATCAGGCAGACATCACGCGCCGAAATGCGGCAAATCCCCAGCAAATCAGGCAAAACAATTTTATGAGCTCGCGGTTTTTCTCAATTAATTCGCAATGCGAATCGACAATGAAATTTTTATCCCAGACGGAAAATTCAGCCACTGGGCACTGAACTGACCGCGAACCGATCGAAAAATTTTCCCATTCAGGAAATGCCCCAATTAGAGGCGCTAAAATTGTTTTTCCGTCTGGCGGTGCATCCAATGTTGGTTGGACGACAGGCGGTTCTGGCTGCGGATTGGGTTCAGGATTCGGCTCCGGTTGCGGCTGGATTTCTGGTTGCAGGTCAGACCACGGGGTAGTCCATTCCGCCTGAGATGGATTGGGCCGACCAACGGCGGCAGCGGCATCGCGAATATCCTGCGCAGTGACCAGCGGCTGACTACTGGAAATCGAGATTCCCTGATAGTCGGGCTGGCTGGCCGTATCGAGCAGCAACGAATTTAAAACGTCAGCCATTTGCTGCGCGTTCAACGGTGTTTTTCTTGCGGTTTCCTGCTGGGCGGTCGTGATATCCGGCGATGTTGGGGTTATATTTTGGTCATAACTAGCATTTTTATGAACGGAAAAAATTTCTCCGAGCGAAACCATTTTGCCGCTGTAGGAAATATCATACCCAGCCTCATACTGGGTGAATCGACCATCGCCAGAGGGAGTGACTCGATTCATCCGGAGGGCCGCCCCGTAGGTGCATTGCGCACCGCTAGGACAATACAGGCCCCCACTGTCCGCACGAAATTTATAGGCCGACAAGACTAAATTTTCTGGATGATCTCCCGATAAAAACGGAGTTGTGCCGCCCTTGCCCGCACCGATATAAAATTTCCTGCCATTATCAACATTTTTTATGTCCGCACTGGACGAAATTCCCGCATTCGGGTCAGAACCAAAAATTTCATCCCCCACATTCAGCAGAATCTCCCCCAGCCCCGCCCACGACAGCGCGCCATTAGCCAACTGCCAGCGGGTTGGATTCGAGTATCCTGTGGCGAGTCTAGCAACTGATTGATTTACAGCAGCTTTTGTCGCATTGCTAAGAACCTGCCGTTCTGCCGCAGATACGGCCATCTGGGCTGCTCCCCGACTAATGGCCGACCTCAGTGCGAACCCGCCGATGGCTTCTGCCCCGACGACCAGCGCCGGAATCACGGCATGAGCTGTGGCACACAGAAACGCCGCCCCTGCTACTGCAAAAACAATTTTTTTCATCTAGATGCCCCTCAGTCCGGTGATAACTGCCCATCCGCAGACCAACCCCCAGAGGAAAAAAATCATTTGCCAATCCATTTTTCAACCCCATGAAAAATAATAAAAAAATGGGAGGATTCCCCCTCCCAGCGATAGATTTATCGACCGCGAACGAGGTTCATGATCGTAGTCACCCCTTTGATGGCCAAATAGAGCCCCATCAATCCGGCGGCGATGGCCATAACAGCGGTGACAACCGCTGTAACGCTGAATCCCTCGGTCACGCCGGAAAAATCCAACGCCGCCGACGAGCCATCAGCAGCAAAAACCGCAGCCGGTGCCAGAATTGACGCTGTAGCTACAACAACAGATGCAAAAATTTTTTTCAATTTCATGATTTATTTCTCCAGATTAATTAATTGATAAAACACATTTTTTTGGCTTTTTTAGCCAAACCTCGCCAGTCGCAGCAGCAACCCACAGCAGTGGGATACCAACCACAGACCCAATACGCTATTGAACGCAAAAAAATAAAAATCAGAATTTTGCGTCCATAACTCACTCACGCATCCCTCCTGTAATCGGTGAGAACCGCGATAAAAAAACTCCTAAAAAAACGACAGGTTTTGTAGATGGCCACACCGAAAATCACGAAACAAAAAATCGCGTCTATCATCTGCCCCCCTAAAACAGTTTTTTATTTCTGGTCTGGCAGCACGTCGATGGCGTCGGATTCCAACGTGACCTGAACCGCAGCCCCCGATTTACCTGTATAGGCATCCACCCAAACCGGAACTAAAACGTTTTTTCCAATAAGCCGCTGAAATTTATCGAGAATTCCGGCGTCTACAAATTTTTTGGGGATTCGGACGGCGGTCTGAACCGACTGCTGACCGCCCCAGCCGTCTGGGCGCAGGTTCTCAACGCCTAGTTCATAAAACGAATAAGAACCAGAGGAATTGGTAAACTCGCGATTACGAGCGCCTAGAAATTTACCCTGCAATAACAAAGACATATCTTCACTCCTGTAAAATTTGAACATTTATTGAACGCAGCCACGCGCACTTTTCCCCTGACGCTGGCCATAGAAAAATCGGAAATCTCGCCATCTGGCCCTGCTGTAATTCCAGCGGGAAACTCTGGAACATGGATTCAGAACAAAAAATAGACAGTTCTAGGCCATTTTCAGAGCCAACCCCCACCTCTACCAGCCCATCTGCGGCTGGCCGACAACCCAAATAAGCCCCGTCAACCCAAAAATCGAAATCAAAAAAAACACAATCAGAATCAGCCATTTAACCCTCAAATCTGCAACGCGTCTCGATAAACAGAAATTTCCCCCGGTGTTAAATGCAGTTTTCCTCCCTCCCCAGCGGTCAGTAGCGCCAGCGCCGTTGGAGCATCAAAAAAATCGATTAAATCTCGGAGCGTTTTTCCGACAGCCCGTCTAGCCCAGGAAATTTTCGACTCTAGCGAGACGGAGGCTTTTTCCACCGGTGTACGGACAACAACTGGCTCGGTTGCAACCAGTGCGGCCGCAAATTTGTTGCAGCCAGCGAACGCCGCATCGACATCCAGCAAAAGATCGCTTGAAACCCGTTTCAGCTCCGCCTCGTGTCTAATCCACGGCGTCGCTGGGTCAGAAATTTTTTGTTCTGCATTTTTATCGTAGGTGCGCCAGTAGACCTGCGACGTACGGGACCCAACATAGACCGTCTCGCCGAGGGATTTCCTCTCACGTCGGGTCGTAATGATTTGGATTTGAGGAGCAACGCCCCGACCGGCATAGAACGCCCCAGCATCATAGGCATCAATAACGGACTGAGCGTCTGTTGAACCGGAATAATCGTCACAGGCAATGTCGAGCCTATTTAACCGATAGACCTGTAAAACCTCAGTGAGAAATTTATGCAAATCCCCAGCGGTCCGGTTCTCAAAAAATAATTTGCACCCGTGACCATTCAGATAGAGATAAAACGTATTTTCGTTGCCCCCGTGAGCCAAAACGCCACAATTCTGCTCGCCAGAGGAATCGAGAATCACGTGATGCTCTAGATAGCCCTGATAGCCACGGCCAGTGGCAGGCGAAAGATGCAAACCCAGAAATTTATTAACTAGCCCTACCAGCCGCTGTTCCAGCGCTGCGGTTTTTTGCAGTTGATGCAGATGCAGATCGCCAGATTCCGGCATTTTGGGGAATTCTGACCACGGACAGATTTCACCGAAAAAATAATTGTCCATATATTTCAGGCTGGAAATTGGCGCAGAAAATGACAATGTGTCAACAATAGTTTCAGCCACAAAATTCACCTCTAAAAAAGTTAAAACAAAAATTTTCCAGCTCATCGAAATTTTTACAACAATAATAAAAATTACCCGCCTTCAGATGAAATCCCTCACCATCGAACGACTCTATAATCAGGGGGAAATCGCCAGTGCAATATTCAGCAGGGGTGTTGTCTGGAATTACCCCCGTATTACTGGTACGGGGGTTTTCGGTGTCATATAAATACATAGGAGCCCCACAAAAATTCTCTGAGGCAATTTGATCAAAAAATGACGGACATGGCAAACAAGCCATTTTAGAGATGAAATTGAATGGGTTCTGACAGAAAAATACCGTTATTTTTCATTTAAAAACATAATGATATCGCGATATTTTATGCTGTAAGCGAACATGTTTTGCCTATAAGGGATTTAACAGAAAAATTACAATTAGAATGGTAAAAAAACGATAAAACTCTGAATTCAGTCAGCGGCGGAAGGGGTTATTTTTTTCGTAATTCCGCATCTATCAGACAACCAAATCAGTGGGCACTCAACATCAAAGTCGAAATTTATCATAACTGGAACAGAAATCTCCTCTCCAACTATCAATCCAAAACTCTGAATATAATCCCAATCGGCGGCAGGAATCAAAATAGAGTATTTTCCCTCGCAATCAAAATTCATTTTTTTAATTACTAGCGAACCGATTTCACAATGCGGATAAAACTCAACTTTCCGCAACTCCACAAAACGCCCTGTAATGTAAACATCACACACCACCAAAAGATTTTTTAAATTTGAATTACCCACATCAACCTCGCACGAAAAATAAGCAAAACATATTTTCGACCGCAGAACGTCCCCGAAAAAAATTGACCATAATTTTTGATCTTTTGGATAATGGGGTAAGACGAGTTTCGCATAATGCACGTTATGCAAAAGAATGCCCTGCGGGGGATTTATGTTCGCAGGGCATTCTTTTACATAACGTCGACAACATTATGCGAACCTATAGAGATTCAAGCGGGAACTGACCGTTCAACTGAGCAAATCCCCGCATCCGCAAAACACTTTTTCTGGCATCAGTAATCATCCCTGTGGCTGCGAATTTGATAATGGTAAATTCAGATGTCCGCATTATGATGTGAAAGACTTCCGCAGTGACCCTTTCATATTTTTTGCATGCGAACATCTGAACCTTACTCAGATGCTACTCACAACCAAGAGCAGAGTCTTTATCACAGGCTAATTTTGACGACAAATCACTAAGGCGGTCAATACCAACGGACTTACAATCGTGAACAGATTCTTTTTTGGTCTTCAGATTCGTAACACTAACTCCACGACTTTCATTCTCATCTTCATAATTACTGAATATCGTGTATTTATATCCTGCATTTACAAACGACACGTTGAAGTAATCAGTTTGAAATCGTGAATAATGACTGTATTTAAACCCTGAAAAATCATTACCTTTTGACTCATAGTTAAATTCACTTTTGCGATCTTTCGTTAAGGTGTACTGGAGTACACCTTTGTCTTCATCTAATTTAATGGTTCCCTTTGCTGTATCGCATGAGAAATACTCATCATTTGCAAACGATGAACCGCATAGAAACATTGCAACTAACACCACAAATTTATAATTATGCATTATAATTTTTCTCCATTTTTAAATCATATCCTTTTTGACGCTTCCCGTTGTATCTTTTGGCGAATGAGAGCCAATCCTTAGAACATAGCGATTTCAGTAAAACACTGTCCGCCTCGATGAAGCTAACAAACACTTTTAATCCAGCCAACTACAGGAACGGCTCTGCCAGCAAAAGTACCGATCCTGCTATAAATTTATTAGGATTCCCCCTTAATAACTCACTCGGATTGTTCTTAATTATTTACTGCGCTATGCCATTTATTCTTAATATCTCAAACAAATAAAAATATTAACGATGGAGCGAACAATGACCTTCCCTAAACGTTATCCTTCAGAAGCGCTGCAAAATGCATTACAGCGTGAACTGACGACTGCTCTTGTTAATACTTCGGCATTTGCTGGCAGTGCGTTGACTGGCACAATCCGCAACCCAAATAATATTAAGACCTCTGGGCAGTACATTATTGGCCTGATTCAGTCATTTTCCTTTACAGGAAGTAATTGGTAAAATGATGAAATATATAGTCAGAAGCCTTACGTTAAGTGCAGTTGTTGCTGATAAAATAAAAACAAACGATCCTGAACAGCTTGAAAAATTGAAAAATAGTTTAAAGTACAGGCTTGGGCTACCGGCTGGATGGCATATGATAGGGTTGCCGTTGATTGCCAGTATGATCTTGGCTGTCGTGAGCTTTGCCCTTCCCCAACCTTTCATCTGGTTAGCGATATTTAGCTGGCTGGATTTACCACAATACGCAGTTATGGCTGCTATTGTTCCTGCAGCATTTCTTTACAGTGCCATCACTATTATCGCGGTGGTGTTAATTTCGCGAGGTTTTTTAGCTGCGATAAAAATCTATCTGTTTATGCTTTTTCTGACAGCTTTAGTCGCCATCATTTACTTCCTGTCGGCATTTGTGCCTGCGCTGTTTGGCGCTGAACGCAAACTGTGGTTTGTCATCAGTTCGCTTGTTGGATTGGTTTTTATTAGCTGTAGTATTAAATGCATTAATAGCGCCATGTTTTTAAGAACTAATGCATTATATTTACACAACAGAGTCTGGCGGAAGCAACTGAATATCCAGTGGCAGAAACATCTATTTTAAAGCGATAAAATAGCCCTATTCTACATTGGTGAATAATTTTCACCGAATGGTGCAGGTTATTGGGCATAGTGAAGAACTGAAAGGTTATTTATCATTTCGGCGTCTCTCTTAAAATGTAAAGGACGTCAAAATGAAAAAAATAGAAGATATTATTATGCCTGTCACCAATAAGGCGTTATATGAGCGAAATCGTTACTCGGCAGCGATAAAGTCCAGTGGATTTCTTTTTGTTTCAGGCCAGGTCGGCTGTCGTGAAGATGGATCCCCTGCCCCTGGGCTTGAGCAGGAGGTTCGCCTGGCTTTTGAAAACCTCAACAGTGTACTCTCCGCTGGAGGATGCTCTTTTGCCGATGTTGTTGATGTCACTTTTTATCTGGTTTCACCTGAAGCTATCATTGAGACCATTTGGAAAGTGCTACCGGAATTTTGGGGGCCGGCACCCTGGCCGGCAGTAACCGCCGTCGGTGTCACCTGGCTTTCCGGCTTTCAGTTTGAAATAAAAGTGACTGCTCGCTTGCCGGATAACGCGCTTTAATCATATCGACCAGTGCCCGTAAACTTGCGGGCATATGCCGGTTTGCCGGGAAATAGAGGCTCAGCCCTGTAATTGACAGTGACCAAGGCTCAAGTACCACCAATAGTTCGCCGTGCCTCAACGCGGCATCAGCATGTACCTCTGCGACGTAGGCTATCCCCATTCCTCGCTTTGCCGCATCAATCATCATAGCCGGTGTGTTGAGCGTCAGCGTACCAGGGACATCCAGACAAATATCCTGGCCATGCTGGGAGAACTCCCAGCGAAAGCGTTTGCCACTAGGCAGCCGTTGACGAATACAATGATGGTGAGCCAGTTCTTCAGGCGTTTGTGGGGCTGGATGTGTTGCCAGATAGTCAGGTGACGCAACTGCTAAAAATCGAATGTCCTCACTCAGCCTGACGGCAATCATATCCATTGGAACATCATCAGCTAAGCGAATTCCCGCATCAAATCCTTCAGCCACAATATCACTGAAAGTGCCATCAACCACTAAATCTAGCTCTACCAGTGGATAGCGTGCCTGATATTCGCTGATAAATGTGCCGATCAATTGCGAGATACCTTCCTCTCCTCCGTTAATACGCAGTGTGCCGAGTACCTGACCCTGCGTATCCGCAACTTCGTGCAGCGCCTGTTCCAACCCGGTGATATGCGGGGAAATACGTTGTAATAACTGATGACCGGCTTCTGTTAACGCAATGCTGCGTGTGGTGCGGTGTAGTAGGCGAATTTGTAGTTGTGCTTCCAGATTTCGGATAGCGTGACTTAATGCAGAACGCGTGATGCCAGTAAAATCGGCCGCACGGCGAAAACTTTTTTGCTCGGCAATAGCTATAAATGCTTTTAAATCAGAGAATGTTGGGTTTTTTCTGTGAGATTTCATATTGTTATTGTGACCGATGAGTCATTAGTCTCAGGCGATAGTGCCTGAATGTGAAGACATTTTCTAGATACTCACTACGGATGGATTGAATAGAAAAACTCCCACGTCCTAATGAAGCCCCCCGTAATTTATCTGGGCCTCTGTGCGTTTTCCTCTACAATGTGTTTTCCAGCACGCTTATCAGGTCCATCCCCATGCCCAGACTGACTCAGAAAGACATGACAGAAAGTGAACAACGTCAGCTTAAGACGTTACTCGATCAGGCGAGAAAAAAACAGGACCGCCCGCTGACCAACTCTGAAAGTAATCATATTAAAGACGATTACATCGATAAGCTGATGAAGGAACGTGAAGCCGTGGCAAAACAAGCACGGGCAGAGAAGAAGAAAAATAAGTTTAAACCTGATTCATCAACAACGTATGAATGGTCCGCGAATACAAATTTACGAGGCCGTCGCTAACCACCCTGCACCGTTAGACGTGCTATCCGGCACCCATATGGTGGCCGGATAGCTGTATTTCTTTTTTACTTTAATAACGCATGGGGTAAAGCGTGCTGCTGTTCCAGGCGGAAATGTTCTATCGTTTGCGCCAATAGCATGGACTGATCTTCCAGTGAACTGGCTGCGGCAGACATCTGCTGTACCAGCGCGGAGTTTTGCTGCGTGACGCCATCCATTTCATTAACGGCAATCGTTACCTGACTGATGCCTTTCGCCTGCTCATCCGACGCGGTGACAATCTCACCGATGATACTTTGTACTGAACTGACTGCATGCGTCATATCCTGCATGGTTTTACCCGCATCGTTTACCAGTTTAACGCCGCTTTCAACGCGCTGACTGGATTCCTCGATCAATGTGGCAATCTCTTTTACCGCACTGGCGCTGCGCTGTGCCAGATTGCGAACTTCCGATGCCACGACGGCGAATCCTCGCCCCTGCTCACCTGCTCGCGCCGCCTCAACCGCCGCGTTCAACGCCAGAATATTGGTCTGAAAAGCGATGCTGTTAATCATAGAGGTAATGTCGCCAATCTTCTTCGCACTATCATCAATCTGCGACATCGTCTGCACCACTTGGCTGACCAGCGATTCACCGCGCAGTGCGATCTTCGTGGCATTCTCTGTTAGCGTCGTGGCCTGATGGGCGTTGTTGGCATTGTGTTTCACCGTAGCAGTGATCTCTTCCATGCTCGCCGCCGTTTGCTCAAGCGCAGCAGCCTGCTGCTCAGTGCGCGAGGCAAGATTGAGGTTGCCACTGGCAATTTCCGCTGCACCTTGTCGCACGGAATCACTGGCATCTTTGATCTGCCCAACCACCTGGCGCAGTTGCGATTGCATCGTATGCAGCGCGAAGAACAGGCTGCTGCGATCGTTGGCTTTCACGTCAATCACATTACTCAACCGTCCTTCCGCAACAGACAGCGCGATGGTTGCGGCTTCAAGTGGCTCACCACCAATCGGTTTAAGCACTTTACGGCTGAATACCCAGCCCAGCAGCGCGCTCACCAACAGAATGCTGATCGCCATCATGATCACCGCGTTTATTAACTGGCGCTCAGACGCGGCCATTACCTGACTCACTGGCGCAACAATCCCGAGATACCACTTCTCCGTGCTGTTGCCGATGGTGACCGGCTGCCAGGTAACCAGCGCTTGTTCACCCAGAATCGCATCATCGTGCTGTACCACTGAAGAGGTGAAATTGTCCGTCGGCCCTTGCCAGGCTTTGCTCGTCAGAGATTTATCAGGATAAGAGATAACTTTACCCGCGCTGGATAACAGCATCGCGTATCCACCTCCTTCCCAAGGTTTAATCTGGTTAATTTTTTGCTGCAATGACGCAAGAGAAATGTCGGAAGTGACGACGCCCCACAGTTTCCCCTGACTGACAATCGGTGCGGCGACTGACGTCAGCAGCGTTGGAACGCCGTTGTAAGCATAGGTGTAGGGTTCGATTAGCGTATCTTTCTGGCTCTTTTGCGGCAGCAGGTAGTAATCGCCCTGGCCGGGAGTCAGGTAAGAAAGCAGAGGATGCATCGTGTAATTGCCAGCCTGATCGTGGTCAACAAACCAGGCATAGCGGCCTTTCGGTGCCTGACCCGGTTGATCGGCAAATTCAGCATCACGTCCGTCAAAAACGTTCTCTTCAAAAATAACTGAAACTGAGAGGTACTCTGGGTTATCCCTCAGAGCATATTCCATCATTTTATCGACCACAGCGCGGTCTTTAATGCCTGCGGATGGCAAAGCAATCAGCCCTTGCCCGAGGTTATGGGCCACATCACGAGCGTAGTTGAGTTCCTGTTGAATTCTCAGGGCTTCGCTTTGGGCGATTTGCTGTAAATAACGCTCGGCCAAAGATTTTTGTTCACTACTGGACTGCCAACTGAGTACGCCAATGGTGACAGCGAAACCGAGTGCGATGGTGAATGCGCCAGTTAACAATACCTGGGCGCGGGTGCTCATTGTCTTTTTTTGTATTAATTGCGTGGCCATTATGGCTCTCCTGGTGTTGATCTTGATCGTAATCAACATTCCCTTGCAATGAGTTCCCTGCTATTTGTCTATCGGCGTTTTTTTTTTGAACTTTAGCGGCGCAGGAATGAACAAGGATAAGGGGCGGAGGCCAGCGATCGTCGGAGATCGTTTTTTTACGTCATAGACTTAACCGCAGTCTGATGATGAGTCAGATTCCAGACTTTTGTGCATATTAAAACCGGTAATTTGGAATCCCTGTTTTTCATATAAAGCCTTGGCGACCGGGTTATTCGTCGCGACTCTCAGCCCGACTTCGCGAATACCTAACGCAGCGACGGCCACGTCCATCGCTGCCAATGAGGCTTTACCAAAACCGCGCCCCCTCCATGCTGGCAGTAGGCTAAAATCAGATACCCAGGCAGAATTTCCGTTCAGAACCACCCACAAATAGCCGATGATGACACCTTCGTTATTTAAAGACTGAATGGACCATAATTTATTGGCTGGCGTGTGGCTGCCCTGCGGTAGCGCAATATCGATAGATTGCGTGGCGATCGCCCTCGCCTTTTCGGCGTCATATCCTCGGGATTCTTGTAAATCCTGAGCATATTCAAGAATAAAGAACTGACGATAGTCGGGATAATCCGACTCATTCATATCCGTTAAATTTACCATTGCGTTAGCGTTCCCAGAGCAGAGTGACGGCCCGACTTACTGCTGTTATTCAGCATTGACAGCCATCACGTAATTTATTTTCAGCGTAATCAACATACTGGCACATATTGCGCGGTTCCGATAATACGGAGCCGCGCAAAAACGTCAGGATGGAGTTTCAGATGCCGGACTGACCGCACGATCGCGGGCAGAAGAAGAACAAATAAAGGCCAGAATAACCATGACAAGCACGGGTAACATTGCGATGCGCAACCCTGCAACCTCACCAAGAAAGCCTAATGCAGGCGGACCGACGAGAAAAGCAAAGTAACCCAATGTTGCGGCAATCGTGACGCGAACGGCGCTGTTTTCGCCACTTCCAGCGGCGGAAATTGTGAGCGGAAAGCCCAGCGATGCACCAATACCCCAGAAGATAACGGCGGCGGCAGCCAGCAGTGGAGCATCAGAGAAGATCACCAGCGTCAGCCCCAGCGCAGCGGAAGCGGCACTGAATCGGAGGACATTAACCCTACCGAAGCGATCGACAAAATATCCTCCAGCAAAACGACCCAACGTCATACCCGCCGTAAACCCGACATAAACCAACGTTCCTGTCGTGTGGCCGAAATTGTGGCCATCGATCATCAGTAACGGTAGCCAGTCGTTAGCAGAGCCTTCAGCAAGCGCCATCGCAAGAATAACCACGCCAAGAATCAGCAGGCGACTGTCTTTAAGTTCGTTGAAAACCTGAGTTTTGTAATTTCCTTTATCTGCTTGATCAGAACTTGCCAGATCGCTCAGCCACGGCATTTGGCGCATCAGCACAATTGCAGTGAGTGCTGACAGTGCAACGACCGCGACAAAATGCAGCGTCGTATTAACGCCGAATGCCGTCATCGCCATTCCTGCCAGTGCACCAACCAGCGTACCCAAGCTAAAGAAGCCATGCAGTGTTGTCATCAGGCTTTTCTTCAGATGTTGCTCAAACGCCGCGCCTTCAATGTTGATGGCGATATCAACCAGACCGACACCCGCACCGAAAATCAACAGTCCCATAAAGGCACTGGGCGTGCTCCGAATCGAAAGCGAAACGGTAAGTATAAGTAGCCCAAGCAGAAGCAGCAGAAATCCACCGGCCATGGTTTTACGAATGCCGAGGACGTTAATAACTTTACCTGCCCCCAATACACCGAGCATAGAACCGCATGAAAAACCGAACAGGATCATGCCCATGGTTTCCGTTGAAGCATTCAGAACATCACGCATCACAGGAGTCCGAGTCACCCAGGTTGCCCACGTAAAACCGGGAATGAACATTAGCCCGAACAGTGCAAATTTATTGATAGCAGGTTTTGTGGTCATAGCTTTTGGCGTCTTTATTTAAAGTTATTCGTACATATGTACGAATAACTATCGCACAGATATGCACCGCTTTGCACCTGTTTCATTACGTTCTTTTTTTCACGGGAAGAGGTTTGGCAAGATCGCGCCAGACGGTATCAGGATGTTAGTTTTATCACCGTATTGAGAATGTCTTCGCGGCTAACAGCTTCATTGTTGAGATAATTATGGATCGTGTACCCTTCAATCATTGCATCTAATGAGCACGCGGTCGCAATATTGAAATGGAGGTGGAGTGATTTTCTGCTGCGCGTCATCCACTCCTGCAATATCAGCCGATACTCTTCTTTCCGCGATGCCAACGCATACAGTTCAAAGCTTAATGTTAGATGACGCGGTGTCGCCCAGATATCTCCACAAATCAGATCAACCACCGCTTCGCGCGCGCTCTCGATGTCTTTTGCCTGCGTGAGGCGGACGCGGAATGCGTGTGATATACCATCAACCATATAAACGAACGCGCTGTTCAGCAGTAATTCAATATTGCTATAGCGATAGGTCAGCGTCCCTGGCGACAACCCAGCCTGCTGCGCTATTTTTCGGTAGGTTGCCCCTCGAACGCCATGATCCAGAATGACCTCCAGTGCAGCCTCAAGAATTCTGTGCGGTGTATCTTTGCCATCATGCGTTACATCCTGTGATGGTGACGTCATTCTGTTCCCCCTTAACTAGCAATCCTGACGATCATAACCTTTATAACGAAAAAAGCCGCCAGTGAGTTCAAACCTCACTGGCGGCTTATGGTAAACGAAAAGCGGCTTAGCCTCTCAATTTACTGTGATATTCACCTTTCAAGGTGTTGATTTCTGCTAATGCCGCTTTGGCTTCGCTCAGCTTACCGGCATCCGCCAGAGCCTGAGCGCTATCGACTTTTTGCAAAATCTTATCCAGACCTTCCACATAGGCTTTTCTGTCTGGGCCATCAGCCGGCTGCTTGGCGAAATCAGGCGGCACTTGCGTTTTGGCGTTCACAACATGCTCACGGAATGTGCTCAGTGCGGTTTTCAACGCTGCGGCATCATCCGCTTTAGTGGCGGCAGTATAACTTTTTTGCATACCGCGCATGTCTTCCGACACGGTCGCATTTGCTAAAACAGGTGTCAGCAAACTACCGGCCAACAGCACAGAAAAACAGATCTTGGTCATTCTATTCATCTTGAACTCTCGCTTGTGTTCTACAGCACGACATACTCAGAGAATCTGACCACCACAAGCTGGCCAGCCCAATATTTCTCTTGTTATTTATATTGCGTCCTACGCCACGACCAGATAAGCAGTAATGGCAATTCTGATTTTATGGTTATTATCGTAAAAATGTTAAATTATTTTTAATCATTTCGCCTTTTTTGATTGGATAAATGTAAAAAAGCTCACCAGTATCATCTGGTAAGCCCTTTTATCGACCTCATATGTCGTCACGCCCACTCGTTAGTTCAACTGATCGTCCAGCGTAATCTCGGCCTTAAGCACTGTTAACATGGGGCAACCTGCTTTCGCTTTTTGGATAGTCTTATCGAACGAGGCTCATCAATCTTCGCTAGTTTCACCATGCTGTGAAGCGCGATGTTGGAGCGTAAGCATGTAATCGTCATGCCCTTTAAACCGTAGAATATATTTGGCATAAACCCAAATCAATTATTCTATTCACATAATTATTTCAGCATACATAAATAAACCCGAGATATATTCACTGCTCTATTTTTTTAAGATAAAACCGATTTACCTATTTATACAAAACACCGATTATTGGTGCGCCAGAATAATGGGTTTTCAAAAAATGGATTTCCGTTTTGGCGTTGTTATTTTTACAACTCACCTATGTTATTAATCTTGAATCATATTGGATGTGAAACATGAATAAAATAACCTCGTTAACGCTGTCTGCATTATGCTTTATCCCCCTAATGAATACCGCTCACGCCCAGTGGGAATTGGACGATATCTGTTATGGCTACGCAACCGCAACTGGCTCTGGATATCAAGGGGGGGCCCTCCTGCTAGACCCTATTCCACAGAACATGGAGATCACCGCATTAAACCGGAGCCAGTTGGATTATCGCGGTGTTAAAGCATCACTAGCAGGGGCTTACCTGAAAGTGAATGGTCCAAAAGGCAGTACGGTCGTTTATGTCACCGATCTTTACCCAGAAGGTGGCGATTGTGCATTAGATTTATCGTTTAACGCTTTCGAAAAAATAGGTGACCTGCGGGATGGGAAAATTAATATCGACTGGACGCTGATCGAAGCACCGGTAAATGGCAACGTTATTTATCGTATAAAGGAAGGTTCAAACCCTTATTGGGCTGCGGTGCAATTCAGAAACGTAAAATATCCAGTGATTGAAATGAAATATATGCGCGATAACCAATGGATTGCCGCACAAAAAACCGATTACAACCACTTCATTGTGGAACACGTCGGAATGAATGATATTCCTATCGAATTTACCGATGTAAAAGGCAACGTCCTCAGTGATACGCTGCCGCCGATGTCACAAAGCACCTCATCTGCGTACCTGATCACGGGCAACGTCCAACTATAGACGCCGACAACTTGAGGGCGCTGACACCGTGCAGCCCCTCGTTTCTGTCCGATAACGTTTAACAAAAAAAACCGTCATTTTTACCTAATGCAGATCGTTTAAGCATCGAGATACACGGGGGTGAGGCGTCCCTGCGGGAACCTCCCTCTGTGTTTCCCCTAATGACGGACTTAAACGAATGGCACTACACCATTTTTCCCAGCTTTTTCATCGTATTATCCGGGTGTTGTCCGTTGTTCGTGGGGACACGTCTTGCTTCCCACTTTTTCTATTGCTCAAATATTTGTTAGTTTTATCACTTCTTTAAGCGTTTGATTCGCCATCATTCGCACTACAGTATACCCTGTCGCAGGTTACATTCTATTTTCTGCTTTAGGCATCATTACAAAAGGTCTCTTTTGCGTGGCAAAATTATTTTTACGTAGTGGAAGTTTGGATGATTTTCTGGCGCTGGGTGAAAACGGGCAGCCAGTTTATGCATCGGCACTTCAATTGCGGGAAACGTTACGTCTCAGAAAACAACAGCAGATTGCCGATTGTCTGGCGATCCCCCAACCCAACGAGCATGGCGACCGCATTGACTGGTATGCGTCAATTGACGGTAAAGTCACCTCCTGGATTGCTGCCAGTGAAGAAGAACGAGAAAAGGCGCTGTCGTTACTGGAAACCTATCAAACTGCGGTTGCTGACATCAGTCAGCGTGCGCAACATGCAGAAAAAGCCGGGCAGAAGCTTTTCGGTGTTCTGCTGGCAAAAGCGCTACAGTTCCCCGGAGCAAACCACGTCTATCTGGTTGATGGCAAACCCGTCTTAACGTTCTGGGGCTTCGTCAATCTCGATAAGAAATCCCGTCTTGATGCGCTGGACTGTCTGCGACCGGTCATCAAGGAAATCGAACCGCTTGTGGTCGCACCAACTCCCGTTGCAAGCGTCCCAACGCTTCCAGTGGTCGAACCGGTACCCGAGCCAGAACGACAGCCTATTGCTCAGCCCGACTCCGTCGAGCCAACGCCAGAACCTACCGCCGCGACAGCATTGCCTGCTCGTCCGCCATTCTTCCGCCTGTGGTGGTTGTTACCTGCTGCTGCACTGTTAGCTATTCTGGCATTGCAAATACGTGGCTGCGTGTCAGGACAAGACGATAAACCGACATCCGAACAGGCTGCAACGGTCAAGCAGGAAAAACGTGTCTTACCTTCTTCCACCCCGGCTGAACCCACACCGCCACCTGCTCCACCGGTAGCAGAAAAAGAGATCGTAAAAGCCGTTGAGCCTCCTGTTTCAGCACCGCCTATCGTAGAAGAAGTCAAGCCAGAAGCCCCTGCGGTTGTCGAACCCAAAGAACCTGTTGCGCCACCGGTTGAACCTGTTATTGAGCAAGTACCAGCACTTCCTGCGGGCCGGGATGACTTAGTAATGCCGGCAGATGCGGTGAAAATCGGTTCTATCAAATTCCTGAACGGTAACTGGCGCGTCATTGTTGATGGAAAAGCCCCAATTACCGGAAGGCCACCTAGCCTGCGCTACCAAATTCAAAATGGCAAAGGGACTGCGCGAATTACTCATGGTGACGGTGTCACGTGTCGCGCCAATATCGAGGCAGGATTAATGGGCTCTGGCAACCTGATCATCAACAGTCGTTCTGGTGCCCGCTGTTCCGATAATTCTCGTTTCCAAATGCCGGAACTGGTCTGTAAACAAGGTGCGTCTGGCACCGCAGCGGAATGTATTGGTCGTTATGACGCAGACACCGTTTTCCCGATGACGATAAAGCGCGAGAGTAAATAATCATGCTGGCGACGATTACCGATTATAAACAACGCATTACGTTGATCCAGGACAGCGGAATTCAGTTTTTGGATTTTGCATTAAAGCCGCAGTTTTTGGCTGAACGCGCTAATAGCTATGTGCGTAAGAGTGCCAATGGCCCTTTACTGCACCTGCTTTACGATGAACACACGGACAAATACCTGTTGCCTTCCGTAACGGGGATGCAGCCGGAAGTGGTGAAGCCTGAGTTGAGCATTTCGCTTGAGCAATCGCTGAAGCTGCTGGAGAAAATCTGGCTGCCATTGCCCTTCTTCCGCTTCAATCCGCCGCGCACTTTTATGGGTGGCCCGGACAACTGGGCTCGCATGCAGATCCTGGCGTTGGATACGCCCGATCAGGACGGCAATACGCACCGCATTTGTCTGGCATTCGATACCAAAACCTATCCGGAAGGTCATGAATACGAGTCGCTGGCACCGAATGCCAATGACATCAAAACGGGTGGAAATTTCGCGCTGGCTTATCACAGCGACGAGCTGGGTGAATTCCTCGATGAAACCTGGGTCGACGGCTGGCTGCGTGAAGTCTTTACTCAACAGGCGAAAGCGCAGGAAAACCGTGATAGCCATGATGTGAAAGTGGCGTTAAGGGGATTCGAATATCAGGCGCATTATTTAAATGTGTTAGATATGCTGGGTAACCAGCTAGAAATACCAGAAATTCGCATCAATACCAGCACATTGCAGGAGCCGGTGGTCAACGTCGACCTAATTTTGGATGTCGGAAATTCACACACCTGCGGCATTTTGGTTGAAGATCATGCAGACGAAAGCAACGGCCTGAAGCAAACCTATGAACTGCAACTGCGCGATCTGAGTGAGCCACATTATCTGTATAACGAACTGTTTGAGAGTCGTGTTGAATTTTCTCAAGCAAAGTTCGGCAAAGAAAATTTCTCCGTAGAAAGTGGCCGCGATGACGCTTTCATCTGGCCGTCGATCACCCGCGTCGGGCGTGAGGCTAGCCATATGGCACTGCTGCGTCAGGGAACGGAAGGATCGAGCGGTATTTCCAGCCCGCGTCGTTACCTGTGGGATGAAGAAAGCTATGCACCAGGCTGGCGCTTCAGCCAGACGGACGCCCATTCGCAAACCGAACCGTTAGCCACCGCTATGCCGTTGACCATCATGCTGAATGATGAAGGTCAACCCCTCTACAACCAGCCGCTGGATGAGCGTTTACCGGTATTTTCACCGCACTATAGCCGCAGTTCGATCATGACCTTCATGCTCTCCGAACTGCTGGCACAGGCACTCATGCAGATGAACAGTGCCGCTCAGCGGTTGAAGATGATCCACAGCAGCGCGCCACGCCAACTGCGCAATATCATTTTGACGCTGCCTTCCGCGATGCCAAAGCCTGAACGTGAAATTTTCCGCCGCCGGATGCATGAAGCCATTGCGCTGGTCTGGAAAGCGATGGACTGGCACCCAATGGATGACGATTTCACCACACTGGCCGACAAGCAACAGAGCCGGGTTCCGGTGCCTGAGGTGCAAATCGAATGGGATGAAGCGACGTGCGGGCAGATGGTTTATCTGTATAACGAAGCGCAGGTGAATTTTGGCGGTCGAGCAGAAGATTTCTTCGCCAGCATGGCGCGACCAGATAAAGAACTCGACGAAGGTGAACCCGTAGGAAAAACGCTGCGCATTGCCTCAATCGATATCGGCGGCGGCACCACCGACCTCGCCATTACGCAATATCTGCTCGATGACGGTGTGGGCAACAACGTCAAAATCATTCCACGCCTGCTGTTCCGCGAAGGCTTTAAGGTTGCGGGTGACGATATCCTGCTGGATGTGATTCAGCTTTATATCCTGCCTGCACTACAGGCTGCGCTGAAAACCGCAGGGCTGGCCAGCCCGGATGCGCTGATGGCGAAACTGTTCGGCAATGAAGGCCGTATGGACGCGCAGCTTACGCTACGCCAACAGGTGACGTTGCAGGTCTTTATCCCGATCGGTCGTGCAATTTTGGAAGCCTATGAGCGCTTTGATCCACTGGACACCAGCGCCGAGATCGAATCGACCTTCGGCGAATTGTTGGAACAGGCACCGACGGACAAAGTGCTGGAATACATCAATACGGAAGTGCAGCGCGAACTGCCGGTTAGCGATAGCGTATTCGATATTTTGCAGGTGCCGCTTATCCTCAAATTGAGCAAGCTGCACGGCGAATTTCTGTCTAACAAAATGAACATCACACAGAATCTGCGTCTGATGTCTGAAGTAGTATCGCTGTATTCGTGCGATGTGCTGCTGCTCACTGGCCGCCCTTCGCGCTTCCCGGGGATTCAGGCGCTGTTCCGCCACCTGCAACCGCTGCCGATTAACCGAATGCTGTCGCTGGATGGGTATCACACCAATGACTGGTATCCGTTTAACAAACGCGGACGTATCGATAACCCGAAATCCACCGCTGCCGTCGGCGCAATGCTGTGCCTGCTGGCACTCGATCTGCGTCTACCGGGTTTTTACTTTAAGGTCGGTGATTTTCAACCCTACTCTACGGTGCGCTACCTCGGCATGATGGACAGCAATAACGCACTGACGCTGGATAACGTGTATTACAGCGATATCGATCTGGATGCCCCAGATTTCGTGCTTGACCCAAAACATAGCTTCCAGGTGCGCGGTTCACTCTGCCTCGGTTTCCGTCAGTTAGACAACGAACGCTGGCCCGCCTCCTCGCTCTATATGCTATCAATTGTCGATCAGGATTTAGCCCGCAAAGTCGTCGGTGACAGTAAGCTGCACGTCCGGTTGGCCGTGACAAAAAGCGACGATCAGGACAGCCCTGAGCGCTTTGAGATTGCCGATGCGGTACTGGAAGATGGCACTCGCGTGCCGCCCCATCATTTACGACTCAAATTGAACACATTATCCGCTAACGGTTCAGGAGCGACCCATTATTGGATCGATAGTGGGAGTGTATTTAAAAAATGAAACGATTAACGCCTAAACAGCTTTCCACTCGGCTTCACGGCCAGCTACAGGCCGTCACGCAAGGTGTTGAACAGGCCATTGACTGGGTTGAAACTACGCGTCAGAACGCCCCTCGTCTGGATATTGAGGCAGACCGCCTGATCGTCAAATTGCGCCGTAATCATAATAAAGCGCAGCACCTGTCCGATGTGGCGCAGAAAGAGATTGCCATCGGCTTTTTTGGCCTGTCTCAGGCGGGGAAAAACTATCTTATCGCGGCGCTGGCCGGGGGAGAAAACGGCAAACTAGAAACCTCATTTGAAGGGCAACCGCTGGATTATATCGATCATATTAATCCGTCTGACCGGGCTGCGGCGCTTGTCACGCGCTTTAGCCGACAGTCTGGCGTGAAGAACAAATCGTTTCCCGTGCAGTTGCAACTTCTCAACGAGCTGGATATCGGCAAGATCATGGCCAACGCGTTTTTGAACGATCTCAACCAAGAGACAACGTTTGAAGAACTGGATGAACGCCATATCGCTGAGCACATTAAAACGCTGTTGATGCACCGTCAGCCAGAACTCGTTGAAGGGATGAGCCGCGATGATGTGGTCGAACTCTGGGACTATCTCGCGCGTCATGATGTCAAACGACAGAAACAGCTAGAGGCACACTTCTGGCCTGTTGCAATTGAATTAGCCCCCTATCTCGCCGTCGATGACCGCGCCCAACTTTTCTCGGTATTGTGGGGCGAATTGAATGCGCTGACCGCAGCGTATCGCCATTTCAGCCACACGCTGCAACACCTGTCCGGTACGAGTAAGCTGTTAGTACCGTTACGCACGTTGGTGGATGATGATTTTAACCCAGAGGACAGCTTGATCGACGGCTCGGCGCTGGAACGGTTGCACAGCGCCGACGATCCCGGCGTGCTGGTGCGCCCGCTCCAGAATGGTCGTGCCGGGAAAACAACGGAGCTCTCGCTGGCTGAGTTAACGATGCTGACGGCGGAGTTGCTGATCCCGCTGCATTTGCCTCCCAAAGAAGCATTGTTCGAGCAGGTCGATGTGTTGGATTTCCCCGGCTTTGGTGAGATCGTGCCACCAGCAAAACGCCAAAATATACCGTATCCACTGGCGCACACGCTATTGCGTGCAAAACGCGCCTATCTGCTAGAGCGCTATACCGATAATCAGGAAATGAACGTACTGATGGTATGTAGCGCCGCTGGCGATCGTGGTGATGTTAAAGTAGTCGGTAAGGCCTTAGATCACTGGGTTAAACAAACTCAGGGCGAAAACGCGCAGGTTCGTAGCCACCGTAAACCGGGGTTGATTTGGGCAGTTACCCGCCACGATCGACGTATTACGCACGGGCAAAACTATGATGCTGCGGTACAGCGTTATGTGGGCAACCCAGGCGATGCCTGGGGAACAATGCTGGCGATGGATAAGCGTGGCGTGGCGCGTATGGCAACGTGGTTGGGGGCTGAAGTCCACCGAGAGGTTAAACTCGGGCGCATCGGTGAACAGCTTAACGAACTCCAACGTGAGCTCAGCGATAACCTGCTGGGTAACTGGTATTTGCCCGTCGATGTTGACGATCCTGCGGAAAAACAGCGCGTCGCAGAAACGTTGCTTAAATCGCTCCAGACCCGAACCGGCGTGCACGGCGAGTTGCTGGAACGTCTTCTACCTTCGCGTGATGAACTGCGCCGTCTGTATCTGCAACAGCGAGGCACAGGCTATGGCAATTTCCTCACCGATGCTGAAGATCCCTCCGCCCCTCTAGCCAATAGCGATCCGTTTGGTGTCGGGATCGAAATCGATCTCTTTGCCGATGAGCCGATCGCTTTCGATCAGCCTGCACCGCCCGTTCTTGCCGTCGATCATGGCTATGAAGCGGACTATGCGCACGGCGTTTATCGCTACTGGATTAACTACCTGCGCGGTCTGCCGGAAAATGCCCCGCTCCTCGATCTGCTGAACGTGCCGAAATCAACGATCGAAATGCTGGTTGAAGAATTGATTACCGGCAGTATCCGTTTGCGAATTGAAGAGGCATTGGTCGATATGCTGGTCGACGGTGAGTCGTTGGGCATCAACCGCGAGAATAAAGCTGACCGTCAGGTTTCGCGCGTGCTAACTATTCTCGGGGATTTTGTTGCTTGGCTCGGCTTCCAGCAGCTTGATGAATCCTTGCGCCCTGCCAGCCGCATTAATCGCGGCCATAAAATTTTCGCCAAGCCGGAAAAACAAGCGGTCAGTTTTGGTGCTTCGCAGCGCCTAACCAAGCTGTCGCTCACGCCCACCAACAATACGGCGTTTTATATTTATGACTGGTTGGTTGGCCTGAACGAGATGATTATTCAGAATGCTGGCTATTCCGCTGCACGCGAAGTCAGTGCTGAACAGCGCGAGCAATTGGGCACTATTCTGGCGTTGATTAGACCCGCAGAGAAATAATTTCCAACCCACCGCTATTGATATAGGAAATATGGCGTGACGTTGTCACTATCATTCATGTCATGTTTCCTTTTTCCTGCCACATTCTCCCTCCTAATGTGTTTATCGCTCCCCTATCATTCCTAAAATCGTATTTGACGAACGGTGGATTCAATCTATACCTAAGTTGATGACTTTCAATTAATAAGCGTTGACGTTCCTCTATCTGTTAGCCATTTCCATTGCATGGACGTGGGTAACATTAACAGGAGTGGTTATGACGATAGAAAAAGCACGCGAGGAAGACGGTATCTCGCTAGAAAATAACGAGTATGAGCCCATTCTGCTGAAAATAAAGGCATTCTATCGCGAACTGGCAACCGAGGGATTAACGGAACTCGGTGATATCTATCATCAGGATATTCATTTTATCGATCCCGTTTCTAGCCATCATGGGCTGAGTGCTTTACATCGTTACTTTTTTCATTCACTCGAACATCTGAGCTATTGTCGGTGCGATATCACCGATATTCATACGTTTCGCGGCGGTGCGACGATGTTCTGGACGATGCATTATGCACATCCGTCCTTAAAACGTAATACGCCGCTGACGCTCGCAGGCTGTAGCCATCTGCTCTTTGCCGACAACAAAGTTATCTACCACCGTGATTATTACGACATGGGGGCGATGCTTTATCAACATGTTCCCTTGCTCGGCTTGTTAATCAACTATCTGAAGTCGAGACTTCAGAAATGAACCCGTACCATCAGTACAGCTCAGGGCAGAAAGGCCATAAGCTAACAGCATAGCGATTGATTCTTTTCACTCAAACCCCAAGAGGTAAAAGACAATGAAACTGAAGGCACTTATCCTGACAGGCGTGTTCTTTTCCTGTTCCACCTTCGCGGCAAGCACCACGGTGACGCTGAATGAAGCGCTGCCTACCGGTACTGGCGGCAGTATCGGTGAAGTCTCCCTTACGGAAACACCATACGGCCTGCTTTTCACGCCGAATCTGAAGGGACTGGACGCGGGTATTCACGGATTCCACGTGCATGAAAATGCCAGTTGTGAACCCGCCGAGCAAGACGGTAAATCGGTTCCCGCACTGGCGGCGGGCGGCCACCTCGATCCGAAAAAAACGGGTAAACACCTTGGGCCTTATAACGACCAAGGGCATTTAGGCGATTTACCCGGACTGGTGGCTACTGCCGACGGCACGTCAACCTATCCAATTCTGGCTCCCCGAATAAAATCACTGTCTGAGGTGAAGAATCACGCATTGATGGTTCATGTCGGCGGGGATAACTATGCGGATATGCCAGCAAAACTGGGTGGCGGCGGTGCCCGCATGGCATGTGGCGTGATTAAGTAAAACGAGAAGGGAAAAGAACGATGCCATATCACGAAAGATATGGCATCGAACGTTAGCAATCGTTAGTTATCGGATAGCGCGTTTTAATATGCGATTAGCGCTACTCAGAAAATCATCGGCAACTTTATTCACTTCACCATTGCCGTAGTCCAGTTTTTGCAGACTCGTGGTCCACAGTTGTACCAGCTCCTGATTTTCCATAAACGGTGAAACAGGCACCTTAGATGCGGGTTGCTCAGCGGCTGCCCGATAAGCATTGGCTAACAGGTTACCTGCGTTAATCACACCAATATCTTCCAGCAGTTTTTGGGCTTTCGGGTTAGCAGGCATGCCGTTTTGCAGCCCCACCGCCTTCACGCCTTCTGGGTTACTCAGCATAAAACTCATCAACATCGCCGCCTCTTTCGGATGTTTACTGTTTTTACTGATCGCAAACAGCGAAGACGGTTTGCTTGTCAACCCGGAATCTTTAGCATCTGGCATCGTGATAAATGGCCCGGTTTCTAAGACGGTCTCTTTCGGCATATTGCTGGAATAGGTATAGATGGCCGAATCCCACAGATACATACCGGCTAATTCGCCGTTAATCCACGGGCGGATTTCATAAACGTTAGTACGCCCGAACGAGGAGAAATAACGCTGATCGGGTATCACATGGGAATCAACCAGTTTCTTATAAAAGCCGAAGAGTTCCCTTACCTGATCGCGGCTATAGGCGATGCTTTGCTTCTTCTCATCGATGAGATCAATGCCGTATTTCTGTGCCATGTAGCTGCGGCCGAGCGTGAGAATATCCAGTACATCGCTTGCGCCTTGGGCAACGCCGAGTGGGTAAAAATTGTCACCCAGTTTTTGTTTAAATACCGGGCCTGCGGCAAACAGTTCATCCCAGGTTTTCGGGTAAGCGACACCTGCGTTATCCCAGGTGGTTTTGTTGTAAATCATGCTGCGAGACGTCATCGAAATCGGGAGACCTTGCAGCTTCCCTTTTACGTCTGATGTTTTCAGATAGTTAGGCGGAAAATCCCCCAGCCCTAAAATATCTTTTTGCTTATTCAAATCATAAAAGCCGTCGCCATTACGGGAAAACTGTGGCAACCAGTTCCAGTCAATACGCATAACATCAGGTTCTTGTCCCCCAGCCATCTGTGTTGACAGCCGGGAAAGATAACCATCCCAGCCAGCATATTCCGCTTTGACGGTAATCGTCGGGTTGGCTTTTTGAAACGCGTTAATGGCAGCCAGTGTGGCTTCGTGCCGTTGATTTCCTCCCCACCAGGAGATGCGGATCTCCGCGGCGTCAGCAGAGTGAGAGAAGGCAGCCCCAACAGGAAGAGCAGCACAGAGTAAAAGCAGGTGAGGTAATATGTTCCGTGTTTTCGCCATAATAAAACCCTTATAATAGTATTTGGAGGTTTCCACCCTTCCCCTTTTTACAGGTAGATGGGTACTACGGATGCGGAAGCGTTTGCTGCCGAAATTGCAGGTACTGTTATTAATGACTTCTTTTCAGATTAACGGCCAGCTCGCTTATTTTCACTGGCAGTTCGGTGCGTAGCGATCGATTGGCGGCAATACCCGTTAAAATAGACATCGCCCCATCACGATAATCTGCTGCACGATGTAATGGATCGGGTTCCGGTATACCAAACAGATCGTTTAGCATGACCTGATCGCCGCCGCCGTGCCCGCCTGATTTAAATTCAACCGGTACGGTATAAGGCGCATCAAACATCGGATAGATCTTTATTTCACATTCATCTAGCGCACCTTCATCTTCTTTTTGTCCGCCTCCATTTACATAGGATTTTTCTACCAGTTTCATTTCTAACCGGCCCTTGCTGCCATTAAACACCACGTTCAACCCTTCCCACGGTAAATAAGCGTTTAATGAGTACGTCATAATGGCTTTGTTCTTATAACGAACCATTACACCCAGCACATCTTCAATATTAATACCGTCATCGAACACGCTCTTATCGCGGTAATAACCATCTTCATGTTCGGCGTCTAAATATAAAGCCGTCAGTTGTTCGCTTTTGTTCATATGCAGTGCAAACGGGTCATTCTCTGCCGCAACGCTATTATGTGAACGTGCATAAAACTCAGTGACACCACGAGCTTCAGCATTCGCTTTGCCATAAAAACGCAAATCACCTTGTGCATAGACGGTTTCCGGTTCGCTATTCAGCCAGAAATTCACCAGATCGAAATGGTGAGTGGACTTGTGCACCAGCAATCCGCCGCTATTGCGTTTGTCACGGTGCCAACGACGGAAGTAATCTGCCCCATGTTCGGTATTCAACAGCCACTCAAAATGGACGGAATAAACTTCACCAATGACGCCTGCGGCAATTAATTCACGGACTTTACTGTGATGAGGAGCGTAGCGGTAATTAAAGGTCACCCGTAATTTACGGCCGGTGCGGTTAATCGCATCGATAATCGCCTGGCATTTTTCTTCGTCGATTGTCATCGGTTTTTCGCTGATGACATCACACCCTAATTCCATTGCCCGAATAATATAGTGATGATGCGTCCGATCTATCGATGCCACAATAACAATATCTGGCGTGGTTTCTGCGATCATCTGCTCAAATTGATCGGCATGATACGTCGCCACATTCTCATGCCCAAATTTATGGACAATCTGGTTGGCGTAATCCATCCGCGTCTGGTTTGTATCGCAAAATGCAACAAAGTGACCCTGATCCTGATAATCTCTGGCGATCGATTCCAGATAAAGACCCGCTCGGCCACCCGTTCCCACTACGGCATATTTCTTTTTCATTCTGCGCATGTCCTCCAAATAACGTAGATCACATAGCTATTCGTACATAAAACGCCCTTGCCATAAAAAATAGAACATACCAACATTGTTCACCTTCATATTATTGCCATGCGATAGCGTTACCTGGCAGTAGGATAAAGATTGGCATGTTCCATCTCTCATAAATACAAATTGAATATTTACTATATTACCGTTTGATTTTATTGGTAATGTTAGATGCGATTTATCCCACACACCTCACACTGAATGAGCACCGCTTCTCTTAACGGCTTATGCGCCAACGGGATCCACCCTAAAATGGCGTACCGTTCTTCTATTCTTGTCAGACTCAGCATGCACGGAGGCGACACGGGTCACGATCGTGATGGCTTTCTCTTTTTTCGCCTCACTGCGTGACACATCTCGCATTTTATTTTCAATCCATCTGAGGATGCAGGATAATCGACGCGCAACTAATGAGAGATGCAAGAAAGCGACAAACGCGTAAGGAATCACTATGCAGATTTTTTTCCAGGACACCATGGCAACCCCGCTTGGGGAGTTATTGATTATTGCTGATGAAAATAATCATTTGCGCGCCGTCGAGTGGCGCGAATACGAAGAGGATTTATTTCGCTCGCTCAATCGCAGTTATCGAAACGATCCTTTCTCGTTGCAGCCACGTCATAATCCAGGTGGTCTGACAGACAGCCTGCAACGCTATTTTGATGGCGAGTTAGCGATTATTGATACGCTGCCCGTTGCTTCCGTGGGAACCGAATTTCAACAGCAGGTTTGGCGGGAATTACGCAAAATCCCCTGCGGAGAAATTACCACATACGGTGAACTGGCGACGTTACTGGGACGCACTGGCGCAGCACGTGCCGTCGGCATGGCAAACGGCTCAAACCCTGTCAGCATCGTGGTTCCGTGTCATCGTGTTATCGGCGCTGGTGGAGCGATGACCGGCTATGCTGGAGGAGTACACCGTAAGCAGTGGCTACTGAAGCACGAAGGTTATTTGGCTCGCCAAAATAGTTTACCGTTATAATTATAACGTGGACGACACGTAAAAAACCCATGCCGAATTGCTTATCATCGTAAGCGATTCGGGTTAAGCAATGTGTTAACCGTTCGGTAACGCGATAGATGATAATATTATCGTCACGTGGCGTTTATATACCGAAACATTTTCCAGAAAAATCGAAAATTTATAGTTAGTTCACTATTTATTGGTCTATTCCTGTGATTGTCGGTCTTATCACAGCCGATAAAAGCTGTTAAAATTGACCAATATCAATTATTGCCTGAGCAAAGCCTATGATCCCGGAAAAGCGAATTATCCGACGCATCCAGTCTGGCGGTTGTGCAATCCACTGTCAGGATTGCAGTATCAGTCAGCTATGCATCCCTTTCACCCTGAATGAACACGAGCTCGATCAGCTCGACAACATCATTGAAAGGAAGAAGCCTATCCAGAAGGGGCAAGCGCTGTTTAAAGCAGGTGATGAGCTGAGATCGCTGTACGCGATCCGTTCCGGTACGATAAAGAGCTACACCATTACAGAGCAAGGCGATGAGCAAATTACTGGCTTTCATCTGGCGGGCGATTTAGTCGGTTTTGACGCGATTGGTACCGCGCAACACCCAAGCTTCGCTCAGGCGCTGGAAACTTCAATGGTCTGTGAAATCCCGTTCGAGACGCTGGACGATCTCTCAGGGAAAATGCCGAACCTGCGTCAACAGATGATGCGCCTGATGAGCGGCGAAATTCGTGGCGATCAGGACATGATTTTGCTGCTGTCGAAGAAGAATGCTGAAGAGCGTCTGGCGGCGTTTGTTTACAACCTCTCCCGCCGTTTTGCCCAACGTGGCTTCTCGCCGCGTGAATTCCGTCTGACCATGACGCGTGGTGACATTGGTAACTATCTGGGGCTGACCGTTGAAACCATCAGCCGCCTGCTGGGGCGTTTCCAGAAGAGTGGTACGCTGGCAGTAAAAGGGAAATACATCACGATCGAGAATATCGATGCGCTTTCCGAATTAGCCGGATCTTCACGCAAATAATATTCCCCCCTAACTATTTGACGCTGCCACTTTTTTTGCTGTGGCAGCGTCATTGTTTTTCCGCTTCCCTGCATTATCCGTGATATTTCCTATTTTGTTATTCTGTAGCTTATCTCTATTGTTCAAAACGATTCCATTGCGGTACTCTTAAATTACAGGCTGTGGAGTCACAGTTGTTTGGAGGAGCTATGGCAAAGTATCAGAATTTACTGGTAGCTATTGACCCAAATCAGGATGACCAACCAGCGCTGCGTCGGGCGGTTTATCTGGTTCAGCGACTTGGCGGCCATATTAAGGCATTTCTGCCGATTTATGATTTCTCTTATGAAATGACAACTCTGCTTTCCCCAGATGAAAGAGTAGAGATGCGTCAAGGTGTTATTCAGCAACGAACCGAGTGGATTAAGGAACAGTGTAAACACTACCTTGAAGCAGGCGTTGCGATAGAGATCAAAGTGGTTTGGCACAATAAACCATTTGAAGCCATCATTCGGGAAGTGATTTCCGGGCAACATGACCTGTTGTTGAAAATGGCCCATCAGCACGATCGGCTGGAAGCCGTTATCTTTACGCCAACAGACTGGCAATTACTGCGAAAATGCCCTTGCCCGGTGTGGATGGTAAAAGATCAGCCATGGCCGACCGAAGGTCGTGCACTGGTTGCTGTCAATCTGGCCAGTGAAGACCCTTACCACGATCCGCTCAATATCAAACTGGTATCAGAAACGTTGGAATTGGCGCAGCAGGTTGACCAAACCGAGGTTCATTTGGTTGGCGCTTATCCGGTTACCCCTATCAATATCGCCATTGAACTGCCTGATTTTGATCCTAGTGTCTACAACGATGCGATTCGAGGGCAGCATCTGATTGCCATGAAATCGCTACGCCAGAAATTCAGCCTGGATGAGCGTGTGACGCACGTAGAAAAAGGGCTGCCAGAAGAAGTGATTCCCGACCTGGCGGAACATTTGCAGGCAGGTGTCGTGGTGTTGGGATCGTTGGGCAGAACCGGCCTTTCCGCTGCCTTTATCGGCAACACCGTCGAACATGTGATTGATCATTTGAAGTGCGACCTGCTGGCAATCAAGCCCGATGATTTCATTTCGCCAATTACGCTAGAAGATAGCGACAACAGCTAATTACTCATTTCATCACTTTCAACATCAAATAATGCCAGCCTTCGTGCTGGCATTATTTTTAGCAATATCATAAATATAAGAGATGTAAAAAAGGGGCGATATTCGCCCCTTTCATTCTCTACGCCCTACCACGCACGCTTACAGCGCTTTCAGAATCGCCTCAACGCTGTCTTTGGCATCGCCAAACAGCATCTGGGTGTTCTCTTTAAAGAACAGTGGGTTCTGTACGCCAGCATAACCGGTATTCATGGAACGCTTAAACACGATAACATTCTGCGCTTTCCACACTTCCAGCACTGGCATACCAGCAATTGGGCTGTGTGGATCTTCTTGCGCCGCCGGGTTAACGGTGTCATTCGCGCCAATGACCAGCACGGTGTCGGTATCGGTGAAATCGTCATTAATTTCATCCATTTCCAGCACAATGTCGTAAGGTACTTTCGCTTCTGCTAACAGCACGTTCATATGTCCAGGCAAACGCCCTGCAACCGGGTGAATACCAAAGCGGACCTTGATGCCACGCGCACGCAGTTTTGCGGTGATGTCATGCACCGGGTATTGCGCCTGTGCGACAGCCATACCGTATCCTGGTGTGATGATGACCGAGGTTGAGTTCTTGAGCAAATCAGCCACATCTTCCGCTGAAGCCTCACGATACTCCCCCACCTCTTCGCTCTCACTAGAGGAAACGCCATCCGTACCAAAACCACCGGCAATTACGCTGATAAAGGAACGGTTCATCGCTTTACACATGATGTAAGACAGAATCGCACCAGAAGAACCTACTAAGGCACCAGTCACGATCAGCAGGTCATTGCTCAGCATGAAGCCCGCCGCCGCCGCCGCCCAACCGGAGTAGGAGTTCAGCATCGAAACGACGACCGGCATGTCCGCACCACCAATTGATGCAACCAAGTGCCAGCCGAATACCAGTGCAATCGCCGTCATCAGAATCAGCGCCAGCACCTGCAACGCCACGCTGCTGGTATTAACGAAAACCAGAAGCAGCAGGAAGGACACAACCAGCGCCGCCAGATTCATTTTATGGCGATGAGGCAGCATCAATGGCTTGGAAGAAATATTACCGCGCAGTTTACCGAAGGCAATAACCGAACCCGTGAAGGTCACCGCACCGATGAAGATACCCAGAAAGACTTCCGTCAAATGGATATTGACCATCACTGGATCGGTGATTTCACCGTGATCGAGGAAGCTGTTAAAGCCAACCAGCACCGCCGCCAAGCCCACAAAGCTGTGAAGAACCGCGACCAGTTCTGGCATTTCGGTCATTTCAACCTTACGCGCCAGATAAATACCGATTGATCCACCGATCGCCATTGCCACGATGATCCAGCCAACGTTACCAGAGTCAGGCCCAAGAATCGTCGCGATCAGCGCAAGCGCCATCCCGCTGATCCCAAAGATGTTCCCCTGCTGCGATGTTTCGTGCTTAGACAACCCGGCCAAACTGAAAATAAAGAGAATTGCGGCAACAATGTATGCAGCAGTTACTAATCCACCAGACATGTGTTACCCCTTAGTTTTTACGGAACATTTTCAGCATGCGCTGAGTCACGGTGAAACCACCGAAAATATTGATGCTGGCAATCAATACGGCAATGAATGAGAAGAATGACACCCATCCGCCGTGACCGATTTGCAACAATGCTCCGACAACGATAATGCCTGATATTGCGTTAGTGACTGACATCAGTGGCGTGTGCAGCGCGTGGCTGACATTCCAGACCACGTAATAGCCCACCACGCAGGACAACGCAAAAACAGTAAAGTGAGACAGGAACTCTTTAGGTGCAACATCAGCCAGCCAGCCAAACAGCAGAATGGCGATCACGAGGAACGCATATTTCTTCCACGGCGATGTTGGTTTGGCTTCTGCTTTCACCGGTGCAGCGGCAGGTTTCGCCTGCTGTGGCTGCGCTGAAACCTGAATCGGCGGCGCTGGCCAGGTGATTTCACCTTCTTTAACAACGGTCACACCGCGAATCACGGTATCGTCAAAATCGACGTCGATTTCGCCGTTTTTCTCTTTGCAGAGTAACTTCAGCAGGTTAACCAGGTTCGTGCCGTAAAGCTGCGAGGATTGTGTCGGCAGACGGCTAGGTAAATCGGTGTAACCGATAATTTTGACGCCGTTTTCCGTCACAGTCACCCGGTCGGCAACCGTCAATTCGCAGTTTCCGCCCGTTTGCGCGGCTAAATCGACGATCACACTGCCGGGCTTCATGCTCAGCACCATCTCTTTGGTGATCAGGCGAGGAGCCGGTTTTCCAGGGATCAGCGCGGTAGTGACGATAATGTCGACATCTTTCGCCTGGGCCGCGAACAGTTCCATTTCGGCTTTGATAAAGGCTTCAGACATGACTTTGGCATAGCCGTCACCGCTGCCCGCTTCTTCTTCAAAGTCGAGTTCGAGGAACTCGGCACCCATGCTCTGAACCTGCTCCTTTACTTCAGGGCGGGTGTCAAAAGCACGAACGATAGCACCTAAGCTACCTGCTGCACCGATCGCAGCCAAACCGGCCACACCTGCGCCGATAATCATGACTTTAGCAGGCGGAACTTTACCCGCAGCGGTAATCTGCCCGGTAAAGAAACGGCCAAATTCGTGGGCAGCTTCAACGATGGCACGGTAGCCCGCTATGTTGGCCATCGAACTGAGCGCATCCAGTGATTGTGCACGCGAGATACGTGGCACAGAATCCATTGCCATTACCGTCACTTGACGGGCAGCCAGTTTTTCCAGCAGTGCCGGGTTTTGCGCCGGCCAAATGAAACTGACAACCGTACTGCCCGCACGGGTCAGCTCGATTTCGTCATCCTGCGGCGCATTCACCTTCAGGACAATATCGGATTGCCAGACTTCTGAGCTGTCAACAATCGACGCACCGGCTTCTTCGTATGCCGCATCGTCAAAACTTGCCAGTTTTCCTGCCTCTCGTTCTATCGAGACCGTAAAACCCAGTTTTAGCAACTGTTCAACCGTTTTCGGCGTAGCTGCTACACGGGCTTCATTGGCCAACCGCTCTCTTGGTACACCAATACGCATGCTGATACCCTTTTCGCTTATTTTTAACGAAGGTTATTATTCTCACCCTACTCTGTTATATGCGTTCGCCGAGACCTGCTGCACCCTGTATCCCCGCTTTCGCGCGGTAGGAAGAGAGTCTACTCATCTTCTTGCCACACGCTTTTTCGGGGCGTCTCACTGTAGGCGAACTCATTTATAACGTACTGAAAATGTGATCGATGATCCATAAATAAAATGAATTTCACAGAAAAGCCGAGTTATCACAGGTTCTGCCAGCCTTTCTTGGTCGAAAATCATGCTCTTCTCTGCCTTTTGTAGCATTATTACGGAAGTATTTTTCTGTGCTGTTTCACAAAAACGATGTGTTACAGGGTTGTTAATACGATAAATTATATAAATATCCCTTATGATGGCAAAACAATCATTAACCGTTATTATTAGCACTTTTCTTGTTCCTAGCCGAAGCATCGCGGCTTTTCAGCCCCATTGAAAATGCTAAAGCACAAGAATTTATTCCGTGCGATAATCAGCCCCATTCCGTTACAGGTTGATTGCTATACCTTAAATAATTCGAGTTGCAGGAAGGCGAAAGGATTTTTTATGAAGCTGAAGACTACTGTTATTGCATCCACATTATTGTTATCACTCTCGGCATTTTCAGCGCAGGCGGCACAGGAACTTACCCCTGAGCAGGCAGAATCCCTGCAACCCTTTGAGCGAATTACGTTTAAAGGACGTTTTAACGCAATCAATGAAGCGGTAGCCGCCGCATCAAAACGCGCCGACAAGGCGGGTGCAGCGTCGTTTTATGTGCAATCTATGACGGATGCGAATACAAGCGACGCCTGGAATGTTACTGTCGATCTGTATCGCAAAGATGCCGCCAAAGCGAAACAAGATGTGCAATATCGCACCGTCTACGGTGTGAAAGAACTGCCGAAAGATGCGGCCTACTTGCTGGAACCCTATGATACGGTCACAGTGAGCGGCTTATTCAGCACCCAGCCTGATCTGATCGATGCGATAGCGAAAGCGGCAAAAGAGAAAAATGCTGATTCGTTTTACATCGTGCGCCAAATCGATGTGAACTCGAATAGCGCTAATCAAAGAGCGACGGCATTTATCTATAAAGCCGATGCGCCAAAACGCCAGCTCCAGAAACCTGATGCGATCCCTGCTGATTCTGATGCGGGGCGCGCTGCGCTGGCGGCCGGTGGTGCAGAAGCCGCTAAGGTAGAAATTCCTGGCGTTGCTTACTCTGATAGCCCTAGCCGCAGTGTGGGTAACTTCTTTGAAACGCAGTCATCAAAAGGTGGACGTTACACGGTAACGTTGCTTGATGGTACGCAAATTCAGGAATTGAACAATGCCACGGCGGCACAGATGGTGCCTTTCGACTCTATTCAGTTCCGCGGCAACTATACCAACACTACCCAGGTGTCCGAAGCCGTTGCTAAACGTGCAGGCGAAAAAGGTGCCAAATACTACCACATCACCAGACAGTGGGAAGGCAAAGGCAACAACCTCACGATCAGCGCCGATCTCTATAAATAACGGCTGTCGTGTAGCCGCAAACCTTATAAAAAAACCCGCGATATCGCGGGTTTTTACTATCAGTAATCAATACGATAGATTATTTGCTGGTATCCAATTCTGGGAAGTTTTTAACCAGATCGTCAATCGCTTTTATCTGTTGCAGGAATGGTTCTAGTTTATCCAGCGGCAGCGCGGATGGGCCATCACACTTCGCGTTAGCCGGATCGGGGTGAGCTTCAATAAACAGTCCCGCCAAGCCAACTGCCATACCGGCGCGTGCCAGTTCGGTCACCTGCCCACGACGGCCACCGGATGCTGCACCAAACGGGTCGCGGCACTGTAGCGCATGCGTAACGTCAAAAATTACCGGCGCACCGTTGGAAGCCTGCTTCATAACATTGAAGCCCAGCATATCAACAACCAAATTGTCGTAGCCAAAGTTGCTACCGCGGTCGCACAGAATCACCTGATCGTTACCGCCTTCGATAAATTTATCGACGATATTACCCATTTGACCGGGACTGACGAACTGCGGTTTTTTTACGTTGATCACTGCACCGGTTTTCGCCATCGCTTCTACCAGATCGGTTTGGCGTGCCAAAAACGCAGGAAGCTGGATCACATCAACCACATCAGCAACGGGCTGTGCCTGATGTGCTTCATGCACGTCAGTAATAATTTTCACACCAAAAGTCTGTTTCAGTTCCTGGAAGATTTTCATCCCTTCTTCCAGACCAGGACCACGGTAAGAGTGAATCGAGGAGCGGTTAGCCTTATCGAATGACGCCTTGAACACGTAAGGAATACCTAACTTCTGCGTGACCGTGACGTAATGCTCACAAATGCGCATTGCCAGATCGCGTGATTCAAGAACATTCATGCCGCCAAACAGTACAAAAGGCAGATCGTTGGCAACGGGGATATCCCCTATCTTGACCACTTTATTCGTCATACTTTTACCTTTATGTCGGGAAATAAATTAACGCTGCATTACTGCAAAACGGTTTCTTAATGCAAGACAATCTGTTTCTGCTCTATCGAGTGAATCTGTACTTTTATCATTTCACTCACCGGGTCTTCCGGGCACTGCTCAACGAAATAGTTGAGATCGGACAGCGCAATATGGTCGCAATCCAGTTGAGCATAAATCAGGCCGCGATCGCGAATTTCATAGGGATCATCCGGGTCAAATTGCAGCACCGCTTCGCTGGCTCGCAACGCCAATTCCATCTGTTTTTCTTCCATCAGCGCGACTTTCAACGTATCGAGCATTTTACGCACGATCATGACATTCTCTGCTTCATCCAGATCTTCATCCAGCAAACGGGTGGACGGGCCGATGTTACCTTTCAGCCAAACTTCCAGCACATGCTCACTCAGCGTATCGCCATTAAGTGGATTGATCAGCCACATTTCTTCGTCGAGCCAGTCGGCACGCAGAATCAACTGCGTCGGGAAAATCACCGGCATTAGCGGCAGGCCAAGTTCGTTTGCGATATGCAGGAAGATGATGCCAAGTGACACGGGCATGCCCTGGCGAGATTCCAGTACCTGATCCAACCATAGTGCATCAGACAAGCGATAAACACCGCCGGCACCGCCAAATCCCCAGGTGTGATAAAACAGCTCAATCAGTTTTTCAAGCTGAAGATCTTGCTCAAGGTCGTCAGGAATAACCGCTCGGGCGCTCTCAACCAACTGTTGCAGATTTTGCCGCACATCCTGAGCGGGAAAGTCGCGGCGAATAGCCTGTGAAACCAACACGACACCATCACTTAGCAGTGACTGGTTGAATTCAAAATCAGCAATAGCACTCATAATTATTCCATCAGCAACGGTGATTGGGTCAGTGCCAGCAGCACGACCACACCAAAGCATATTAAAGCAGATACAAACGCCAGCCAGCGAATTTTCTGGCTACGGGGGCGTTTCCCCAAGGCGATAGCGCCAAGAAGGATATAAATGATAACGCCAAACAGTTTTTCCGTCAGCCAGCTTTGTTCAGGCGTAAACGGATAAGTGTGGCTCTGAATGATTAAACCAATACCGCTGATCAATAACAAGGTATCGTTAATATGCGGCAGAATTTTAACCCAGCGCTGTTGCAGTAGGGGGGATTGCCGACACAGCCAGAAAAAACGAATGACAAACAGGGAAATACTGATGCCAATCGTTGCCAGATGCAGATATATCGTGGCTGGGTAAAGAGTTATCACGTCCATTGCTCCTAATAATTGATGGTATCCAACCAGCGCCCTAACGACACACGGTCATTGCCACCATAGTCCTGACAAGTTTCTATTTGTGTAAATCCTCGTGCCTGCAATAACTGGCGCACCGCGTCGCCCTGCTGCCAGCCATGTTCCAACAGCAGCCAGCCACCAACCTCTAAATAGTGTGGAGCGGATTCAATAATGATGCGTAAATCCGCCAACCCGTTGTCGGCAGCAATCAGGGCGCTGGCAGGCTCAAAGCGAACATCCCCCTGCGACAAATGCACATCGTCGGCATCGATATACGGTGGGTTGCTGGCGATAAGCGCAAAACGCATGTGTTCGAGCGGAGAGTACCAGCTTCCGGGCAAAAAACGGGCGTTATCGAGCCTCAATTGCTGGGCATTTTTTGTCGCTAACGCCACAGCATCCGGTTGCAGGTCGACACCCATCACCCGGCAATCGTGTCGTTCACTGGCAATCGCTAACGCGATCGCGCCGGTTCCAGTGCCTAAATCCAACACATCACACGGCGTTTTAGGCAGACGCAACAACGCTTGTTCAACCAGACATTCGGTATCAGGGCGAGGAATCAACGTAGCAGGCGAGACAACCAGAGGCAGCGACCAGAACTCGCGCACGCCGATCAAATAGGCGATAGGTTCTCCCTGTTCGCGACGCGCCAGCAGTTCGCTTAACTGCTGCTGTTCTGCGGCGCGTAGCTCAGTTTCACCAAACGCCAACACGAATGTACGTGACTTACCAGTCACAAAGCCCAGCAAAATTTCCGCATCTCGCTTTGGGCTTTCTCCCGCCGCGAGTTGCGTTGTCGCAAAAGCTAACCAATCCTGATAGGTCATTATTCCTGCTCGGACAACGCGGCAAGCTGATCGGCCTGATATTCCTGCACGACCGGTTGGATCAGCGTATCCAGTTTTCCTTCCATAACCTCATCCAGACGGTAAAGCGTCAGGTTAATGCGGTGATCGGTCACCCTTCCCTGCGGGAAGTTGTAGGTACGGATACGGTCTGAACGATCGCCGCTGCCAAGCAGGTTGCGACGGGTTGATGCTTCTTCCAACTGACGTTTCTGCACTTCTGCCGCTCGAATACGTGCACCTAACACAGACAACGCTTTAGCTTTGTTCTTGTGCTGTGAGCGTTCGTCCTGGCATTCCACGACAATGCCAGTGGGTAAGTGAGTAATACGGATAGCAGAGTCGGTGGTGTTAACGTGCTGACCGCCCGCGCCAGAAGAGCGGAAAGTATCGATGCGTAAATCAGCAGGATTAATGTCCGGTAGCTCGGCTTCAGGCACTTCCGCCATAACGGCAACCGTACAGGCCGACGTATGAATACGCCCTTGCGATTCCGTAGCAGGAACGCGCTGCACGCGATGACCGCCAGATTCAAACTTAAGCTGGCCATACACACCGTCGCCGGAGATTTTAGCGATAACTTCTTTATAGCCGCCATGTTCGCCATCGCTGGCGCTCACAACTTCCACGCGCCAGCGGCGTGATTCAGCATAACGGCTGTACATGCGGAACAGGTCACCAGCAAAGATCGCCGCTTCATCACCACCGGTTCCCGCGCGCACTTCAAGAAAACAGCCACGCTCATCGTCAGGATCTTTCGGCAACAAGAGGACTTGAAGCTGCTGCTCCAGTGCTTCAATCGCCGCTTTGCCCTCTTTCAATTCTTCCTGCGCCATATCGCGCATTTCTGGATCGTCCAACATCATTTCTGCGGTCTGCTGATCCTCTTGCGCCTGCTGCCATTGCTGGAAACAGCGGGTAATATCCGTAAGCTGTGCATATTCTCGCGACAACGCGCGAAAGCGATCCATATCAGCGATGACGCTGGGCTCACCGAGTAACGCCTGGACTTCTTCATGGCGTTCTTGTAACGCTTCCAGTTTAGCAACAATAGAAGGCTTCATGCGGGCGGTTAAATCCTGTAATAGAGATGAATGCTAGTCCAGCCCAAGGCTGTCACGTAAAATTTGTAACCGGTTTTGGTCGCCGTCACGAGCGGCTTGCTGAAGGGATTTGGTCGGCGCGTGAATCAGACGGTTAGTTAAACGGTGTGTCAATTCTTGAATCACCGCTTCAACGTCATTGCCTTGTTGGATGGCAGCCAACGCCTTGGCTGTCATTTCTGCGCGCAGCTCATCGGCCTGAGCGCGATAATCGCGGATCGTTTCCACCGCTGACTGCGCACGCAGCCACGCCATGAAATCTGAGCTTTCTTGCTGTACGATAGATTCAGCTTGCACCGCCGCCGCTTTGCGCTGCGCGAGGTTATGCTGAATGATCGCGTGCAGATCGTCCACACTGTAGAGATAAACGTTCGGCAATTTACCGACTTCCGGCTCAATATCACGTGGAACCGCAATATCTACCATCAGCATTGGCTGATTCCGTCTCGCTTTCAGCGTCCGTTCCATCATTCCTTTTCCGATAATCGGTAGCGTACTCGCCGTTGAACTGATCACGATATCGGCATGAACAAGTTGTTCATCCAGCTCTGCCAGCGTGATGACCTCAGCCCCCACTTCCGTTGCCAGCACCTGTGCGCGTTCACGGGTACGGTTCGCTATCAACATCTTTTGTACGTTGTGCTCACGAAGATAACGAGCTACCAATTCAATGGTCTCTCCGGCTCCCACCAACAGCACCGTGACATCCGCCAGTGACTCAAAAATTTGCCGCGCTAGCGTACACGCAGCGAACGCCACCGACACCGCGCTGGCACCGATATCCGTTTCCGTTCGGACACGCTTGGCGACGGTAAAAGATTTCTGAAATAGCCGCTCCAGTTCGCTGGACAGAGAATGCCCACGCTGTGATTCGGCAAACGCCTTCTTCACCTGCCCTAAAATCTGCGGTTCACCTAACACTAAAGAATCCAGACCGCTGGCAACGCGCATGAGATGGCTAACCGCTGCGTTACCCTGATGCCAGTACAGGCTGTCGTTAACCTCTTCCGGGCGCAATTGATGGTATTCACACAGCCAGCGAATCAACTGCTCACGCTGGTTTTCCTGTTCGTCAACGCTGAGATAGAGTTCCGTGCGATTGCAGGTAGACAGCACAACGCCGCCCTGCACCAGCGGTTGCTGTAACAGACTGTCGAGGGCCACTCCAAGTTTATCCTGTGAGAACACAACGCGTTCACGCAGAGAAACGGGTGCGGTTTTGTGATTAATACCAAGCGCAAGCAGGGTCATTAGGCTGTTTCTGAGTAATACCGGTCTTAGTATGGATTTCGTTTGAGTCGCATTCTACTTGATGCCGGGGTGCAAGAAAAGCGACAGCGCGTGATACACCTCGTCTGAGGTATACACTTTTTGACAAAAAACAATAAACGCCATTAACGAATAACAATCATTGACGCTGAGCGGTAAGCCCGTTAGCGTGACGTATTTCACGAATGTCTTCATTTACAGGATACGACCGACATGCCAACCAAAACCGTCCGATGCCTGCGTTTACTGCCTTTAGCCAGCGTATTGCTCGCCGCCTGTAGCGTTAATCAACCCACCCAAACGGGTACAAGCCCGACGTCGCCAGAGTGGCAACAGCATCAGCAAAAGGTACAGCAGCTCAGCCAATATCAGACACGTGGCGCTTTTGCCTATATCTCCGATAGTAAAAGAGTATCGGCTAACTTTTTCTGGCAGGATACACCGCCACAGCGTTATCGACTGCTGCTGACCAACCCACTCGGTAGCACTGAATTAGAACTGCGAGCCCAGCCTGACGGCGTGCAAATCACCGACAATCAGGGCAAGCGTTATGTGGGTGAAGATGCCGAATACATGATCCAACAACTGACCGGCATGGCGATCCCACTGAATAATCTGCGCCAATGGATACGTGGTATACCGGGTGATGCGACCGAATTCACACTGGATGAACGCTATCTGCTGAAAACCATCACCTATCGGCAGGGCAATCAAAACTGGAATGTCAGTTATCAGAGCTACAACACCGAGCTCACACCCCCACTCCCAACCAGCTTGGAACTCGTCCAGGGGGAACAGCGTATTAAGCTGAAGATGAATAACTGGGTGGTTAAATAAGCAATGCAACCGACGGTTACCGAGACATGGCCTGCTCCCGCCAAACTGAATCTGTTTCTTTATATTACGGGTCAGAGAAAGGACGGGTATCACCTGCTGCAAACGCTATTCCAGTTTCTGGATTACGGCGACACGCTGACGATTCGGCCGCGTGATGACGATCAGATTAACCTGCTTACCCCCGTAGACGGTGTCGATAACGAGCAAAACCTGATCGTCCGCGCCGCACGCTTATTACAGCAGCACGGCGAACGTCATAATACTCGTCCTGCCCATTTTGGCGCAGACATCAGTATCGATAAGCGCCTGCCGATGGGCGGTGGGCTAGGCGGGGGATCATCCAATGCGGCCACCGTCTTGGTCGCCCTTAATCATTTGTGGCAAAGCGGACTGAGTGTTGATTCGTTAGCCGAATTGGGGTTACAACTGGGGGCGGATGTTCCCGTGTTTGTTCGTGGACATGCCGCCTTTGCCGAAGGTATCGGCGAACAGTTAACACCGGCAAATCCGCCAGAAAAATGGTATCTGGTGGCGCACCCTGGCGTTAGCATTGCCACGCCGTTGATTTTCGGCGATCCGGAGTTGACGCGAAATTCGCCAGTTCGTGATTTAGAGTCTTTATTAAACCAGACCTTCGTCAATGATTGTGAAGCTATCGCAAGAAAACGTTTTCGTGAGGTTGAACAGCTACTTTCATGGCTGCTAGAATATGCCCCGGCGCGCCTGACTGGGACGGGGGCTTGTGTGTTTGCAGAGTTTGACACCGAGTTCGCAGCCCGTCAGGTGCTTGACCAGGCCCCGGAATGGTTAAACGGTTTTGTCGCGCGAGGCGTTAACGTCTCTCCGCTACAACGTAAGCTTTCTGGGCAACGTTAGGTTTTGCTACACACCGGCTGCCGCGCGGCCAGTCTGTAGCAAACTTGATTCATACACCCGTATGCATATTGTACCTGTTGCTCTTCGCTGCTTGGCGGGTACAATATTTCTCTGGACGCAAGCCTGAGGTTCTTCTCGTGCCTGATATGAAGCTTTTTGCTGGTAACGCCATCCCGGAACTAGCACAACGTATTGCCAACCGTTTGTACACTAGCCTTGGCGACGCCGCTGTCGGTCGTTTTAGCGATGGCGAAGTCAGCGTGCAAATCAATGAAAATGTACGCGGTGGTGATATTTTCATCATCCAGTCCACCTGCGCACCCACCAATGACAACCTAATGGAACTGGTTGTGATGGTCGATGCTCTGCGTCGCGCTTCTGCGGGACGTATTACCGCCGTTATTCCCTACTTCGGCTATGCCCGTCAGGATCGCCGCGTGCGTTCCGCACGTGTGCCAATCACCGCGAAAGTCGTTGCTGACTTCCTGTCCAGCGTGGGGGTTGACCGTGTTCTGACCGTGGATCTGCATGCTGAGCAGATTCAGGGTTTCTTTGATGTGCCGGTAGATAACGTATTCGGTAGCCCGATCCTGCTGGAAGATATGCTGCAACAGAATCTGGAAAACCCAATCGTGGTCTCTCCTGATATCGGTGGCGTTGTGCGTGCCCGTGCAATCGCTAAGCTACTGAACGATACCGACATGGCGATCATCGACAAGCGCCGTCCACGTGCCAACGTTTCTCAGGTGATGCACATCATCGGGGATGTCGCGGGTCGTGACTGTGTGCTGGTTGACGATATGATCGACACTGGCGGTACGCTGTGCAAAGCGGCGGAAGCGCTGAAGGAGCGTGGGGCTAAACGTGTATTCGCTTATGCCACACACCCCATTTTCTCAGGCAATGCTTACGAGAACATCAAGAACTCTGTCATTGATGAAGTGATTGTCTGCGATACCATTCCGCTGGCGGAAAACATTCGTGCACTGCCGAATGTTCGTACATTGACGCTGTCTGGTATGTTGGCCGAAGCGATTCGTCGTATCAGCAACGAAGAATCCATTTCTGCGATGTTTGAACATTAATCGCTGCTGATCGGGTAACCGATCGCAGAAGATAATGATGAAGCCACCTGTAATAAGGTGGCTTTCTTATTTCTACCGTTTTTATCGCCATAAAAAACAAAAAACCGCCATAGCGAGGCTACAGCGGCTCTATTGTTCATTTTCATTAACACGATGACTTGATTAACGGCTATGGGTGATGCTGGCGACGGCAACGCTTATCAAAGTGTTTAACCCACCAATAACGGTCTGTGACTTCTTCACGCCCGCTAATACGCGCCCCCGCCAACCAAAATATTGCGCCAGAAAAAATACTGACCAGATCAATGTAAGTCATATATTCAGGAACATTCAGTTTCGGGAACTGGCTGGCGATAGAAAAACCGATGCCGCCAATCATCATGATCATCCCGATACCCATCAATACATTACCGAGTACTGTCACGTTTTTACGTTTCATCTGCCACCTCCAGATTAATTCTGTGGATGAATCGGAGTGCCATTACTGTTTACTGTCTTATTATTGATGTAATTATAGACAATAATGTACTTAGATGATTGCGGGAGGGATCACAGATAAGGGGAATGATTAATATTTTTTTACGTTTAAACAAATAAATAGACAAAAATATGAATAATTACACCACTAAATAAATAACAATATTTTTACATTCCAACACCGATATTTGGCTATACCTCATGCGATGTGTAAACTAGCGCTTTCGTTATCACGCGACCCTGCGTCAGTTTAAGCACGTAATCTGGAATATACCGTGAGCAGCATTAAATTAATTGTCGGCCTGGCGAATCCCGGCGCTGAATATGCCGCCACCCGCCATAATGCGGGCGCCTGGTTTGTCGATCGTCTGGCTGAGTCTTATCGTCAGTCGCTAAAAGAAGAAAGCAAATTTTTCGGTTACACCGCCCGTCTAAATCTGGCGGGGCAAGATGTACGCCTGTTGGTTCCGACTACCTTCATGAATCTGAGTGGAAAAGCTGTTGCGGCAATGGCCACTTTCTACCGCATTCAGCCTGATGAGATCCTGGTCGCACATGATGAACTGGATTTATTACCAGGGATTGCCAAACTTAAACTGGGTGGTGGGCACGGCGGTCACAACGGACTGAAAGACATCATCAGTAAATTGGGCAATAACCCGAATTTCCATCGTTTACGCATCGGCATTGGCCACCCGGGTGATAAAAGTAAAGTGACCGGTTTTGTGTTGGGTAAGCCACCGATGAGCGAGCAGACGCTGATCGACGGTGCCATTGATGAGGCCGTGCGCTGCACAGAAATTCTGATGAAAGAAGATATGATAAAAGCGATGAACCGCTTGCATGCTTTCAAAGCGGCATAATCTGGTCAGAATGCGGATGGCAGATCGAGATAAATCGCCATTCCGTGTATAATCGGCCGAAATATTTCCATTCTGACAGGCAAGATAAAGTAATTGCCTGATTAATAAGTTATTTAAGGTGATATAAACATGGGATTCAAATGCGGTATCGTTGGGCTGCCTAACGTCGGTAAATCCACTCTGTTCAATGCGTTGACCAAAGCCGGCATCGAAGCGGCCAACTTCCCGTTTTGTACCATCGAGCCGAACACTGGCGTAGTACCGATGCCCGATCCACGTCTGGACAAACTAGCTGAAATCGTTAAGCCCCAGCGTATCCTTCCTACCACTATGGAATTTGTTGATATCGCGGGTCTGGTAAAAGGTGCGTCCAAAGGTGAAGGATTGGGTAACCAGTTCCTGACCAACATCCGTGAAACGGAAGCTATCGGCCACGTTGTGCGCTGCTTTGAAAACGACAACATCATCCACGTCAATAATAAAGTTGATCCGGCTGATGACATCGAAGTCATCAACACTGAACTGGCATTGTCTGACCTCGACACCTGCGAACGCGCTATTCATCGCGTGCAAAAAAGAGCCAAAGGTGGTGATAAAGATGCTAAAGCTGAGCTGGCCGCGCTGGAGAAATGCCTACCACAGTTAGAAAATGCTGGCATGCTGCGCTCGCTGGATTTAAGCGATGATGATAAGGCTGCTATCCGCTACCTGAGTTTCCTTACGCTGAAACCAACGATGTACATCGCCAACGTTAACGAAGATGGCTTCGAGAATAACCCGTATCTCGATAAAGTCCGTGAAATCGCTGCTGCTGAGGGTTCTGTCGTCGTAGCCGTGTGTGCCGCCGTTGAATCAGACATTGCAGAACTGGATGATGCCGACCGTGAAGAATTTATGGCTGAGTTAGGTCTGGAAGAGCCCGGTTTGAACCGCGTTATTCGCGCCGGCTATGAACTGCTGAACCTGCAAACCTACTTCACCGCTGGCGTAAAAGAAGTTCGCGCATGGACAATCCCTGTCGGTGCTACTGCCCCACAGGCCGCGGGAAAAATTCACACCGATTTCGAAAAAGGCTTCATCCGCGCACAGACTATCGCCTATGACGACTTCATCACTTACAAAGGTGAACAAGGCGCGAAGGAAGCTGGAAAAATGCGTTCGGAAGGCAAAGAGTACATCGTAAAAGATGGCGATGTAATGAACTTCCTGTTCAACGTCTAAATTGCTTCTGTTGCCTCATGCGATATCAGCGCATCGCATGAAGACTGACAAACCCCATAAAATCCACGCAGTTGCGTGGATTTTTGCTTTCATAACGTCTCATTCCATCTCATGACAGCGCAATCAAAAATGAGTACAGGCATGAGTACAATCAGTTTCTATCTTCATTTTAGGTGAGTACAATAACGGTATAAGAAATAGACAAGGACTCGCTATGCTCACTGATACGCAATGCCGCACTGCTAAGCCGAAAGAAAAACTCTATCGACTCAATGACTTCAACGGCCTCTACCTCGAAGTGAAACCCAACGGAAAAAAGGCATGGCGCTATAGGTTTAAACTCAACGGCAAATCCAGCATGTTCGCGTTGGGTGAGTATCCAACGGTAAAACTCGCCGAAGCGCGGGAGAAATGTGAGCAAGCACGTAAGCAAGTTTGTAGTGGTCAACTAAAACTGGCCACCACTTTAGAGTTTTTCCAGTATCGGTTTTCCGATTCGTTTGGTGGTAACCCACCGTTATATTCGTATGGCCTGAGCGCACTGTAATACCCAACGATATAGTCCGTTATTGCACTGGTAGCATCGTTGAAGCTTGTGTAACCAGCCACCGGCACCCATTCGTTCTTCAGACGTCTAAAAAAGCGTTCCATCGGACTATTATCCCAGCAGTTTCCACGACGACTCATACTCTGCCTGATCCGGTACCGCCACAGTGACTGCCGGAACTGCCTGCTTGTGTAATGGCTGCCCTGATCGCTGTGGAACATCACCCCGGCTGGTTTACCGCGAATTTCCCACGCCATTTCTAGCGCTTTGATGGTCAGTCTGCTGTCCGGTGAGAACGACATTGCCCAGCCCACCGGTTTCCTCGCGAACAGGTCGAGAACAACGGCGAGGTATGCCCAGCGCTTACCTGTCCAGATATACGTCACGTCGCCGCACCACACCTGATTAGGCTCTGTCACTGCGAACTGACGCTCAAGGTGATTCGGGATAGCGATGTGTTCATGGCCACCGCGTGTATACCGATGGATGGGCTGCTGACAACTGACCAGTCCCAGCTCTTTCATGAGTCTGCCGGCAAGCCAGCGCCCCATCCGGAAGCCTCTGAGCGTTGCCATTGCGGCGATACTCCTTGCCCCGGCTGAACCATGACTAATGTTGTATAGCTCCTGAACCTGACTGCGTAACTCTGTATGCTTTCTGTCCGGTTTATCAGGACGGCATTTCCAGTATTTATAGCTGCTGCGGTGAACCCCAAATACGTGACAGAGTGTAGCCACGGGATAACGCGCCCTGAGTTTTCCGATTAACGAGAACTGTTCAGGGAGTCTGACATCAAGAGCGCGGTAGCCTTTTTTAATATTTCATTTTCCATTTCAATACGTTGTAGTTTTTTCTTCAATTTACGTATTTCAATTTGCTCCGGGGTAATGGGGGAAGCTTTCGGTATTTTTCCCTGTCGTTCATCCCGTAATTGTCTGACCCATCGGGTCATTGTTGAAAGGCCAATATTCATGGCTTTTGCTGCTTCAGCAACGGTGTAGCTCTGCTCGACAACCAACTGAGCCGCTTCACGTTTGAACTCTGCACTAAAATTTCTTTTTTTCATTGGAGCACCTGTGTTGTTCTGAGGTGAGCATATCACCTCTGTTCAGGTGGCCAAATTCATTAAACCACTACAACCACTACAACGGGCGTTGGCCGACCAATATCAATATCATTAATGGGCATTTTTTCTGGATATACTCAGACATCAAAAACCTTCCTGAGATCTTCGTAGTTAAAGGGGTAATGGATATTACTGGGTCAACACTCAGAACCCCACCGTCAGATCTGACGGTGGATGGTGATTTGAAAATGCTGGGCACTCGGACTCGGGCGACTCACCTGCCAGAGCGGATGACGCTGGGGGGAAAATTAAATCTTTCGTTTTCAAGGCTCTCTGGAATCAGCTCCATGACATAAGCGCATAGCCGTTCGACCATAGTACTAATACTTTATCAGCACCATATTTTCATATAGTTTTTCTCATTCCCAATGCTATCCTGAACACTGCTATATTTACTGTGGCAAAAAAGTTGCTGTATGTTGCCATACTACTTGCTCATAGGGTAAATTCAACCCAGGAATAAAGAGATCTAATGCGGCCTCAGCACGCTTTATATCCCTCTCAAAATTAACATGGAATGCACTGTCAAGCTTAATCACCGTCGAACCTTTAGGTAGGTTGTCATATATAAAAGCCAGTTTATTGACTAACTCAGCGTTGACCAAAATTTGAATATTATCTTCCAGTACCACTCCAACAACTGAAAATGATTGTACATTACTATCGCCAGTAATCTGGTCTCTCAATGTGTAAATCAGTAAAGCTGAGGAAATACCCCTTGCTACTGCCGTAGAGGCGTTAAATTTCTCAGCCTGATTAATAGCATTATTAATAATCACATGCCCTATCCCAAGCACTTCTAACGATTTCTCTGTAGGAACACGTTCAAAAGTCATATTGTTATATTTCTTCTTGATACCAAACTGTGTGATCCAGTCTTTGGGAGTGACAAAGCTAAGAACACCCTTATCATTGTCCAGACGGTGTCCATTCAATTTCAGCATGTTCTCGAGGAAACCATACATATGGATAAGATCAAGCTTCGGAACCTCATCTAAGTTCTGATACTCGAACTTATCCGCATGGCCTACAAGACCTTTAACCACGCTGACGGCTGACTGACCACCGAAGGTCCCTGCTCTAGAATCGAACCACGTATTTAGAGTTTCTGGCTTTTGTGTCAGGCCATCAGCAAAAAGTGAATTGAAAAAAACTTTATCACTCATCCCAAGAATAAGCTGCAACAGATCTTCCGGTTCCTCCATCGCGTCGCCCAAAGAACGCATGACTGTGGTTATTTTGCTGTTTAACAAGTCCCATATTCTGGACTCTACAGTATCGGGGTTGCGTAAAGTAATAACTTCAACCTGATTTTTTTGACCATAGCGGTTGAGTCGCCCTACACGCTGGTGAAGACGCATCGGATTCCACGGCAGATCAACATGAATCATGGAATAACAGTTGTCCTGCAAATCAATACCTTCACCACCGGCTTCAGTACAAACAATAAAGCGTACCTGCCCGCTTTTAAATTGCTCCGCAGCATGGTAGCGATCCATACTCCATGACGTTTTGACGCCCTGTTTATTGTAAATCCCTTCCAGGCGTCCTTCGCCATTGATAAAGCTGACGCAACCATAGCCAAAGCGAGCATTCAGAGTATTAATTAGCAGGGCCTGTGTCGCTTTATATTCAGTAAAGAATACGACGGTGCGATTAAGAAACGTGTTTTCCAGCACATGAAGCAAGGTCTGGATTTTCGTTTCCGATTCCACATTCCCCGCAAGCGCCTGCAGCTCTTCAAGCATGGGCAGCTCATTTTGCATAAGTTGAACCGAAGCAGACATTTCAACATATTCGCTTTCAAGCGCAATGTAGGCATCATCGAGATCCGGGGCCTGAGAATCACTCATGATGGCATTCATTTCATCATTCAGCGCCTGCAGCTTTTTCTGATTTTCCCCGAGCCTGGCGATACGCCCATTTATTGCGGCATAAATTGCCGCTACCGAACTTGCCGCCAGTTTCTGTATTGCCGTTAACACCAGTTGCACGGCCTGCTGGTTTGCAGAGCTTAGCGACGAAGCGTAGGCCTGCCCTGAAAGAATAAATCGTGTGAGCCGGTCATAGAATGACTGTTCAGCCTCAGAAAAATGATAGGTCTGTGAGGTCACGTTGACGGTCTTGAACAAACGCTCACCGTCCATATTCGTGACGGTTTGCTTATTATTGCGAATCACAACATCCCGAACATGATGCTGCTGAGTTTCAAATGGCTTATTCACGTCAAATAAGTCTGGACGTAAAAGCCTCAACAGAGCAAAGAAGCCGTAATTTTTCCCGCGATGGGGGGTAGCTGTGAAAAAAAGCCGTGAGGCGAACTTTCCGTGATCGATAAGCTTCTGCACAAATCGATAGCCCTGAGTCGCCCCCGAATCTTCTAGCGAGTTAAGGTGATGTGCTTCATCGATGATCAGCAAGTCCCAGTCGTCTGCTTTGAGCATTCGCTCGTGCCTGCCATTAATATCTTTTCGCAGTGTCGGCAATGAAGCGACCACCCAGGGATGCGTATTCCAGTAATCTGATCGCTCAGTATCAATTTCCGCGGAGTAGAGGGACAAACGAATATCAAACATCTGCCGCAAACGCTCCTGCCACTGCGGTACTAACGATGCAGGCGCTAAAACCAACAGACGCTGCACACGCTTTTTAGCCAGCAGCGGCCAAAGGATTAGCCCCGCCTCAACGGTTTTCCCCAACCCTACGTCATCAGCAATCAGCTTTTGTACCGGCCATTGCCGTAACACGCGGTGACATACCCATAACTGATGCGGCAGCAGGTTGATACGTGAAGTAGAGAACACCCCCCAACTATCATTGATGGAGCGGATCGCAAGCGCCTGACTGCGCGCCAGAACTTCACGCAGATCGTCATAATTTCCTTCTGCCAAAGCATCCTGAGCACTGCGCACCGGCTCCAGTTCGGAAAGTGGACGTTCTTCAAAACTCGACTCGAAACGAATGAGTGCAGTGTTTTCCCGCAAGAGTTCAATCGTCCCCAGCCCAAAGCGTTCATGTCGTACCTGCTGGCCCTGCTGAAAGATCATTTTCATACGTAATCCAGGGGATCCTGTCCAAATATCTCAATACGAAGTGAGCGTTTCCCTTCGCTGGTTAAAATGCGCAGCGGTATGTCGAAACAATGATTAAAGGTCGCATCTTCCTCACCGAGATGTTCGCGGAAAAACGTCCACAGCAGAAGCGAGTCACTGGCAGTGGATTGCTTAACATCCATTTCGTCGAACTCCATCGCCAGTAACAGACGCCTGACGCGTTCCGGCGCAGAGAAACAATATCGATGAATGCTGGAATCGATAAATACGTTATTACGCACCAATTCACGGAAGATGAAGTTCACCCCAGTACCCAGAGTTGCACGTAACTCCGGGACTACAGTTCCCACGCCCGTTCCCGAAAGATTGAAACTGGATGCCGGTCGCAGCAAATCCCCAATATCCTCAAGGAACGCTTCCGACATATCCAGTAGTTTGCGATAGGAATCTAAATGCTTTGAAAAACGATACAGAGGCAATATTTGCAGCCAGATACGGTAGGTATCTCCGTACAAAGAATCCTCCAGATAATTGTCCATCACATCCAGCCATTGCTGCGCTGCATCAGGGTTGATAAAGGTTTCCCACCAGCCTTTGTCCTCAAAATACTCAATTGCGGCACTGTGTTGCTCTTCCTGAGTCCGCCCAATGGTCTGGCATGAGCCTAGATACAGGAGTTTCAATAACGCCAGGCGTGAACGCTGATCGTCAGAGGCATTTCTTAAAGCTTCCCAGTCAAACCAGCCTTCAGGGTAGAGCCGAGCATTGTATTTCACCAACTCTTCCTGCTGGTTCCTCTCCCACCAGGTGTGTATTTTTTGTACGGCTTCACCTGGTGTCACCAACGGTTCGTATTCTTCCGGTGTCTCCCGAATCTCGCGCTCCCATGCCTTTGTTCTGTCAATGTTAGTCAGTAACCGCCCCTGCAGGAGAGAGGCAATATCATTATTGCTCCAGTGCCAGTCTGCCGGGAAGGCGCCTGGGCGCAGCTTAAGTTCAAGCAACCAGTCCGGTGGTATCTCTTCCATCAGCATACCCGCCAGTTTCTCCCCTTCCAGTCCTTCAATCAGAAAACGACAAAATGCCTGCCGCTTTTGATTATCAGCCGCCAGGCCTTTGCGCTTTGCCCATTTGACTAAATCCTCAAAAACATATCCCTGACTTCTGCGTTTGCAATAAACAATAAATTCACAGGCCTGCTTAGAATATGATGATGAAATGATGGCATCGGTAGGTGCAAACCCAGAGATCATCCGTTCATTTTTTTCGGCACAAGGAGTGTTACCGAGCAAAATTTGGCTAATCGGGCGTGTAGAGCCTGCTTGTGTTTGCACATGCAGGTTTATCAGCTGTTTTCTGAAAGCCTCAATTTTGTCCTGCCAGCCTGTCAGTTCACCCAGTCGCTTGTCGAACTCTTCGTTAAATACGACTGCCAGCTTTTCAGCATCCCGCGGTGACAGATGCTGGATATCAACACCCTGTTTATCCGGCAACGACGAGCTTATTAATGATTCAAGCGACAGTTTACTTTCGACTTTAAGTTTGCTTCCCGTCGTGTCTGCCACCAGGCACTGTGCACTGTGCAATGCCTGAAACGCAGGGAGATGAATCAGTGAACTCGCCAGACGAGAAACCAGTTCATCCGCGCTACGCACTCTGTCGCTCCACGTTATCAGTCCGGCAGCCTGCTCTTTAAATCCGTTAGGCAGCGCGGGATATGAGCGATAGAAGCTCATGATGCCATTTTCGCTTTCGTAAAGCTGCTGTAGCAATTTTTCGTTTTCCATCGCGTTAATATCGTTACTAATGCCTGTAGACATCACGTCCCAGAAGCTTTCCCAGAACTGAGTATGGGTCAATTCAGGGCTCAGTTCCCACTCAACAACCAGCTCCTCCCAGTTATGCTCCGTTTCCCACCAAAGTAATTCCAGCAGCGAATGAACTTTTGCTCCCGCTTTCTGGATAATGCCCCGATTACGGTCAGCTTCAATAGCCAACTGGCGTCGACCAATATCAACCTCAAATCCAGCGTTAATCAAAAAGCCCTGCCGGGTATCACTCATCAATGGCGACAAGTTCCACAATCGCGGAATATGAGTATCAAAACTTCTCAGGCCCCTACGCGTGACCTGGAAAACCAGATGGCAGCGCTCATCATCGATTTCAGTCTGGTAAACCACCACCCGCACTGGCGACTGAGCACCCTTGCCGTTAGGCAGCATAACCTTGCCCAATGACAGACCAGGAATACGTGCATACTGAACAGGCTCCCAGCGCCATTCATGCTCATCAATGACAATCTGGCACAAGTTACGTGCATAAAGACTTAGCAAACCTGCATACAGAGTAAAATCTTTTAACACCACTTCCGCTTGCATATGCTGGCGCAGTGGCAAATACACAAGAGTAGGTGACAGGCCATTTGTCGCGGCACTTTCAGTGAGTTGGTTTAGTTGTTTATAACTTTCAGCATCACAGGATTCGGGCACAATTCCACCCGCTATTTTAGTCGCCAGCCGCCCCGACAATAGGTAAGGATGATCAGACACCAGCAGACAGCTTTTGAAGCCGAGACCGAACTTGCCGGTAACGCCCTGCTCTTTATCCGACTGGTAAAGCGCCAGCATTTTTTTCAGATCGTTTTTGTAGCCATCATGTACATTCTCGACTTGCTCATTTTTCACGCTCTGAAAGCGGTTAATTTCTCTCCCCCAGTTGAAGAATGACAATCCGCCGTTTTGCTCTTTCACCATAAATTTCTGGTGTACCCGCTCATGACGGGCATCGCTATCCAGCTTGAACAACTCTTCTACTGCATCATCGGCATTCTGGAACAGCTCAAAAGGAACGCTTGATGGCTGATACTGAGCATCCTCTATACGCTTTCTGACCGCCGTTAATATTTCAGCCTGCAGTTCAGGGCGATCCTGGATAGCATTTGCAATGTCATAGACAATTTCAGTGAGCCTCGAGCTGTGGAGCAACTTGCCGTCACTACTTTCAGCAAGAGAGTGAAGCTCACTCTCATAGGCTCTCATTAAAACGTTAAGCTGAGAGTTTTTAAGGCCCAGTGTTTTCAGGCGCTCAACAATGCTGTTCAGGATAGTGACGCGCGCGATATTCACATCCAACTGCTCGGCCTGCTCAAAGGATTGCCAGAGCGTGTCTAGCCTTGCCTTCTGCAGATAAATACCTTCCTGCAGCCAGCTGGTGCTGCGTTTCAGAATCGCCAAAAGTTGCTGAGGCGTATACTGGTCTGGGGAAAATCGGCGAATGAAGATTTGCGGTGCCTGACCGGTATAAAAAGCGTAGCCGTGCTGACCCACAAAGATCGTATCCAGGTCAGTTGCCAGCGCCACGGTCAAACGTTCCTGGAACAGAGAATGAACCTGCAACGTGTTTTCTTCGTAAACCTTCACGGCAAAGGCATATTTCTCAATGCACTGTAAGAGCGTTAACTCTGCAAAGTGAGCGTCATGGTTAGTTAAGGGTTTGCTGTCTTGCGACAGTTCATTCACGAACAGGGCATAACTTTGCAACCCCAGGTAGCTCTCACATAGCTTATGAACCTTACGATTCCCCGCCAGCAAAGCCAGCAGTGCAGCAATTGCCTTACGTGGAACCCAGCGTTCCCAGGGCGCAAAGTATTCCCTTAAGACATTGGCAGAATGCTCAACATGACTGAGATGCCCTTCGGACTCAGTACTGTCTACCGACAAGTCATTAGCCTGCAGCCAAGGGGACAAATACGCCCAGTCGTCGTCATGTAGGACAGCACTACGTTCTGCTCCCGTTACGCCATAACAGAGATTGGTGGCTAACGCCCAGGTATCAGCAGCCGTTCTGAGCGGGATTGAACGCAGTACGCTGGCGGGATCTGAATGGGTATGACACAGCGTGCTTAACAGTGCTTTACGCAATTCACCACTTTGGGTTGGATTCATGCTGTCAACGAGATGCCGGTAGCTAGCAACTATCTTGTCTGTAACCGGATGCGAAAAACTCAGCGCATTGATAGCCTCATTACCCTCAAGCGACTCAGCACCTTTGAGACACTCAATTAAGAGCAACCAACCGTCAAAGCTCTCAAACGCGTACGACCTGTCACTGGCCTGAAGAATAATCGTATCAGTGAGACGTAAGCTGCTACCGATTGCATAAAGTGGAAGTGTACCTGCTACAGTGAGCGCCTTGTAAAACGCAGCCTTGCCTCGCACGACCAATGAACTCAGCGCACAGTTAGCCTCATCTGGGAGAGCAATATCCTCAAGCAGAGCGATGAGCGGCGTCGCTTCTGTCAGCTTCGCGATCTCCGGATAGTCTGCCGCGCTAATATCCAGAATATTTTCTGGTGCCATCGCCACACCGCGGTGCAATAGCCATTTTTGGCGGCGCAGGTTATTGAATGCTCTCTCTGAAGACAAATCATTCGTCGGTTGCATTAACAATTGCAGGATAAAGTCGCAGTAACGTTCCGGGTTCGGCCCGGATAAAGCCAGCATGACCGCATGTTCGGCGTTCACCATTGTCAGATATTTGCGCTGCTGATCCTGCATCTCTGGCTGACTGGCGGGTTGGATGAACGTCACGTTGTCATTCAATTCAGTGGGCAGTTCAATGCGCCCCCCACGCAAGAAACAACGATCATCAAGGGATATATACCCCTCTTTGCCTTCCCTACGATGAAGAGCCATCTGCCGCCACATTGTTTCGCCCATAGAGCGGCCAATGTGCATCAGAACTTCTTCCGCATCTTCTGCAGATAAGTCATCAAACTCCAGATATTCAAGGCTTTCTTTGAAGCGGTGGATCACATGATCCGGCGTTACACTATCAAGCCTAAGCGCCTTCTCGAATCCGGGAGTCAGTCCAAGATTCTGCTCAATTTCTGGCGAAATAATAGTCCACTTGACCTGCTCCGAATCGGCATCAGAAAGAATTTTTGCCCATACGGGATGCGCTTTACCCGCCTTCCACAATTCAGCTTCACCAGTATCATCCGAATTACCGTGCATCAGATAGCGATAGACAAGCCGATCTCCGGCGCTAAATTTGTCCCCGTCCGCAGCCATTTTATTGAGTAAATCGATACGTTTTGTCGGCGAATCCAGACGAGGGTGAAGCTCAAGCAGATGGATAACCCCTTCGCTGTCACACTCCTTTGCTTCTGAATATTCAGAACCACCAAATAAGGTCTGGTTAATATCATTGGTGATCAATACGATTTCTTTTTCAAGCAATGCCTGCTGCAACAATGCGCTTAAACCCATACCAAAATTAGCGCTCCCGCCAAGTTTGAATATCCTTCGCTTTTGTTTTAGTTCAAGCAAGTGACAGCGCGTCTCCAGGTAAGATATCCCCGTTGGCTGTGAAACCTTAAAGACCTTCAAGGTATCAAACCGACGGTATAGCTCCTGACGATCGGGAGATGAGAGCTTGCCAATAAAATCCCGCACCAATTTTTCAAAGTTATCGCTGGCAGAAGCCTGTTTCTGCATCGCTTGCAGCAGGCTGCCAACCGTCTCCCAATTCAGAGATGCGCTGGCAGGTTCTTTACTGTTATCGAGAAAAGCAGGAACCAACAACCTATCCATAGCGGTACGCCCAAGCGTTTCCCACAGGGCCTGCTCCTGACGGTCAATGGCAATCCTGTAACGCCAGGTCGGACGAATGAACGCCATCAATTCTCCGATCGCCGCCTGGTTACGTGAGAGCTCAACCAGCGGCACGCTAAATAACGTTTTTCTGAGCAATGCAATCAGGTCAAGCACAAAGCTGTCTGACTGAATCGGCAGTTCTTTCAGCAATTGATTGAGATAATTTGTAAGCTTTAAGCTAGTGAACACCATTTCGGGTACGCTATGCAGCAACACCTGAATCTCCGACAACTGCCACTTACTTTTAAATTCGTTGTAGATATTCTGCTGCGTTTCATCGATAAATCGGTGCGTTACACCCAGACTTTCCAGAGCGGGCAGCACTTCCCAGGGGCGATGCGCTTCACCTGAAGGTGTGGCAGGCAATCGACGAACGGGAGTGTTCGCATCAACTAAACACCACTGACTTCCATCCCGCGTTAGTTCGCATACCCACAGATGGTACAACGTTACCCAGTGGAACCAGGCATTATTGTTGCGTAAAGCTCTACGCACACCATCCGAAATTGCCGCTTTTTCCGCATCCCTGGCGTGAATAAGCGACATAAGAGAGGCAAGCGCTTTCGGTAATAGCGGCAACGTTCCCTGAGTAGCAAGACAGCGGTTCCATTCCTGAACCAGTTGTTCCTGGCCTGGAGAATCTGGGGCATTGAATAACGGCGTGGCGCTGGTGAGTGTAGCCAGCCCCTGGATACCCACTCGCCCGGCATCGATGAAAAAGTAACCGTGCAGAATAATTTGATACGAGTACTGACCAGAAATAGAGAATGTTTGTTTCTGCGCATGCTGCGCGGTGTCCTGCTCACCCAAAGGTAAAAACACCGCCCATTCCACCGCCAGCGTTGCCTCTCCTTCTGGTACTTTCTCCGCCAGCATCACCACAGCGGCATGAGGCAGCGCTTTATCCGCAGTCTTCTTACCTTCTCGTGAATAACTGAATGGCCAGGCGCGTTGTGATTTCAGGGCAGAAAACTCAGGAGCATTCAGCAAAACCTCATGCCCGACGTAGAATTTTTGCTGAGGGTCCGGCAATCCAGCACGCTGAACGGTAATGTGGCCTTGCCATTCCCCAGCACCATTAAGATTGGTAAATTGTGGGCGAGTTGCCTTTTCAGGCAGCGAGATATGTATTTGACGCTGATACCCCTGCCCTGTTTTCACGACCAGCTCAATGTCCTGCAAGGTTTTCATCAGCGGTAACAGGCTGGCGAGCTTATCCCCGAGTCCCGGGTCTGAAATAAAATCAGGCACCTCATAACGATAGTCTTCGCCGACAATAATAAAGTTTTCATCATCCTGGCGCGCCTGATAGATACTCTCTGAACGCAGCGGAACCCAGACAACGAAATAATCATCACACGCATTTTGGGTAATTGCGCGGACTTCATCCTCAATACGAACTTTATCCTGCTCGCTCACCTCGGCCCAAGAAGATCTGTAACTGTCCCAGGGGTTAAAAACGTCTGATTTGGCCGAAGCAGTATGCCAGTCAAAGGACTGGTAAAAAAATACTTCACCGAGATGGAACAGGCTTTTCATACCGAGCCCAAATTTCCCCACCGCATTTTCATCACCCGGTTTAGTGCCAATGCCAATGGAGAGGATCCCCTCTACATCTTCGAGTGTCAGCGGCGCATTATTGATAAAGAAAAGCGCGGGATCGCCCAATAAAGGGTGATCTGCCCCAGCAATACCAGGGCTCCAGCCAAAGATTAATGATGACGCTTGTGCGTCATCTGCGTTTTGCACAATTTCTTTCAGAACAGGGAAGCCATTTTTATAACGGTCTTTTAAATTCGCAGCGATAATCGCAATATCGTTGAGCGGCGTGGAGTGCGCTTTAGCCATCATTAACCTCTGTGTGCAATTTACGCCCCTCGGTAGGACGTTAAACACTGCCAGCTCACTCCCTGTGAGCTGGCTGTCACTAGCAGAGCGCTAGCGTAAAAACAGGCTGGCGCGACTCTTCCTTGCGCGTCTCGATAGGGCTCTAACTGTGAAGAAATGACAAAAGACCTTTTCAGGCCTTTTGTCAGGGTGGGATTTTACACTCGCCCATCCCAGTTTTTAAAATAGAGTTTTAATTTTTCGACGGTATGACACCATTTCGGCGCGGTAGGTTTACAGACGGTATTTTGATTACCGAAGAATCCGACCCCGTTAACCACCTCTTGTTCACTGAGAATTCCCAGCCATTTCTCTGGAACAAAATACTCTAACTTATCGAGGTCATCCGCATTTCGATGATATAGTTAGCTACACTCAAGCACATCCATCGTCCGCTTGATCTCCTCCCTGAAAAAGACGAGGATGAAAAATCCGCCACTGTTCTTATTTGTCGGAGGATATTTAGCCATTTCATAAACAGCAATAAAAGAAATCCTCAATGCAATATCTGTTGGAAAAGATATTTTATATGAAGAAGAGTTGTGCACGCGGGTTCTTTATAGAAAGTACTTAACTATAAACAGTGCGGTCACGCTTATCAGGATAAGCGTATTCGCTATGGAGAATCCAGCGGCAAGCTTACCCCAGCGACTATTTGTCCGAAAATCTGCACGTTGTTCATCTTCTAAGGTGAGAAACTGTCGATGCAGCGACTTATTCTGTTCCGTAAGTGACGCCAGCGTCACGTTTTGCTCTTGCATTTCGGCCAGAGTAGCAGTGAACCGTTGTTTCTGAAGGACCTCCTGCTGCTGGTTTAACACTGCATTCTGTTCTGTCAACACGGAGTATTGCGCTTGGAGTTCAGCGCTCTGATGAAACAACTGTTCCTGGATCCGTTGCAGTTGCTCGCCTTGTTCCTTATGACGCTTACTACTTAGTTGCTGGAGTATATCTTGCAGAGCAGCGGTGTCCGTTCGGTTCTGTGCCAAACTATTCAGCAAAGAACGATAATGTGTTTGGGCATCAGCTTTAGCATCATTCAGTTCACGAGTCTGTTCGCCAAGAGTGTCGGATATCGTATCAAGCAATCCGCTCACGTTTTTAAATTCAGCGACAAATTTTCGGTCGAGATTAAAGAGTTTGTCATTACTGTCGTCAATACTCTTCTTCTGCACACCCAGTTCACGTCGCAAATGCTCTAAAAACAGCTCCTGCACCAGTTGGTCCAGTAACTGCTCATCGCTGGACACTTCCGCGACAGCAAGATTTTTATTCAACTTTAGTGCTCTCCTCATCTAAGGACTTTACGTAGTCAAAATCATTCTTTAACGCTCTATACATCAGCACCCAAGCGAGACGCTCGCTGCGTGTAATATTCGGTTTTTTAGCGTTGCATTCGATTTCACGCGCTCGAGTATTTTTCGCCGAAACAATGACTTTCGAAAAGTTTTTACTCTCTTTATATCTCTGAAAATAAAGAGTTAACGATACGCCTAACTCCTGCTTGATCTGGAAGAGTCTTGACTGCGTGTGCACCATTTTTTTCGACAATTGTTCAACGATACGCACCAGTCGGCACGCTGCCCGCTCGTTTTTGGCTATCTTATTGTTCAAGGCGCGCTCTTCGGCACCAAACTTAACCTTGATTCGTTCGTGGAAAATATACGTTAAGCAGTTTGCGTCTTTAAAGCCTGCCTCTTCTATCTCATACTGATCATTCTGACGTGTTTTCTCTCGAAAATAGGTCTCAAACAAGTAGCCGTTTAGTCTTTTTAAGACCCGCTCTAGATTGGGCATCTCCGGTACTCTTTCAAGTGGAAGCTGGTAGATTTCCAGCAGATCGTTCCAGCGTTTGGTATTTGTTTCACGAGATGCATAAATTTGAGACTTAAGATAACCGAGAGATGATTGCGAAATTATTTGAAACGCATTCGAATGTTCACGAAAATCTGTACTCAACGCGTCCTCACGTTTTTGTAATAGTGCTTGCAGCTTTACTTGTAACCTCAGGTGATTATCTCTATTACTGCTGACCCGTTTCTCGTACATATCAACATATTCCCCCAGCCGAGAGAGCTGTTTTTGCAGCAATGCGTTTTCCGTCTCGTAAAGCTCTTTTTCGACAGCTATCTGCTGTTTAATGATATGTGGCAGCGCGTATCCCGAACGTAAGCGTGATAATGGGTTCGATGCCTGGTGCAGAGAGTCGAGTAAATCTTGCAATACATCTCGCCGCAAATCACGGCACTGGCGGGCAAACTCGTCATCTTTGGCATTGATTGCCAGCCAAGAATGACCGCACTCCACGGGGTAAATCAGTTCACTGATGCTTTCAGGCAAGCCCAGATCCATGGTATTAATCTGTTGAAGCAAAAATATCCGCATTGCTTTTTTATCAAACCGTTTTTGTTTGATAAAACGCTGGAGTGTGGCATCTGAATAAGCACGGGTCAGTACAATCTTGTAGCGGTGGCGTTGCCAGTGCCAGTCGTTCAGCAGAGCATTGTCTAACTCTTCCGGCTTAAGGAAGGCCAACGCATCAGCCTTGCCGGTCAGCAGTACCACATCGGCAGAAGCAAGATATCGGCTGGCAAGCATGTTGACATAATACTGCTCGTTGGCGTTGGTTGAGTGAGTTCCAGGTAAATCACGGATCAGCAACTGGGCACTGCTCTGTAACTTCGGATCAAAAAAACGGCGCGGCAGGAAAACATCCACACTATCGAATTCACGCTCGCCCTGCTCCACAGCCTGACGAAAATCTGCAAAAATGACTTTCGCCTCCTTGTCACTAAACCGAGTTGCACCGTACTCCCTATGGCTGAAATACCAGAAGTCATCTTTCGCCATGCGATAGCGATAGGTGCGAGCCGTGGACATTGTGCCCAGCCCCTGCTCGCCGCGTAGCAAAGTATTGAGCTCGGTGAAGCAGTCATCACGAATACCCAGCAGGGTCAGGATTAATGAGGTTTTACCTACTTGGGCCGGACCGTACAGGATCACTGAAACCTGCCTATTGGCATTGTCTGCCGACTGGATCAACCTCTGTGCGTCAAATTTTTGTAGAAACGTGACAAAACTCTCTTCCGCCCACAGATAACGCTCCTGGCAAAGATCAGCCCAGGATTTTTCGGAAGTGAGTTTCATACAATTTTGCTTCCTTTTGTGCGGCAACAAGATTTTTAATGGCAAGCGTCAAGGCGCTTCGATTTGCCAGGGCATCCGTTTCGCCAAATATTTGCTTCAGGTTATACGCAATATAATCACGCAATTCGCCAATCATCTCCTTATAATTGCCAATAACGGTCTGTTCGTTATGGAATGACAATTCCTCCATCACACGACGAATGTAATAAATCTGCGCTTTATCGCTGTCGCGAATAACTCCTGTTAGTTGATAGATGCCATAAGCCACGCTTGCTACCAATGCCGCTTTACCTACCAGCGCTAGCGGAGCGAATCCCCCCTCGGTATTTGGCGTGCTCTTACCGTCTACAGTTCCATCTGCCGCATCAGCACCCAAAAACGCCATCATGGCTGTTTTAATAGGATGGTACTGTTCTCTGCTCGAAAAGAGCGCATCAAAAATTTGTTTAGGCTGGATCTCCTCTGCCAGTTGGGTTGTGCAGGCCGGGTCAAGATGCATTGCCAACCTAGTACGAGCGTTTTCCAGCATTAAAGCAGGCATAATCTCCAGCGCCGCAGCGAGTTTTTTAGGCGGCGGTGCTTGATGAGCGCCGCCCGGCTTTTTGAGCAGTGTATACAAACCCGTCATCAGGTCAGGATCCATTATTGAGTACTCTGCTTGTTTATCCTGAACCAGATACCCCATTCTCCCGACTGCGCTGCCCGGTAATAGTTGCTGATTTTCAACGACAGGCAATAGCCCCTTGGCACGCAGCACCCGGGTATTCACAGACGTCAGTGCGTCGAAATTATGTTCGTGAATACTGATGTTTTCGTACTGTCTATTCCAAGCATCTATAATACGTTGACTGCGCTCATCATCCACTTCTATGCCGCGAAACGACAGTCGGCGGGCGAAAATTTTGAGGTTTTTTTGAAAACCTACCTCTTCTCTTTTATAGCTTTTTTCACAGTACTTAAGCGCATCAGTAAAGTGCTGACGGGTCTCCTTTTTGATCGCTTCACGTAATTTTTGCTCATGGGTGGAGGCTGATTCATCGAAAACGTCTAGGATCTCATCCACTATGGATTCGTGATGCTGCTGTGTATCCGCCAATATCTTCAGATTATTGATTATTTCGGCCACGTCTTCGCGGATAAGTCCCATGAAGTTATCTAGTGCAATTGCTTCAGATACCGCACTGCTGGTGAGCTTATTGATGACTGTGTCACGTAGTGCATCAATCCAGATGTCGTTATTACCAGAACCAGTAGCTACGATATCCTCTTTTTTCATCCCAACATTGGGGAAAACACGTTCAGCGGCACTGGTTTTGAGCTGTTTGATTTCATGTTCTCCGAGCATCTCTGTTTTGCTGATGACCACCACTGGGCCGCGTTCCTTGAAGTTATCTCGCAAATCTTGCAGCACTGCGGATTTGCTGTCATTGGCTAAGAGAGAGGGATCGGTCACGAACATGACACCACGGGCGTTAACCAATACGTGGCGCATCATATCCTGCCAGAGATAGTTTTTACTTGTGGCTACCTCATAGCCCGGCAACAGCGCCCAAGTCACTTGCTCATTGATGAACGAGTTTTTTTTACTGATCAGCAATTTAGGGTAGAGCAGTTTAAAGCCCGCTTTTTCATAACGACGAATACTGCTCCAATCGCGAAGCAGACTTTGAAGTTGCTCCCCACCCTCGCCCTTTTGCGGAGCAATTTCGCCTGTTTTAAGGTTTAGGCACTGATAGACAACTTGTGGAAAATCGGAGGGATCGCCATCCACCTGTTCGATAAAAAGCGGTACCTGTTCGCCACGACCCGGATTGGCATCTAACCATTCATCATCAATACCAAGGATCGCTTTCGCCAAGGTTGTTTTACCTGCCCCTTGCATACCTGCGATGGCGTAAATGGATTCTTGCTGCAAAAGTACTGTCAACTCCACCTGCCGCAGAACATCAGTAATGTGATCGACATTTTCTGTTTCTTCATTGTGCTCAATCGAGAGCTCCAGCGCAGTAAGTAACGCGCGACGAAGATTATGCAACGTATTGATATTAATTGACATGCTAAGACCTTCCTGATCGTTAATATGCAGTGTTAAGACACGCTTTCGTTTTGACCTACTATACCCGATTTCCACTTGGTATAACTTAGCAATCAGGTATTTGATGTATATTTCCTTTTAGACGTGCGCCTGGTGTGTGGCACCTTGTCCAGAGAGTCATGCTCAGTGCGTTGTTGATCTTAGGGGCAGCAACCATATGAGAAATTTTGCTATCTCAGCCTCACTTAGCATGTGGATACCACGAACGTTTGTAAGTTTCATTCAGGTTAAGAGTAGGCACATGATACCCAGCTATATCATGCTGAATAAGTACGCGAGGGATAAATCCGTGCAATCAGATAAAGGAGCCACAAGGTAACAATATGATTTATATTGCATTATAGGGATTAAGTCTAATAAGTTTGCATTACAGATGCGAACAAAATCAAAGATGAGTATATCTGTGAGTATAAATAAAAAATATATATTTATTTATAATAAAAAAAAATGCATTAAATTATAAAACGCCGTTCAACGTCTAAATAGCTTCTGTTGTCTCACGCGCTCTCACAGTATCGCATGAAGACTAACAAATCCTTTAAAATCCACGCAATTGCGTGGATTTTTTTAAGCAATATCAGGATCAAATCAATACCCAGAACAGGATATTTAAAACGCCATTCAACCAGGCAAAAGCGCAATTATGACAGACCGAGTTCCATCAGAGATATATCAGTCGCTGATTTAGCGTCAAAATGGCACATCAGCGAAAGGTGTTGTGCTGCACCAGCGGCTTCTGATCTCGCAATGGCATCACTGGTCATCCCCGATACTGCTATACAGTCAATGTCTTAATCATGCAGGAAGCATGGAGGATATACCTATGCCGATTCAGGATATGGCTTGCAGATTCCTCTGCGGCGCCCTGAATCTCTTTCTTTCGGGTAGATTCAGGAGATCAATGAGAACATTCCCAATACCTCAGATCTTATCTCGTCTGGCATTGAATATGAGTTTCCGGGAATAATTTCGCGAAAACGGAGAGAAAAAAAGCTGCTTTTTTCGGTTAAGCTGTATGCGTGTTTCAACATGATCGATAAGTCTGACCAATGTTCCAGGAAACGACCCGAATGGCAAACAGCATACCGCAACTGCCCCACGATCCGCATATGTGTCGCAGTTATGAAAAAAAGACGCGTAGCCCGCTAGCGCTCTATTCAGAGTACCAGCGTATGGACATTGAGTTGCGGGCGCCGCTGGCCATGACCTACACCCACTGGCATGGCCAAGTTGAGGTGAATGTCCCCTTTGATGGCGACGTGGAATACCTGATTAATAATGAAGTCGTGCGGATCAAACAAGGGCATATCACCCTCTTTTGGGCCTGCACGCCTCATCAGCTTACCGATGCCGGCTGCTGTCAACAGATGGCGATATTCAACTTACCCATGCATCTGTTTTTGTCCTGGCCGCTGGATCGTGAACTAATAAACCATGTCACCCATGGAATGGTTATTCAGTCATTATCGGCACAACAGCTCAGCGTTTTTGAGATCCAGCGCTGGCAGAGTGAGTTTACCAGCGACAGCGAACCGGTGCGCCAGTTGGCGATCGATGAAATTACCCTGATGCTAAAGCGATTTAGTCTGTCTGGCTGGCAACCCATCTTAGTAAATAAAACGCCGCGCACTCAACAAAATAGTCTTTCGCGCCATTCGCAGTTTTATGTCAGCCAGATGCTTGAGTTTATCGCCACCCACTGTGACAGAATGCTGACGGTTAACGATATTGCTGAACACGTTAAGCTAAACCCAAATTATGCAATGGGCATTTTTCAGCGGGTGATGCAGTTAACCATGAAACAATATATTACTGCGATGAGGATCAACCACGTGCGGGCGTTGCTCAGCGATACCGACAAGACGATTCTTGATATTGCAACGATCGCCGGATTTCGTTCAAGCAGTCGTTTTTACAGCACATTTAATAAATATGTCGGTATGCCACCTCAGCAATATCGTAAGCTGAGTCAGCAGCGAAGAAATCATTTGCTATATCTGGAGGGATAACTATTTGAAAATAATCTTAGAATAATTATTAAATGAAATACATCAGTATAAAATAATAAATACCTCGCCCTATAGGGGCTATATAAAAATCACTGAGTCCTTGCGTTCTGAACTCTCAGGGTCAGGCTATCTGTAATAGATATTCAACTTTTAACTGTTTGGATGGAATTATGGAATCAAATAATTATGCTTTAAAAAGCAGAAAGTCGTTGAGTTTTTTTTGGTCAGTAATGCCTATGTTCCTTATGTTGGCCGGGATTAGCATCGGGTATTTTATCTTTAATATTCGCGCGGAACCTATGATCCTGATGAGCACAGCGGTTGCCTCATTTATCGCTATAGCGCATGGTTATACTTGGGATAATATTTTAAAATCTATTTGCGATAAAATATCTGAGGCACTGCCGATAATCCTTATTGTCGCGAGTATCGGTTTTTTGATCGGTGCATGGATGGTATCCGGCACGATACCAATGATGATTTATTATGGATTAAAATTTATTAACCCGCACTATTTCTATATTTCCGCTTTCCTTTTAGGTGCGCTAATTTCAGTATGCACAGGTACCTCTTGGGGTTCTATGGGTACCGTTGGAATTGCAATGATAGGCGTTGCTATTGGACTAAATATTCCACTTCCCATTGCGGCTGGGGCAATTGTCTCGGGCTGTTGGTTTGGCGATAAACTCTCGCCGGTGTCCGATTCAACAAACATGGCAGCCTTAGCCGCAGGTGTAAACCTGTACTCGCATATAGGTCATCTTCTCTGGACCACCGGGCCCGGATTTATTATATGCTGCATTGTCTATGTTTATGCAGGCTTAGGAATTGATGCGTCAATAAGCACGCCGGAAAATATTACAAGCTTGATGTCCGATATTGGCCAAGTATATCACTTTAATCTGTTGCTATTATTACCGCCGGTTATTGTATTGTATGGTTCTTTGACGAAGAAACCAGCCATTCCCATGCTGTTCTTATCGACGATAGTATCAATGATATTAGCGTTAGTATTCCAAGCATTCACCGCATCGTCGATTGGCGAGTCGGTGGTGAGCGGCTTTAAACTCTCTATGCTCGAAGGAGATAACGTAGCCGCTTTCTCTGCCGATGTCTCACGCTTGCTGGAGCGTGGCGGCGCAATATCTATGTTCAGCAGTTTTGTCACCGTTTTCAGTGCATTTAGTTTTGCCGGTGCGATGAGCACGACAGGCTCCCTGCATACTGTTATTAGCACGCTGACGAAAGGGGTTAAAACTACATTCCATCTGGTCGTTACCACGATAATCAGTACGATAACGATTTGTGCGTGTACAGCAAACGGTACGCTGCCATTACTGTTATGTGGTGACGCATTTAAAGAGGAGTATAAAAAAAGAGGTCTTGCAACAAAAAATCTTTCCCGCACAACGGAAGACGCAGGCACCGTCGTCGAACCTATTATTCCTTGGTCGGCCTCTGGCGTTTATTGCGCAACCATGCTGGGTGTCGCAACCCTCGATTATTTACCGTGGGCAATTTTATGTTACAGCGGCGTTCTGTTTGCGCTACTTTGGGCTGCTACTGGAATCGGTATCGCGAAGTATGACCCGAATGATGACCCTGAACACCTAGCTGAAAGTGAATTAAAACATTAAATAACTTCTGGTTAATATTTACTATGGGAAACGATATGTCTACATTCGATCATATTATTATCAGGGACGCTAATTGCCGCAAATACGGTCAGTTGCAAGAAATGTTTGGTACCGACGATTTGCTACCTATGTGGATCGCTGATATGGATTTCATGACCCCGGCCCCCATTATTAATACGCTCCGCGCTGTCGTTTCCCAGCCCATTCAGGGATATAGCAGGGATTACCCACACTGGAAGGAATCAGTTACCGGCTGGTATGAGAAACGTTACGGCACACAGGTCAATGAAGAGTGGTTGCATTTTGTTCCCGGCGTCATTAAAACCATCGTGATCTCGTTAATGGCGCTGAGCAAAACAGGGGATAATATATTAACCTGTACGCCCATTTATGACCCGTATCCTAATTTTATTAAAACAAGCGGAAGAGGTCTGCTACAGACTCGCTTAGTTGAAAAAAATGGCAGTTATGAATTTTCTTGGGATGATTTCACGGAAAAGCTAAATTCATGCAAAATTTTTCTCTTCTCATCCCCACACAACCCCGGCGGTATTGTTTGGGATAAGGATACGCTTGAGAAGATAAACAGGTATTGCCATGACGCAGGCGTAATTGTTATTTCTGATGAAGTGCACTGTGATTTGGCTCTGCCAGATAAAAAGCACATTCCTTTTTTTACGGTAAATACGGACTTGGACAGCAAATCGATAGTGCTTACTTCGACTGGCAAGACGTTTAATACTCCTGCGATACAAGGAGGTATAGCATTAATTAAAAATGAACAGTTGAGAAATGAATTCCACCATTTTCTCGATAACTGTTACCTTGCCGAAACAAATTCATTACAGCAGGCGGCTATTTATTCTGCCTATACTTATTGTGATGAATGGCATCAGAAATTACTGACCTATCTGTCTGAAAATGTCAGGTATGTAAAAGAGGAACTAGCAGAGCATTGTCCGTTGATCTCCGTCATTTATGGCGGCGCCTCTTTTCTGGTTTTTCTCAATGCCAGCAAGTTAGGGCTAAGTGATGAGCAACTAATGTCTTTTTTCGCATACAAGGCGAAACTTGGTCTTTCCCCCGGGCACCAGTATGGCACTGGTGGAGAAGGCCATATGAGATTAAACATTGGCTGTCCGCGCGCTGTACTGATCGAGGCCATCACCAGGTTAAAAAATGCCTATAGGGCGTGTGGATTTCATTTGCAGAAATAATTTTACCGACAGGCATTAAAACCAGCCCAGCTCAACGCCAGTTCTTTGTGTTCAGATCATTCAATGATGGGGTCGCATAAGCGCTGATGGTAAAACCCGTTACCCGCCAAAAGGCGGGTAACTCAACCACGATTCGAGTAGCTGAACTGTTTTACCAACGTTAGTTCACCAGGATTACGCATCGGCACAATCACCATTTCCTGCTTTTCGTTGCTGGTTCCTTCTTCGGTCACAATGGTGATTTGCGCCGTAGTCAAAATTTCTGCACCACGCCCACCGTAATAGTTAACGTACACGAGATATTGCCCACTTTCCGGCGCTGGCGAAGAGAAGATCTCCGGGCCATACCCGGTAGTGACGTCCATATCCAACGCTCCGCCGTTTTGTAACTGCCTACCACCATACCAGGCATGTTGACCGTCGGGGGTGACCACGTGCAAATCAAGATCGGTGTTATCGGTGTCCCAGGAAAGCACTATCCGCAGGCGTGCAGGAACCGCGCCGCTGCCTCTTTTCGCATAAAACTGGGTTCGATGCGCCGCCGACCGATCTGGGCTGCGAACTTCAACGCTGTTACTGCCCTGCGAGAAAATATAGGGCCGTGCAAAATCACCATTATCTTCCACTTTCAGAGGCATACTGACGCCGTTGACGATCAACCTGGCCGGCTCTTGTTTGGCTTTGCTATCTGGCTTGGGGAAGCCTTTAATCTGGCCCCGGATCAGGGCTTGCGCAGACTGATTCGCGGGAGTATTCACCGATGCTGCAGGATAATTGACCCGCTGAGAATAAGTGGCATCTTCCCCGGAAGTGTCATGCCACCCAGCAATCGGCGTATCCATCACCACGTTTTGCTCTGCTACTGCCGACATAGCGGGCATCAGCAGCACCAGCGAGCATACTACTCTACACAACAAACGAATAATCATAGTGTTATCCTGAAAACCTTAAGTCCCTTGGCAATGGCTCAGAGCCAGCGCCCTATTCCAATAACAGATGGCGAGCCAGTTGTTCGACAAATACCTCATCTTGGCCATTCGGATGCGCAGCAAAGGCCAGGTGCAAATATTCATGGGTCAGATCCAACCGATCTTGCAGGGAGTAAAGATCCCGAACATAGATACGGCCATACATGCGATCAACATGGGGCTTGCCTGAGAGCAAACGGCATACCGTAAACTTCTGCAAAGGCGTGTAGCCCGGCTCGCTGTTAAGCTTTTCTCGCCAACGCTGCTGCTGCGTTGCTAGCCAGGTCTCGGCCTCCGGCATCGGCTGGCATAATATTTCCGGCTTATCCCAACGCCCCAGGCTAGCTCGAGGAAAAGCCTGTGCCAGGATCGCGTCATAGCGCATCCCCTGTTGGGCTTGCGACACCGCCAACTGCCAGGACAAGCGGTTATTACCCGCCTGATCGAGATGATAGTTAACCGGTGCCCCTGCCAACACCAGATCTGCAGTCCAGGCAGCAACGTTAAGCGCAGCAGGCAAGGCCGGCGTCGGGGCTACGCGCTGGCTGGCACTGCTGTCTGCCATCAGTAAACAATCACCGGACCGGCTGGCGTTTTGCAGCAGATAGCTGCGGATCGCCACCGCCAGCGCTTTCGCTGCTTCGACAGGTTGCGCCGCGGCTTCCCGCTGCAGCACCCGGGCAATATACTCTTCACGATCCAGGCGAGCAGTCAGGGTGAAATCACCCGCTTCCTGTTGCAAAATAAGTTCGCCGTGGCTTTCAATATTCAGGCGATTACCGTTACGGAATTCAACCTGATATTTTCCCTGCAAGACTCCTGCGCTAACCAGCGTTTGTTCACCAATACGACGCAATGTTGCAATCGGGTAACGATCAAACAGCTTAACCACCACGCACACGTTGTGATCTATCGGTGGAGCCTGCGGCAAACGGTTATTCAACACCTCAGCATAGTTTTGCAGCACGATTTTGCTGGTACCCGCCCCTCTGGCCCACACCGGCGTGCCGTCGTTCAGCCAACCGGCAAATCCGCCCTGGCGCTGCTCGGGATGTTCATCATCCAGCCAGCTCCAGGTTTTTACCCGCAGGCGGCTACCCAAGGCACCAGCCAGATTGCCGTCAGCGGTAAGCAACAGGTCCAGCAACACATTACGCGCCTGCTGCTGGGCTGGCAGCGCGGCCAATACCGCCAGCAACTGACTTACTGGGACACGGGTATCCGGCTGTAGCTGCGACAGATCCTGCAACCAGCCGGGACTATGTTGCCGTTGCCAATAACTGGCCCATTGTTGTTGATCCAGTTGCAGGCGCTGGGGGCTAAAATAGAGGCCGCACGACTGCACCAAAGCACGATCGCGTGCAATCGTCTTACCGGTTTCACAGCAGTAAACCTCTTCCTGCGGCTGGCTGCCATTGCAGAGATAATCAGATTCCTGCTGCTGGGTATCCACCAGATAGGCATAGACGAAAAGCTTCCAGACGCTGCCTAATGGCGTGGTCAGCTCGCTCGGCAGTGGCTGCTGCGCAAACTGCCGACTCGGGCTTAACGTCAGCAAGATATATTGCTGCCCTTCGCGCAGAGCGAGTTCCAATTTCGGCTCTGCACTAAAAGCAGCAACAGGTATCAACCACAGTAACCACAACCAGCGAAACATTACTTCACCGTCACTGTTTTCAGGGAACTGCCACTTTCCGTTGCCGCCTCTTGCGGCGTATACATGCGCGAATAACGGATTGGCGGCAACACAAACTGCCCTTTCTGCGAGAAACGCACCAAATGCCGGTACACCTTGGAATCCACCAATTCATCAACCGGTACCACATAAGAGAGTAGCCCCGATTCATTACGCGCTTTCTCAAGTGGTGTTACACCCTTGCCGCCCAAGCCCGCGACCTGAATACCCCAAGTGGTGCGTTCAACATCTGCGCCTGGTGGTAACGGCACTTCTAACAGCATGTAGCGCTGCGGCGTGGAGGATTTGTTAACCAACGTCACCTCGTCAAGATACAGCGCATCGCTGGAGAGTGCCTCCCCATTAGCCACCGGCTTCACGCCAAATTCGAACGCCTTATCGCCAGGGATAAGTTGCAGCAGACGATGCTGGATGGTCACATTTAATGGCTGCCTCTCGCTGTCAGTTGCGGTCGCCGTCAGTGGCAAGTTATAGTTCAGCGAGACATTAAGCGGCTGTTCCAGTTCTGCTGGCATCACTACCGGCTGCACCGCGCCCTGCCCTTGCCACTGCCAGTAACGCTCCCCTGCGGTACCCTGCCGCAATTGCCAGCCTTCACCTGGGTTGAAACTCACCGGTGGCACTGTGGTGCCGAGTGAATTGTAGAGCCAGGTTAATGCCAAAGCGCGCTCTGGCCCTTGCTGCGCAGGCATCAGTTGCTGCAACAACCAGGCGACTTGCGGAGCATCTGCGCCACGCGTGCGCCATACCGCTGCATAGGCAAACGGATGTTCACTGAAGGAAATAAACTCCTGGCTCTGGCGCAACGTTTGCAGCTCTGGCTCCGAAAGTTTATAACCGGGCGTTTGCTGCAGCATCGAATAAGTCAGCACCCGTGCCACCGCCAACCCCAACTTGAAGTTAGGCGCGGCCATCACCAGGCTGTCGGTTTCAGACAATGGCGCCCCGGACTCCACCTGCGCATTAGGCAATGACTCCGCCAGCCCTTGCAGCAGGCTGGTGATCGGCAGATGCATATCCTGAGCGAATGACAGTAACAGAGCACGATGGAGAACCGGCATCTCTGCCGCCTGCTCGGCATACAGTTCCAAAATTCGCTGCCAGTGTTCTGCCGGTAACGCCATGCCTAATGCCTGGCTGGCATACCAGTCGGCATAGTAGGCGTAGGCGGTCAGGAAGGCATCAGGATCGCCATTCTCCCCCCACCAGGTAAACAACGCCCCTGGCCCCGCCATCTGCACCAGGCGCTGGCGGTTATTTTGCAGAGTCTGGCGTAATACATCCCCACGCTGCGCGTCTTCTTTCGCCAGCATGTTGTAAGCTAGGCTGAGGGGTAACAGGCGGCTGGCGGTATTGATCACACCACCATAAGGTTCATTGATCAGGTCATCCAGACCATTACGGAACATGGATTGCGCATCACTATTGAGGCGCAGGCGGATATCGTAGGCGCTGGCTGGCAGATTGAGAGTATTACTGCCGGCATGTAGCCGCACTTGCTGCTGCTGAGGCACTGGCCAATTGTCGTCACTCACCTTCAGATCAACGCTCAGGCTGTCCAGCACTTCACCGTTTTTCACCACTTCCGAGGTCCAGCGCCCAGACTGCATGGCTGCCACTGGTTGTGCCACGTAGTTCACCCCTTCATGCAGCGACACCGTTTGGCTCAGGTTGTTATCACCATATTGGGTGCGCAACTCCACCTGCTGGGCCTGCTTGTTCTGACTGAAGATAAACAGCCCAGGCTGCGGGTGGTCGCCTTTACGGAACTGCGTGGCCCCACTCCATTTAAGGTAGAGCGGTTTCTCGGAACGGATAAGCTGCTGTTTCTGGCCAACCTGCCCTTGCTCATTTTGCGCCCGGACCGTAATACGCCACCGAGTCAATGAATCTGGCATACGGAAACTGAATGTCGCTTTGCCGTTGGCGTCGGTGACAATGTCCGGCTGCCAGGCAGCGGTATCCACATCTTCACGGCGTGGGCGTTCCAGCACCTTGACGTTGCGATCGCTGCGGTTCGCCACCCCAGGCGCTTTTGGCACCCCCGGTAACGCCAGATCGTAGGCGATAAATGACAGGCTGGCGGTGGTGCGCACGTTGTTGCGCCGAGGATGATAGAAGAACTGGTCGATGGTAGGCGCAATCTCCGGTTGCAAGGCATAGACCATCTCATCAACGACGCTAACCGTCAGGTGAGCCGGTAAGGGTTTGCCCGCAAGTTGGGTATCCAACGCGACAGTGACCGTTTCACCTGGGCGGTAAACGACTTTGTCTGTTTTAACCGCGATATCGATACGCGGTATCTCAACCTTGATCCCGGCGTTCTGGAAGCTGTATTGGCCGCCTTTGCTGTACAGCACGGAGAAGGTCATATTCGGGGAAAAATTATCCCGCACTGCGATTTGCGCCAGATACTGGGTATCGCTTAAACGTTGCGCTTTAACCCATTCGGCACCACTGGAAAGCAACGCAATGCTCTCCACTTTGTCGCGCTCCAGCGTCAGCAATGCTTGCTCCACCGGCTCTGGGAAAGTAATTAATGCCTGCGCAGTTTCCCCCAACCGATATTGCGGCTTGTCCATCACGATCTCAACGCTACCCGGCACCGATTTCCCGCCCGGCCCACTGACAAACTGGCTGATAGCACCAAGGATCATGCCCTGGTCGCTTTTCAACGTGACGGTATAGGTGCCGGGTTGCTGGAAGCTAATGGCAAACGGCTGCCCAGTGGCTGGCAATGGAGCACGCTCTGTTTTGCGGTCTTCCAGACGCACCCATTCATAAACCGCCGGTTTGTCATCCCCCTGTTGTTCGTTGCGATAGCTGAATTCCACTGGCTCATTTACCGCACTAAACCGTTTCAACGTATTGAGCGCATAACGCGAAACACCACGCTCAATCAGGATTTCCCGAGTAGTTTTGACTCGGTAGGCGGCACCATCGCTGGCAAAAATAGTCAGTAGATAGCGGCTCGGCTTATCCACAGCGGGTAGATCCAACTTGGCGTGGCCTTTGCTGTCGGTGGTCAGTTGAGCCGTTTTCAACTCAATGGGGAATTTACCCTGATATTGCAGGTCGTTGCTGACCATCGAAAGCTGCTGGCTATACAGGCTCAGTTCAAGACGCGCGTTGGCCACTGGCTTGCCATCAGGATAGAGCAGCACGACGTCGCCATTTACCGGCTCGTTGGTGCGAAAATCAGTTTTGGCCATCGCCAGTGAAATTTCGAAGTGCGGTTTGATGTAGCTAGCGACACGGAATGAGCTGCTGTAAACCTGATTATTGTAGGTTGAGCGCAGTTCATAGCCACCGGCCACGGAATTTTCTGGCAGTTGAAAACGCCCCTGCGCCCCGGATTTACCGTCAACAGGCAAGTTCAAGGTTTGCAACGTTGCCCCATTGGCATCCAACACGGTCAAACTCAACGAACCTGGCTTGAGCGCGACGGAATCCAGCGCATTATTGAATTCGCGCCCGATCAGTTTGACTTCAACCCAATCACCTGGGCGATAGAGCGGCCGATCGGTGAAGGCATAAAGTTTGGTGTCATAAATCTCGCTGTCGTAATAAAAGTTCTCCGAGACAAACACCCCGCCTTCGCTGTCTTCACCCATCACATACGAGCGCTCTGGCGAGATATGGCGCAGGCTCAGTAAGCCGCTCTTATCCGTCTGACCGCTGCTCATGATGCCCAACCCGTCGCTCCACAAGATGCGCGTTCCCGGCACCGCCTGCCCGTCATTGCGGCCAACGGTCCAGACCAATAGCTCGTTGCCAGAAACCTTACTCATGGCCACGGTATTAGAGACAAACACCACGGTGGTCGCCCGGTATTGGCCAATCAGCGCTTCTACCAGATACAGGCCCGGCTTTAGCTTGCCCAAGGGAACGTAGACATTACCCGGCAAAGGTTCAAAGAAACCGCTGGATGAGCCCTGCATATTGACGTGTTCTGGCGGCTGGATCGGTTGCGCGTCCCACAGTGGGTAACGGAACTGGCTAATCAGTGGCAGATTCTTCAGCGGCGCAAACTGCGGCTGCACGGTGAATTTGGGTTGTTCATTTAGCGCGTCCCCCATCTTCAGCTCCGGCAGCGCACTGGTCACTTCCTGGCGGGTATCAGAGGAAAAGGTCCGCTGCATCACGCGGCGTGATTTGCCGTACCAGTTATCCCAAAGATAAGACAGCGTGTTAGATAAGCCCTCACCCTGGTATTGGCCTTCGATCATAATGCGATGGAGGTTTTTCTGCTTTTTCAGAAACTCCATCGGCTTATCGATACGGTATAAACGGATATCTACGCCACCATACTGCTCGGCCTCAAAACGGCGGTAATCGCGCCCTGGCGCTTCCAGGCGCACTTTCGCCACTTCATCCGTGGCAAAGCTGCTGTCAGAAAGCAAAAAGAAGGATTGCTGCGGAACGCTATAATTACTCGCAGGGAGCTCAGCTTCGGCATAGGCCAAGCTCAAGGGAATGAATAGCGCCATCCCTAGCAGCAGTTTTTGACACATACGCGGCAGAATTTTCATCGTGACAGGAAACCTAAGCGATAAATGCCAATGAAGTTGGGGTTCGATTCGTCGGGTATCCATCGGGTGTCCTTCCATTTCATCAATTGTTGCATGCTCACCGCACGCATTCCATTATCTGTCGAACTCGAAGAACCAGTGTGATAGGCGATATAACGCCCCATCCAGATCATCAGATGCTGATCGTCACCCTGGTCAAAAAACAGTAGATCGCCCGGTTGCGCTTGATTCATGTCGCGGCCAATAAGTTGGCTGTTAAATTGGATCAGCTTGATGGCATCTACATAGGGGCCTTGCTGACCCCCCCTTGCTGCCAACGTTGAGCAAACTGGCGCTGTTGCGGGCTGATGTCCAGCTCTGGTGGCAGGTAGCGATTAGATAAACCATTCGCCCGCAGCCATTTGCTGTCATGAATTTTCAGGGATTCATTGGCAGCAAAGCGCACCAGACCGGCGCAGTCCTGCTGATACCAGCGCGCACTTGGCCCTTGGCGTAACTGCTCTTCGGCAATGCGCACGAACCATGAGCGGAATACGTTGGATTGCTCAGGGGTCAGTGGCGCAACCGTCTCAACGGCCAGGCTGCCCCGGCTGAAAAGCATCAGGCTCATTAGGAACAGCAGGCCTAACGTTGTCGGTTTGACGATCATAGCTCCTGCCATTTCAGCGGTAGCCACTGCCAATGCTCGTGGATCTTGGTATCCGCAGGCAGGGTTAAGGCATAGCGCTGTTGCCCAGCCAATGCGCTCAGTTTAGGTAATAACAAGGTTTGAGCCGCGTTATAAAATACCGGTTCGACACTCTTTGGCAGGCTGGCAAACACTTCCTGCTTAAATAACCCAGACAGGGCTTCAGGAGCCATGTAAACCGGCACCACGGCCTGTTGTGGTAATACGTCCGCCAGCGGTGGGAAATTTTTATCCAGCGTTTGCAGCGCTTTATTCACCAGTTTGTCATCCAGAGAAAACATCAGCATCTGACCATGTCGCGCCAGGCTGACGCGGAAGAACTGGTTCCCCAGCAGGCTCTCAGGATCCTTGGCTTCACTTTGCGGATATTGGCCATAACGCGAGCTGGCTTCTCGCTGCCACAGGTGGCCCTGCCCCTTACTAGTAGATTCAACCGGAATCGGTTGTTTCTCTCTGGCGCCGATCACTTTGGTAAACATGCCTGTCAGGGTCTCATCAGTTTGTGCATCCGCAGTTTGTGCTAACTGGCTGACAAATAGTGGCGAATACAGATGAGAATCAGGATACCAGCACAGCCCACTGACCCCGTTTAATGCCAATGGGAAGGCTGCGGCTTTGTTGCCGTCAATGGCGTCGATGGCGTCGATACGCTGGAACAAATACTCCGGCACGCTTTGTGACACCGGCAGCGCCACACAGAAGCTGGCCCCGATTGGCATCGATTTCCAGACCGGGTTGAGATCAAAACGTGCGTTCTCGCCCTGCTGCTGATCGTTAAGCGCCAGATAGCTTTGCCAGCCTTGCTGGCCCATTTCGACACGGACACCGGCAAATGCTGGGACAAAACGCTGATAACCAAAACCAAGATAGTTAGCGCTCACTGAAATCCGGTGGGCTAAAGGCGGCGTATTTTTATCGTTGTCCGTCCCTTTATCACCCCCACCATCACGGGGCTTCAAACCAAAACTTTCCGGCCAAGGGTTAGCGCCGCTCAGTAATGTGCTGGTGATTTGGGTGGAGTCTTGTGAGGGTGCCTGCTGGTCATACAGCATAGCGAGATCGGAAAACAGCAACAGATTATCGCCGTGGCTGGCAAAAAACAGCTGCTTATTAGCCCCGTAACGCCATTGATAAACCGGGATAGCGTCGCTGCCGACCTTAAGCTGCGAGAAATCGGTGATGCCAAGTTGGGTATCTTCCGCTGCGGCCTTGGCTAATGGCTCCAGCAGGCGCGCCAATCCGCCTCGTTTGATCACCGCCATAAAGTGATTCAGTTTACCGAGGTCATCATGCCAAAGTGCGATATTGACCGGTTGGTCGAGAAGCGTTTCCAGTAAGTTATCGCGCAGGGTCAGATCGTGTTCAAAGGTAATTCTGCGCAGGCTACCGATTAAACCCAATCGATCGGCGTTATTTTCATAGTAAAAAACAAAATCTTCCGTCAGCGTGTCACGCAAGAAGGGAATAGACAGCAGATCGTTTGGCAGTTTACTCAGCGATGCGCTTTCGATGAGCACGTCAGGATGGTGCAAATCAACTTGAAGGTTATTTTTCCAAACCAATTCATTGGGTGGCTGAACATTATGATGATCGGCAAACCAAACACGTTGAATGCCCCATGCCACCGCAGAAACAGCCAAAATAGCCGTCGCCGCCCAAAGTCCATATTTGATAAAACTCTTCTTTGCGACAGGCGCAACGTTTTTATTTTCAGCGGTCATTCTGGCTGTTCCACACCCATCAATCATTATCGCAGCCTACAATGCCGCAACATTAGCGTAAAAGGGATAAAGCAAAACTGTATTAGATATGTGCCAATAGATTAAATCAACCGCTATCCATGGGATCCTATGCTCCTACGAGTTAATTGACTGTTCACTTGGCTTTGTTGAATAAATCAGAGTTAGCCGACAGGATGGCTCCCGCTGCTACCCTGCTATGCGATCCTGACGCTGTCCGGCATACCCAACAACGTCATCCGGTTTAGCGCTTTGACCATCGGCATGGCTTCACCTAACACTGGGGTGCGCGTTTCTTTGGGTAGTTCCGGTTTCAATCGTTCTGGCGCAATTTGGCAAACCATACCTGCGATAAGTCCCATCATTGATTCTTTATGAAATGACCCCCATTGCCCTATTTCATCCACTATTGCTATTACATCACCAAGTGCATAAGGCTGCGAAAAATAGACCCGTTCGAATACCGCTCTTTCAAGAGAGTCGCAATTGATGACGTTAATAGCACGGGAGCTCGTAATATAAATATCGGGGTTTTTACTGATTTTTTTACTTTCAGTATAATTATTGATCGTATACAACCGACGAAGACGGTTATTACCTTGATAGGATGAGACATTACGCAAGTCCGCAAAGGTCAGAACGTGCTCATCGCTCATAATTTTTATCACTCCTGCCGGAGGATTACTTACATTTTCTTTCTTCAGTTGGCTGGTGCAGCCAGCCAGCAAAGCGAATACAGCAAATAGCCCAAAATACTTAATCATTTCTCGCTCCCTACCAGGTCAGGGCGCAGAGACAGTAAAATCTCATCAGTCACATTACCTTGTACCGAGCATAGTAATTGTGCTTTATCTCCACTGTCGCTTAACAACGCAAGTTTTTCCACACTTCCCTTTGCTGGCGCAATACCGCTTGCAGCCCCAGAGTTAAGTTTCCACATCTGGTCTCCGGGGCGTTTTATCACAGGATTAGCGAAATACTCATCTCCCGCTTTTTGCCAATTTACTTTGGATAAAGCAGCGGCAACCTCTGCGGCTGAACCATCAATAATCAAGCCCCAGAAGTAGTATTTGCCCATTGCTTCTAAATCATTCTGGCGCATGAAATAGCCGGAAAGCACTAAGTTGCCAGATTTTACTGGTTGGGAGAACCAGGTAACGTCTCCTCCATTTTTGGGAGGGGTAAACCAGGCTTGATGTTGGCTATTAGTCTTCAACTGGGCAGATCCGATGAATGCTTTCTGCTGGACATAAAGTTCGCTGAAGAAACGATTATCACAATGCAATAAACTTTCCTGGAGAGATTCTGCCTGCACCGACCCCATCACGCTTAATGTCAGCAAGGTGAAAGGAAAAACCACACGTTTCATAAAGTATCCTTACCATTTAAATAAAATCATAACGTTAGACCGATTTTCAGATTATTTTAAATATCAGAAAACACAAGCAAGTTGACAGGGATCGTGAAAAACGAGCATATAATGATATTACAGTCGCTGTTTTCGGAAAAACGCCCAAAATTGACTACGATCTATACTGCACAGTTTCTCGATGCTAACGTTCATCCTGAAAGCACCATTCTCAGAATCGATATCAACCCGTTTCCTCGTGGTGCCAAGAAGCGACAGAGCGTTCTCATCTGCAAGAATGATGAGCCCGTAGTCGTTCTTTGTATTTACGTTGAGGTTGATGATAACGGTTATTTGCTCGAGCAGTGTTTTCGCGAACTTCTTCTTAACGAAAATAAGATTGCATTATTGTATGGTCAGCATGTTCACCTATTCGACACCGTATCGTATGAAGTAAAAAGCCTATATTTGCACGATTATGTTGGTCATCTGTATCCCATTCCAGACATCGATTCAGGCGTGCTTAGCGACACCTTTCTTGTCACGACATTCTTATACACGTTTCTCATTCACGTAGACTCTGGAATCATCTGGCAATCAAAGCAATGCGCTATTGATGGCGTGATTATTGATGAAGTTCAGGGTAATGTGATCTATGGTTCGGGCGGATGGGAACCATTCCGACTGTCACTCAACACAGGTCATGTTATTAATTCAATCGTTAACAAATAAAAAACAGGAAGGATCGATAAGATTCTTCCTGTTTTGATTAAATACCTAACATGCGGGTCAACCTTAGTAAAAATTCTCGTCAAGCATAATTTTCATTTGAATAATAATTACCTCCTATTCTATTTCACTATGAAAAATTTTAAAAATCATGATTATTAATATTAAAATAATGAACCGCCGAACATTTAATCAATGGGGGGCTATCATGAAATATATTATTTTTTAACTTGATGGCCAGTTCGGGTTTAACCACTTATTCTGATTTTTAATTTCAATCAGACATATTGAGTTAATAATTAATTGAAAAAATTGAGGTGGTGAATAACTAACCCCCATCTCTACCTTTCAAAATCAGAGTGAAATTTTACTCTCTAAAAATTAGGAATAGCCTCTTAATTTTTAAATAGTATATTTTTCAGAGCCTGTTCTTGGAAGTAGTAGCACTGCCAGTTGAGCGGCACGAATTCCGTGCTCTACCTTCCCCCTCTATTTATAAATGTTATGACTCACAGGCCACCCAGATTTATTCATATTGTTTTAACTCGTCTTGCAATAGTTCATTCAATTTAGATGGGATTATTATAATGCCATTTTTCTTATCTACAGGGAAAATAAGAATATCAACACCATCCTTTTCCAACCCAGGGATCCATTTATCTAAAAAATAATACAAGTCTATTTCTTTAGGTGAAAGTTCATATTGATGTTTTGTATTGTAATCTATTGAAAATTCTTCTTCCGGCCAAATAGGGAATATCCTCTTTCCATCTTTGGTTGACAAATGCAACCAACCATCATTCCCATAACTTCCCCAGACTTGTTCAAAGTCGGCTACTTTTCTGACAAAATAGCTGAGCCTATCTTCTGAAGTTAAAGAATTTACATTTTCAATTTTAGAATTATTCATAAATTTTAATATCCTTCGTACTTATGTTCTAGCTTATGAAGATCATTATCTTGCAAATCCGAATGCTCATAAGAATTACCATCTTTTGCTCACTTCCCTCTCCTATGAGCTAAAACTTTACCAGGATCTTTAGATCTTCTTGAATTACCCGGTAAACGGATAGTTCTTCGATTTTTGTTACGGATGTGGGCTTTGTTGAATAAATCAGAGTTAGCTGACAGGATGGCTCCCGCTGCTACACCTGTTATGCGATCCTGACGCTCTCCGGCATACCCAACAACGTCATCCGATTGGGCGCTTTGACCATCGCCATCGCTTCCCCCACCTGCGCGTCATCGTCCCGCAGGCTCAGATGGCCACCCAGCAAGGTCTTGAGGCGGAATATCGCCGTTTCCGCTACCGAACGCCAGTGGTAGCCCACTTTCTTTTTCCAGACGTCATTGCTCCCGCTCAGATGCTGATCCGCCACCGCGTGGTTACGCTCATGGTATTTGCCCGGCCAGTATTGCGCTCCACTTCGGGGCGGGATAAGTGACCTGATTTTTTCCTCAGCAAAGCATCATGGCAGTCGCGCGAGTCATAAGCGCCGTCTGCCGAGGCTTCCTTGATTTTCCGGTGCGTCTGGTTAATCAAACCCGGTAATGCCTGCGCATCTGTCGTACCTCTGAGCGATAAATCGGTACAGATAATCTCGTGTGTCGCACTGTCTGCGGCCAGATGAAGCTTGCGCCACACCTGGCGTCTGTCATCCCCATGCTGTCTGACTTTCCTGGTGTGGCGGGCACCGTTTTCATTGATGAGCGCCGTCAGGCGACGCGCGTGGTCGTACTCGTAACCGACCTGATGCCCAAGTGCATCCGTGCGTGTCAGCGGCGGGCCATTTAGTGGTCGTGCGGCAACCCTCAATGGCGATGGTCTTGTCATTCTCTACGGAGTTACTTGATCCAGTCATCATAAAAGAATCGGGGTTTATCACTGGCATGCCGATAACCGTGACCGTCGAGCGAGGCAAACTGGTGATTGAGACGGAGATTAATCTCTGACGACGCACACGATAAATAGCAGGTAAAATAAAATCGGAAGGATCGTTGGGGTGTATTCCGGTTTATTATTATTTCTGGCTAAATCTGCTTATCCATCCATCTTTCGTAAATAACTCGCCAGATAATCCATCGCTTATTTCATTAACATTAATATCTGACACCAGTATATTTTTATCTTCATCTTCTTCAAACATAAATAGAAAGTTAAATATTGTATTATCAATGCTTTCAGTAACTAAAACTTTAATTATATTTTTTTGCTCCTCGTCAAATCCTGACAATAAATCATGTAACTCTATGGCTCTTTGTGACTTCAGTGTACCTAATTGAATTTTTTCGAATTTATCAAGCGAACGGTCACGAACCATACGCATAGTTGCAGAACCAAAATCATCCAATATATCTTTATCAGTCATAGATGCACCCTATTTTCATCAAGGAATAGCAGAGGATTTCATTAAGATCACTTTTATTTTAGTTGCTAACATAAAAATCCTGAGGCACTTACGAAAAAATAACCCACTCATATTTCTCACATTCCGCAAGAAAATCTTTCAAAACATTCTTTGCCGTTAGTGTAGGAGCATTTATTTCATTTGGAGACATAAATATAACAAGATCTACTGCGTCTTCGATCAGTTGTGGTAACAATTCGTCAAGTAACTCGTCAAGAGATATTTCTTTTAATTGCAGACTATCCCAATTACCCTTGGCACTAATTTGAGCATATTCTTTTGCTGGCCAGAGTGGAAGGTAGATTCTACCATTGTCATCCTCACTGGTGATATAGCCACCGTCATCACCTAAAGTCCATGCCGACTCCCAATCGGCTACACGCTTAATGAAATAAATATACCGATCTTTCGCAGGCTTACTGGACATAACTTCAATTTCTTTAGCCGAAACTTTCATTTTAATTCCTTAACAACCTAATTCACGTTTGTTTTACATTTATTACTAACTCTGAGTTTATTTTTTCTTCCTCCCCCATCGTAACAATGCTGTTCACGAATCTGGGGCTCAGAATAATTGTAATCAAATCCTTTGCTGATTCATATCCTGCGTGACCCAACCTCTGAATAGCCGAAAGGATCGCTGGGATCGCCTCCAAATTATATTAGATAATTTAATTTTTCAGTAAATCAGTTAATTCACTGAAACTCATTTCAATATTGGGATACTCATCATCTTCAACATAATATTCTAGCAAGACAGTTTTAGATGAGAAATCGTATGTCAAATATACAAGATTTAATCTAATTATCTTCTTACCTTCGGTCTGAATATTGTCAAGGATAAGATTTTTTATCTTATCACTATGGGAAATTGATTCATTTAGAGATATTAGTGTATTTTTTTTCATATCAAAAAGTTAACTCATTCAAGTTATAATGGAAAAGCAGTCCTAACCCATCCATTTGAATCTAAAAACATTTTTATGGTTTTAGTTGGAAGCCCATCCACACTCGTTCCTATATTTCTAGAAAAGGTATATATCAACTCTTTTCCGTTTTCTGACACATTACCCTTTGTGAGAGCTTTATTAATGTAGCCGTTTATTTTCTTAGGGCTGTTAGTTAAAAACTTACTGGTCCCCTCTTGGAGGGCGCTTTTACGATGCCCCATAAGGATATGTTTCATCACGGACATCTCACCTTCTTTGTACTTAAACTTCTTTTGAGGGTCGAATTTTGGAACACCGCATTTCAACCCCAGCGGATCAATCCAACTAATAGGATTCGGCGCGTAAGCGTAGTTATTCAGCCCCCCGCCAACCCTATCGGGTCCTGACTTACAAACCGACCAGCATCCGGATCATAGTATCGGAACCGGTTGTAGTGCAAGCCCGTTTCCGCGTCAAAGTACTGCCCCTGATAGCGCAGCGGCTGGTGTATCGGCTCGGAATGCGATACTTCCGCCTGCTCCACCCGCACCGTGTTACCCCACGCCCAGTATTCTGCACGCCAGACCAGATTCCCGTCCTGCCCCGTCATCTCACGCGGCAGGCCGGAAACGTCGTTGTGATACCAGTATATCTGTGCCTCGTGCTCCGTTTCCCCCTGCTGTAAACTCACCTGTGCCAGCGGCGCAAAGCCCTCATCTCCGTAAATCCACAGATGATGACGCGAGCCACGAACTTCACTCAGCAGACGGTTCCCGTCCCAGATGAAGTGCGTTATGCCGAAGGTATCGCGCTTCCAACTGCGGCGACCAAAGGCGTCGTAGCCATACGTCGTGCGCTGAGCCGTACCGTTGCGTGTACTGACCGCTTCCGCCAATTGGTGCTCCGCGTTCCAACTGAACTGCTGCACCGTATGTCTCCCAATACGCTTTTCGGCAACGTTGCCAAAGTTGTCATACTTCCAGCGCTTGTCTTCAAATACCTGCAACCGGTTATCCGGCAACGGCTGTGCCTGAGCGCTGCTCAGCAGATTGTGCGCCGGATCAAAGGCGAATCGCTCATCGCCCGCCAGTGTCAGACGCCCCAGTGCATCGTACTCGTAACGGTGGTCGCCAGTGTATTTGTCCACCATCTGCATCAGTTGGCCGTCACGCCGCCAGACGTAATCGCGAGCCACCGCAGTCTTCCCATCGCCCCCGGCACGCTGGCTCACCAATCGCCCCATCTCATCGTGCACGTAGTCGCTGGTGATGGCACCCTGCGTTCGACGCACCTCCCGGTGCAACGTGTCACGCTCGCTTTCGCTGATGACCCGACTGCCGAGATTGACCTGAAGACGATGACCGCTGCCGTAATAGAAGTGTTTCAGCTCGTGGCCATCCGGCAACCGAGTGTGTGTGCGGTTGCCCAGTTCATCGTACTGATGGCTCAGTTCATGGCTGACGCCGCGTGTCAGAGTACGCTCCGCCATCAACTGTCCGGCATCGTCCCACTCTAGCTCTACCCGGCCACCGTGGTTGACGCCAGCAGTGAGACGACCGAGCGCATCGTAGCCATAGCGGGTACGTTGCCAACGGGCATCACCGCTGCGCACTGTCAATTTCTCCAGCAGTCGTCCGGCGGCATCACGCTGGTATCGAGTGCGGATACCCGGCCCACGGCCGTCACCGTCCTCCGTGCGAGCTTGTAGATAGCTGCCGTCATCGAATTCATAGTGTGTCGTGTTGCCGTCAAAGCCACGTTCGCGCACTAGATTATCCCGTGCGTCGTAGTCGAAGGTGTGGCGAGCACCGTTTTCATTGATGAGCGCTGTCAGGCGACGCGCGTGGTCATACTCGTAACCGACCTGATGCCCCAGTGCATCCGTGCGTGTCAACGGCAGGCCATCAGCCGCTAGCGTCCAGCGAGTAACCTGTCCCTGTGCATCATGCCAGGCCGTCAGCCGCTGCCAGCGGTCAAACTCAGCCCGCTCGGTGCTGCCGTCGGCGTACACGATGCGCTGTGGCTGACCATCACACCCGTGATACAGGGTGGTACAGTGACCTGCGGCATCGGTCTGCTGCTTTAGCCAGCCGTATTTATCATATTCAAACGTGGTGGTGCGACCGGAGCAGTCAGTATGACTGACCAGAAAATCTGCGCTATTCCAGCACAGGTGTTGCACGCCTGCCGCTGCATCGCGGATGCGCACCAGATTGCCTCGATCATCGTGGTTGTATTCGGTGATGCGGCCTATCTCATCCATCACGCGAATAAGATTGCCCGCGATGTCATAGTGATATTCACGCGTGCCACCCAACATGTCAGTGACGCGCACCGGCAGATTCCAGCGTTCGTGATAGTCGAAACGCGTAGTCTGCCCGTCTGGCTCGCTCACCGCCGTGCAGTTACCCCGCTCGTCGTAGCGGTAACGCGTTATGCGCCCAGCCTGATCGGTGAGCTGTGTCATCTGGCCGCGCACGTTGCGTCGAATACGGATATAACCGCCCATCGCGTCCCGGTAGCCGATCAGTTCCTGATGATCATCAACGTCGTAACCCGTCACGCGCCCCAGCACATCCGTGACGGTAGTACTGTTGCGACCATATTCGAAGCGCCATTCACCACCGAGGCTGTCGCGATGCGCCAGCACCTTGCCGTCGGGAGTATGTTTGTCGTAATGGTAGAAGCACTCCATTTCGCCCGCACGCCAGTGCGCCACCATCATGTGGTTGCGATAGCGGAACTCGCGCAGCACGTCACCCTGTTCATTGCGTACCGCAACGAGGTCGCCCTGCGGCGAGTAGTCATAGCTACAGAGCTTTTCCGCGTTGAGAGGCTCGGATGGATGGCACACGCTAACACCGGTAATGCGATCAACCGTGCTGCCATCGGCCAGACTGATCTGGGCAACGTGGATGTGGAAGCAGCGGCCGGCACTGTCTTCAATCTGCATAGGCAGATGCTGAGCGTTGTAGTACAGCGTCAGGCGATTGTTGTGGCGGTCACCGATCGCTGAGAGCAGCCAGCGTCCCGTACCAACCTGATGGGCAAAGTGCCAGTGTTGGCCACCGTCAGCGCTGGAAATACAGAATTCACCCGGTTGGGGCTGGGACAATGCGAGCTGTTCGTAGCGATGCAACTGCGGCTCATGACCGAGTTGCGGATAGGGGAAAGCGATCTCACGCCCCTGCTCATCAATGAGCACCAACTGCTGATGGTGTTGACGCACTTCCTGAGAAAATGGCAGCGACCAGCCCTGCCCCAGCCAGCCATTGCCAATCTCGTCGGAGAAGTAGTAGCGCTGCCAGTTGAGCGGCACGGATGCCGGGAAGGAGAAATCGTTGTCTTCCGCCTCAAACAACAGCTTGATACCCAGCAATGGATTGACCGGACTACCAATCGCCATATCTACCTGCGGCAACGGGCTTTGCGGGATTTTGCACGGCTCGGTATTTTTTTGTGTATGGCCTTTATCGCTACCGCCCTTTTCGCTGCCGGCTTTCTTGGCCTTAATGGCCTCACCGGTTTCCTTTTTCACCGCCTTGCTTTCCGCTTTCGCGGCCGCCTTTTCTGCCAGCGTTACACCTTCTTTTACCGCTTTTTTACCCGCTTTCGCCGCGTCTAACGCTTTACCGGCTTTCGCCGCTAGCTTGCCCGCTTTGAAGGCAGCCCCCCGCCCGGAACAAAGTTAGCGGCAGCGGACGCTGCCGACAGCGCCGCATTGCCGTAATCACCTTCGGCGGTATAAATGGCCGCATTGGCTCCATCCGCAACGGCACCGATAATCGGCACTGCACCTAATACATCCAAACCGGTATGTACCCAGTCGCCGTAGCGACTCCACCAGGTTTTCTGTTTCGGCGGATTGGTACTGCCCGCCGTCACATGGCCTTGTGGTGCGGGCGCATACTGTAATTTACCAATCGTGTTTCCTGTTGCCATTGGCACTCCATGCAGAAAAGCCGCTTATTAATAAAGCTAAAAAGTCATGACTGAGATTTTTAAAAACGGAGCGACGGTCGTGGTATAAATTCGCGAAAGAGAATTTAATTCTTCATCTCTTTTTAATAGCGAGAATTATGATCTCAATGAATATACCGATCGTATGTCATCATAATTATGCTTAAGGAAATTATTGAATTCGGAACGTTAAATATTTATTACTATCGATACTCATCCTTAGTGATAAGGATGACCACCTTTTTGTTTGGCTAACTGAAATATGTCCATCAACTTCTTGTGAGTCGCTCCGGCATCACCATTATTGCGTGTTATAACATCATCATTGCGTGTTATAACATCATCAAGCTGGCGCATAAACGACCACCCTGTATTAGTCTCAATAGTATTAGGATTAGCACCATGATTTAATAACCACTCCACAGTATCTAATTGCATTCCATCCAGTGCTGCCATAATTGTCGCTTTACCTAATGAGTCAACGGCATTCACGTTAGCGCCACGTTCTACCATCAATTTTAGCGTTTTAATTGTATCGTCGGAAGCAGCATCATGGAGCAAGGGTTGGCCTTGAATTTTTACATTAACATCCATCCCCCCCTCAATGATGGCTTGCATATATTCAGGATAAGGAGATGTTGCAACGATTTCAGCAACACTTCCCATATCAGGAACCTGCTGCAATGGATCTGCACCAGATCTAACTAACACTGCCATAATTTCCAACTGCTGGGGATTCTTTCCATAAGCGCTTTGCAATGCAAAGAAAAGCATTGTCATATCCTGTGCACCCGGCTTATTTAAATCAGTTTTTCCAGCAAGATCCTTTACCTCGACAGAATCGCTACGCTCTATAGCGTGCGCTAACATCAGTTGGGAACCACTAAAAAAATGTTCGGCAGGTAATTTATTCATTGCGTTACACTTTGTCGCAAAAAGAAAAAACAAAACAAGTGACATTGAAGATAATTTACTTGGCTTTTTTATCACAAACATCCAATCTCCATTTTAAATCGATACTCATCCTTAGTGATAAGGATGACCACCTTTTTGTTTAGCTAACTGAAAGATGTCCATCAACTTCTTGTGAGTCGCACCGGTATCGCCATTATTACGTGTTATAACATCATCAAGTTGGCGCATAAACGACCACCCTGTATTAGTCTCAACAGTATTAGGGTTAGAGCCATGATTTAATAACCATTCGACAGTATCTAATTGCATTCCATCCAATGCATACATTAATACAGGCCTTCCTAAACTATCACCCTGATTAATATCACCGCCTCTCTCCACCATCAATTTAAGCGTTGGTAATGTGTTATCAGAAGCAGCACGATAGAATACTGGACGCCCCATAATCTTTGCATTTGCACTCATTCCGCCATCCAACAATGCTTGCATATAAACTGGGTATGGCGATGTTGCCAAGACTTCAGCAACACTCCCCATATCGGGTACATCTTGTAGAGGATCCGCACCATCTTTTACCAATTGGCGAATAATCGCTAATTGTTGAGATCTTCTGCCTTTTGCCTGTTGCAAAGCAAAAAAGAGTAATGTCATGTCCTGTTCCCCTGGTTTATTTAATGTGGTAGTCGGAGCAAGTTTTTCCACTTCAGGCAAGTTCTCACTCGCAATAGCCTGTGCAAGCATCAACTGGGTACCATGGAAAAATTTTTCTGGTGGATACTTATTCATTGCATTACATCCTGAAACCGAAAATAGAAATATTATCCCGACATAGCGAGTGAATTTTTTAAAAAAAATGTTCAACGCGTTTCTCCTTAGACTGAAGATAATAATTTTTCATCCTCCTCCTTCTCCTGTTCGATGCAATGTTTAACCTGATCCATTCCATGTTTATCTACAGCACTTCCTTCGCCGCCATCCAGATCGTGCTTTGTCCCAACCGCAGAAGGAGACATTACCAGCCCAAGCCCAAGAGCACCACCGGCAACAGCGCCCCATGGCCCAGCAGTTTTAAACCCTGCCCAGCCTAATCCGCCAATAACCGCAGTCCCCCCCAAAAACCAGGCTCCTGAATCTTTGTCAGAATTTCACCTTTAACACGATATGCCGAGATATTTTCCACAGCTTTCGTTACAGGGGGGGCGCCGCTGTATTTTTTGACCGTTGAGGATTTCAACCCCGCTGAATTGAATGTCCAACCGGTGTTACCACTCGCCCGCGAAGCGGCGGAAGCCAACCCTCCTCCAAGAGAGTGCCCGGTCAAATCGATAGGTGATGATGAACGTCGTACTGCTGTGCCAATATTTATGGCTTGACGATAATAACTCGATTCAGAGCCAACTCCTTGCTGTAAATTGTTTTTCCAATCAACTGCTTCGGTCATCCTCGTGCCACGAAAAACCACTGATGCTGACATATCTTTGCCAAAAACACCTTCATCAGGTTCATAAACTCGTGAACGGAATCCTGGCTCTTCTGGTATTTTTAAATCATTAGGATCAATATTATATTTTTGCAACGCTTTGGGATCGTCACTGATATCCTTCCAGCCTTCTGGGATTTCCGGCATAGGTTTACTAGGATCGCGTGGTTCATAAACATAGTCAGCCAATCTGGCCTTCTCCATCCCAGTATTGTTTTGCTCCAGCCGTTGAGCGGCCTCGACAACTTTCGGGTCTTTGCTCTGCTTTCCTTTCGCAATCAGCGCCTTGCGTCGCTCCCAGGTCTCTTTCTTCGTCAGGCTACCGCCGCGCCCCCCTTTGGCTTTGCCATTCATGGCAAAGATGTCCTGTACCCGATTGATGGGGAAACCACCAATATAAGTATCCGGGCTGTGTTCTATCGACCAGCAGTCGCCCTCTACCGTGCCGCTGACTACGCCTTTATTGCGCCCGGCTGCATCACCGATAGTGGTGGGGACAAAGCTGATGTTATACACAAACGCTGGATAACTATTTAAGCGCACGCTATCCACCGTGCTCTTCGATGGCGCAAGTGTTGCCGTTACTGGATACGGCACGGGTGGCAGAATACCCGGCGTGAAACACAGATCTGGGAGTAATCCCACGACTTTATACACGCCGTCCCTACGGGCGGCATAATTGTCAGCCATGACGTTGTTCCTGTGAAATAAGCGCGGCGAGTGAGGGCGGCAGAGGGGTGAAACTGTCGTCCTGAGTGTTGGTAAGTTGGTGCTGTGCACGCTGTACCATCGCTTTGCGTTCATCAACGGCAATAAAGCGCAACTCCGTCATTGCCGCTTCTAACTGCTCGGAGAAGACCGCACGGTAACTGCAATGCACTTTTCGGCTCGGCAGATCGATCACCAACGTATCGAACTGCAAGTCAAAGGTCACGCCAGCCCCTTGCTGTGTGGTAACAAATGCAAACAGCGTCTCTACTGGCACAGCAAAGTTGATCTCCTGCCCGGATTTCTCCTGATGTGATATCAGGTTCTTTAGCATCACCGGCACATGTGACAGTGGTTTAGGCCGCGGGAACTGCATCCACGGATGCGCACCGCACCAGTAATCGAAGCAAAAGTCTTCAGGCAGAAACGGGTGACGTTGCTGCTTCCAGGCGTCGTCATGAGTACCGGCGAAGCCGATACGCGGTGTCCAGCCCCGACCATAAAACCCAAATCCGGCAGGCAGAGTTTCATCATCAATGTGTTTAATCGGCTGCGGTAACAGTTCAAACTGCGGCGCGTCCACACGCTGTAACTTAAGCTGTTTCTGTGCCTTCGTCGGCAACCAGCCGATGCCCACGCTATTTGACGCAGAGGCCAGCACTTCATCCTTATCTAGACGATAGCGACCACCCTGCGCATATTCGTAGCGTAAATCGAGGCTGGTGATCGGCTTAGCCTCAGTCAACTGCCAACTGGTGACCATGTTGCGCCACTCGCGCGGACCATAGACATTCAGCAAACGCGTGAAATCACCGATGCGTACACCAACGGTGAATTGGCGCACGGCTTTGTCTTCCGGAGCCCATGCTGTTCCGTTGATCACGACATCCAGCCGTGGCTTATAGGGCGCGAGATCGCTCTCAAAACGCACGCTGCTGATGCCTGGATCATCATAGTATTCATCCTGTTCGACCAACTCACCTTGATCTTCACTCAGGGTAAGCTTGCCGCTGATGATATCGAGATCGTAACTGGCACGCGCCACCAACACGCTAAAGCCGTGATCGTGTTGATCGATCGATTCAAACAGTTGCGCCGGGAACGCGCTGTAGTTAGTAAAATTTTCCATAATCAGTTGATATCTATCTGCGTTCCGTCGATGTCGATCACCTTCTCTCCCACCAACTTAATTTTGTTGGCGCTGAGGGTGATGGTCCCGTTCTGCTCAAGCACAATCATTGATTCGCCACATACCAGCGTGATTTTGTCCTCTGCACTGAACTCCGCTGACGTTCCTGCTGAGAGGCCGATATCACGACCGGCATTGAGGGAATATTTCATCCCAACGTTGTGCATTTGCATTGCCCCCACGTTGGTCATCCAGCCAGCACCGATATTGAGTACATAAGCCGCCCCAATATTGGTGTTCTGTGCCAGACCAACATTCAACATGGATGCCAGCGCAATCGTCTCGGTCTTCGCCTGATCGACTTTAAGCATCTGATTGCCGTTAACCGTGACTGACTGATTCTGACCAATACGCACGCTTTCGTTCTGATCGACCGTTTCAGTGCGGTTGCTGTGCACGGTGATAGTTTCGTTGCCGTCTACGGTTTCGGTTCGGTTCTGATGGATGGTGAGGGTCTCATTTTGATCGACTGTTTCGGTGCGGTTCTTTTTCACCTTGGTCGTTTCATTGCCACCAATGGTTTTAGTGCGATTACTGTCCGTCGAGTGGGTTTCGTCATTCTTGACATGCGTATCCATGTTTTTCTGGGCCTGCAGCCACACCTGCTCTTCACCCGCCTTGTCCTCAAAGCGCAGCGCGTTCGCCGTATCCGCCGTGCCGTCTTTCGACCGGCTCATAAAACCCATCTGCGTCGCCGCTGCTGGCAACGACCACGGCGGCATGCTCGCTTCGTTGTACACCCTGCCGATGATCAGCGGGCGATCCGGGTCACCGTTGATGAAGTCCACCACCACTTCATCGCCCACCCGCGGGATCTGCACGCCACCAAATCCCTGACCCGCCCACGCACTCGAAACGCGCACCCAACACGAGCTAGTGTCGTCACCCTTGGCCAGCCGGTCCCAATGGAATTTCACCTTTACTCGGCCGTACCGATCCGTCCAGATAGATTCTCCCTGCGGACCCACCACCTTCGCCGTCTGCGGGCCGTGCGTTTTCGGCCATGCCGTCGTCAGTTCCGCCCGGAACGTCACCGACGCGGGCAATACCGTGAACGCGATGTTGTGCCTCGCCCCCCCACCTCCACCGCTGGCGTAACTGTTTTCCTCAAACGCATACGTCGCCGACGTCACCAGATAGTCGCCGTTGTCGCTAAAATGTGGCGCGTTAAGGAGGCCGAAGGTAAACCCTGGCGCAATGCCCGTCGCCGTGCCCGACCCGCTCACGCTGTGGTGCTCCACTTGCCACACCTCCTGACGGATACGCGTGTAAAACTCGCCGTGGCTGTGGTCCACAAAATGACCCGGCCAGTCGTACACGTCCACCGAACCCGGCGTCGGCGACGCCGGGTTCTGCCGCGCCTGTAGCATCCACGCGTTCGGCTTGCGGAAATCGTAGTCGTCCGTGCTGTACATCCCCGGCGTGACACTCTCTGCCAGCGACCACTGGCTGATCCCCTCTTCCGTCACGCTGCCGCCCGAGGGCGTCATGTGGTACGTCATCGTCTCGTAGCCGGGGAAGGCCTTGTGCTGGTCCGTTGCGTCGCACAGCACCAACGTGTGACGCTCCTGCTCGTGGCGGAACCAGTAATACATCCCCTCCAGCTCCATCAGTCGGCTGATAAAGTCCAGGCTGCTCTCCTGATACTGCACACAGTACTCCCACACTCGGTAGCTGCCCGATAAGCGCATCTCCACGTTTACCCCGTACTCCTTCAGCAACGTCTGCACTATCTGCGGCACCGTCTGACTCTGGAAGATGCGCAGGTTGCGGTCACGCCGCATCGGCCACAGGTCCGACTCCACCGTCAGCGTGTATACCGCGTAGCGCGTACCGCCCAACTCTTCGCTGCGCACCGCGACCCGGGTGATTTTACCATTGAGGTAGCGCGGGCTCAGCAGGCTCTGCGTCGGCAACGTAAATGTGACCGGCTGGCCCAACAGCGCATGTCGGTCAATCCGTGCGTCGGTGGCAAGTAGCTCAGCGGTTAGCACAAATGAGTGGGATAACGTCTCGGTACCCGAGAGTTTCCAGAACAGCAGGCCGTCCATCGGCAACTGCGCGGTGATGCGTGAGAACATAGATTTCATCCCTGTGAGTAAAAGGATTGGCGTGAGAAAGCCATGCGTTAAGGTGCCAGCATTAGCACTTTGAACTGACTTGGAACGATACGCATGCCAAGAGCGTTGGTTGAGTTTTGCAAGCTCATACTGGTTAGACGGGTGGCGGGTGTCCCTTTGAGCAACACCGTGAACGAACCGGTAAGATGCCGGGATGGGCCCATCACCGTGCCTGATGCCACACCCGTTGCCACCCCGGGGTTGTCACCGTTAGTCAGTGGCGTTACCGTCGCCATGTTATGTGCGGGCATGCCCATAAATAGAATGTTGAGTGCATTTGGGATAGCGGTTGGTCCGAGTGCGATATCCGGATAAGGAACTGGCACAGGTGCTGGCGTAGGCGTAGGCGTAGGCGTAGGCGTCAGACAAACATCAGGGAAAGCCAAATCCACACCAAAAAGCTGACAGTTTGCAAACATCGTTAATCCTTAACCCATGTGGATCTGTTCAGAGTCGACCTTAGTAATCGCTTTTGAGGTGATCACCATGTTGTGCGCGTGCAAACGTGCATAATCATCTGCTTTCATATCGAGTTGTCCGGCACGCACCTGCTCGGTATTGCGAGTTGTTCGCCGCAGGTTGTGGCTGATCTGCGTAATGGTCTGCCATACCGATTCCGCACGTTTGCCGACGATGCGTGAAAGACTTACCCAGGCCGAGAGCTTCTCGCCGCTGTAATTCATATCACTGATATGGCAATCGCCCTGATCGGCGCTGACACGCAGCGCGGCACTACTAAAGCTCAGTTCACCCGCACTGTGAATGTGTAAATCACCTGGCACGTTCAGTTCTGCCTTTTGCGGATTAGCGCGCTCTAGCACCACCAACAACCAGATCTGGTTTTCAGTGCGGGTGACTATCACCATGTCGCCAGTCTGTGGCGCAATAACGCAACTCGCAGCGCGACGGCAATGCCAGCCACGTCCTTCGTACTCAACGGTCAGGCTACCATCGGCAAAGCAGTGAGTCACAACACCAGACGCTTGTACCGGCGGTAAGATGGCCTGCGCCAGTTTATGATTAACATTATTCATTGCTTATTTTCCTCAACTACGGCTCTGGCGCTGTGTGCTCCAGGCCTCGGCTGCCAATAGTTCTTCATCAAATTCAAGGATGCCCTGGCGACCTGAGAACTTCGCGTTCTCCTGACGCGCCCGGTGCATACGCGTGCGGGAAAAAGTCGCACCGCGCAGGTCAGCCATGCGCAAATCTGCCGCGGAAAAGTCACTGTAAGTGAGATCGCTGAGAGTGAAGAGCGCCTGCGAAGCGTTCACCTGCTGCAGGATGCTCTGGAAAAACCGACTCTGGCTGAAATCAGTGCGCACCAGCGTTGCACCAACAAAGATTGCCTGATCGAATATGCCGCTCCTACACTGTGCACCGCTGAGATCGGCCTCCATAAACAGTGCCTGGCTGGCATTGACGTTGTTCAGTTGGGCGGTTTTCAGCGAAGCGCCTTTGAAATTGCACTGTGAAAGTTGCGCACCGTTAAACTGCGCGTCATCCAGCGCGCAGTCTGTAAACTGACAGCCGATAAATCGTTGTTCCGTATAGTCTTTACCGCGCTGATCGCAATTGAAAAATACCGTGCGTTCAAATTCGCCCGCGTTCAACGCGGTTTGGCGCAAATCAATACCGTAAAAGGTAGTGAAAAAACTTTTACAACCATCAAAGTGGCTGTCATCCAGTGGTGATTCAAAAAAGACGCAGCGATCAAGTTGAACCTGCACAAACTGGCTCTGCGTGAGGGGGCAGCGCATAAACTGCATAGTAAATAACGTGCTGCGCGAGAAATCGCTGCCGGTGAGTTCGCACTGGTTAAAAACGGATTCGTTTAACCGAGTGTCGTTGACGATTAACGCTTTCATTTCGCACTGATTAAACACCGTGTGCTCAAGCTGTGCGTTGCATAGATTAGCCCGAGAAAACTGGCATTCGGTAAACACCGACTCCTTCAGATTTGCGCCCTGTAAGTTGGCACCCATTAACGATACTTCCTGAAAAACACCACCTGAAAGATCGCATCCGTGTAAATCCAGTCCATCCAGCATGCATTCGCTGATCGCTTCGCCTTGTTTAATTCGCTGCTGCAACTCTGCTGCACTGAGCGCTGTCATACGATTTCTCCATCACGCTTTGGCAGGATTTTGATGCGTTTCGTCCAGGCCCCATCAAGCTGCGTGGTATTGCTGGTAAACGCTTGGGAAAGATCGGCGCGGAACAGATTGGCACCGCGAAAGTTTGCCCCGCTTAACTGGCTCTTTTGCAATAGTGCCCCCATCAGATTCGCATCGGTGAAATTCGCCTCGCGGAAATCGGTACGCACAAACAAACTGCCAGCCAGATTGGCGCGCTGGAAATTCGTTTGCTGGCAATCAGCCTCACTCAGATCGCTATTCTCCAGTTTTGCCCGCGCAAATACTGCACCTATAAGCGAGGCCTGACGCAGATTGCTTTGCCGCAACGTTGCTTGTGTAAAATCTGCGCCATTCATTGAACTGCCCGAAGCCACTGCGCTGGTTAACCAAGTCGCCCCCACAAAACGCGCCTCATTCGCCTGAGTCTCCACCCATGAACAACTATCCAGCAGGGCGCCGTTAAAGATGCCCCGTTCAAGCGTGGATTTAAGAAACGTAGTTTTGGTGAGCTTTGCATCTGAAAAATCGAGACCAGGCAGGCTGAGTTCCATAAAGATGCAGGCATTAAGCATGGCGCGGTAAAAACGGCACTGGGTAAACCAGGTCTCACGGAATAGCAATTCGGTAAAGGTCGCCTCGGCAAATGTGCAATCATCAAACAATGCTTCCTGTAACTGCGTATTTTTAAAGTGCGCTCCGGAAAAATCGCTGTGACAGCACTGTGCCAGTGCGAGGCTGGCATTTTCAAAATTACAGCCACAAAGTGATGTATTATGCAGTTCAGTGCGCGACAGCATCGCACTATGGAAGTTAGCTCCGTCCAGTTTACAATTACTCAAATCTGCACACTCCAGCAGCGCTTTGCTGAAATCTGCGCCGCGCAGATCCATACCAGAAAAATCAGCACCAGTCAGATCCATACCGCTGAAGCAGCCCCCCTGCGCTAGAGTACGTTCAGCCCGCTGGCGGATAATCTGTGCCAGATCGCCTTTGAGACGGCGAGCCGGTGGCTGACTGCTAACGGACATCAGGTACATCTGGTGCAGCGCATCGCGGCTTTGCGCCAGTTTTTTATCACTCAGGCTGTCTTTATTGCGGTGCAGTATTTCCTGCATGCTAAACATCGTTTCCGGACCACGAGGCTGGTGCTCATCACTTTGTATTTTCGGATATTTTTCTTCCAGATCGCGTTTACGTTGCTCCGCCTGCTCTTGCATCTCCTGTGCCTGCTGCTCCATTTTTTCGATAAACTCCGGCAGATCTTCCAACTTCGGCAGCTCAGGTTCATTGAAATCTTTAAGCAAATCGCCAACCTCTCCGCCTGTCGCCTCTAGGCGCGCCCGGTGCTGCTCACGTAACAGCGTTGCGCGATTTTGCATGTTTTCTCGCATCGGGCTTGGAGCTTGTTGCACTTCGCTATCAATCCAAGGACCAATTATTCCTTCTGGGATCAAATCTTTTTCGCGGAAAGAGAACAGCGCGCCCTTCTCTTTATCCATGCGCTGTGTGAGCACGGTGTGGTAGTGATTTACCGATCTCGGTGCATCCTGTATTTCCAGGGTAGGTATAAGTTGCAAAACATCAGCGGCATCGTCTTCATTGATACGAGTATTTCCCTGCCAGAGCAGCACCATCTGCTCCAGATGGGGGAAAAACCACACCGTGGTGGCGCGTAGCGCAATCTCTTCAAACAACGTTTCATCACTACGCTGACGGTTGATAAAGCAGCGAGCCTGCCACGGTGGCAATTTGCCTTCCTGCAGTGGTTTTTCCGGATGCATATTCCAGATGCGCCATGCGGCCTGTTGCGGTAACGTGTCGCGTTCCGGCCACCACTGATCGGGGCTGGCGGCATTAAAGACTTTCCAGTCAATATCACGCGCAAAACCAGGGAAATCATTCTGCAACCAACTGGTATCATATTTTTTCCCCATGCGACTAAAGCGCCGCGGCCAACTGATATCCAGCGGACCAAAACCTGCTGGCTCAGGCATTTGTTTAGGCCGGGTGAAACGCCCGGTCATCGCTTCAACATTAGGTAAGCGGATGAATTCATGTCCCTGATGAACTTCAGGGTGAATACCGATACCATAAGGGTTTTCCTCATGCCCCTCTCCGCCAAAAGCGCGACTCCAGTCGAGGCTCATTTGTTCAAACGGCTGCGGCTGAGTCATCTTATTCCCCACCCAATAACGATCGCCAAATACCGCTAGCGATTTACTCAGCGTGTCAATTTCAATCCGCGCCGCACAGGCGGTTTTGTCACGTTGATGATGGGTATAGGCATGACCGGTCGCCAGAAACTCCGCACGCACTTTGGGAATCGCCATATCGATAACGCCACCGCTGGTTTGCAATTCATTGGCTGCCAACTGCCACAGCTCCATTTCTGGACGAAGTTGTGGATTCTTCCCCATATCTGCCAGCGCCAGCACCGTAACACCTAAATGAATTTTCCCCTGCCAACGAAATGGCCGATTAAGTACGCTCAGGCGCAGTGGCTTAATGATTTTCATGCCTGGGTTCCTTTTTAAACAACAGATAAAACAAACGCCGGGCCTGTGATCCTGGCCCAGCATTAAGAAAAGGTGTGGTTGGGAATAACTTCGATAAGTATTTTTACTAATCAAATTCGACACTCAGTACCGCAATCTTTTTTGGATTAACCAATCGATATTTCACGACTAAAGTAAGATTCAAACGTCAGAATATAATAATGATTATAGTTATTCGTTGTTGTAGTTTGCTTCCATGTCTTTAACTTACCCTGTGCAACTTCCCCTTTCCCGGACTATCGAGTAAGCCATTGTTGAATCTGTATGATATTCTTTTTTTGTCCCTTTAGACCTTTAAGACTTGCAAATGTTGTTATCAATGCGAATATCACCAATAATACAGCAGTGTGTTCCAACATAAAGTTCATGATAATATTTTCCAAACAGTAACATGAAGTAAGTAAATAGACGAATTTTACAATAAAGACTCTATTACATTTATTTACAATGCAACACTATCATCTATAAATATACTCTCTCACATTAAAATTACTGATGAAGTTTGTGCCAATAAAATTCGCAAACCTCATTAAAAATCATTTAAACCCACCATGCCGCCTCTCAGATCTAAAGTAATGAATAGAATCTAAGAAACGTTATGGCAGGGAAATAAACACACAGTAAAACCCCGAAATTATGAAGTTATACCTATTTATATATCACATCAATAACAGCAACTTTAGGTGGACTATCTTCGTTATATTTGACGACAACCTCCATACCTTTTCTTAGTTTGTGGATATCATTCGGCCTGACCAATCCTTTAGCTGTATAAAGCTTTTCCTTTCCGTTTAAATAAATAGGAAAGTCAAAGTTATAAAAAAAATCATTCCCATATTTAGTTTCGGTTTGTGACCAGGACTTTATTTCAGTTGTGACAGTTGTGCCTTGCCATTTATCTCGCGTTTTCCAATTTTTGATTCCTAACAGTTCATTTTTATTCGGTTTAAATAAAGATATTACGATAAAAAAACTCAAAAAAGTCATTGCAATGCCGACAATGAACGGCGTTTCAGTTAAAAAATTCATTTTTACCTTCATATAAATAAATGTATTGCACTAATCACTAAATTTTGAAGAGAGTCTTCAATTTTAGTGATTGAGCGCCTATTATCAATGGTTTTTATCGAATAACTAACCAACGCACTTGAGTTACTTAAGGCGGTAAGGCTATTACTGACTGTGGTGAACGAAGAACTTACTCCTGCCCCACTGATATTATTTCCAGTAAATGAAACACTATTTCCAGTAACACTTTCATTAAATCCAGTCATAGAAAAAGAATGAAGCGCAGTTTTTACCCAACTCGAAGGCGCTTCTATGCTTACTTTTTTACCACTCTTAATAAAAATCTCATTAGGGCTAAAAATATTAATTTTTCCCGACACGACAGTCTGATCCCAGTTACCATTAATGTTAACAACAACGTCACCTTCAATTTCCTCGTTTAAATCACCTGAAAGTTCACGTTTTTCATCACCTTCAATTCGAGTGTTTTTATCACCATTAATTGATATTTCGTCTCCGCCGCTTGTTATTTTTAAAGTACGTCCATTTTTTATAGTTGTAAATTCACCATTATTAAATGTATTAATCTCAGCATCATCAACCGTTGTCGTCCGCTTTTGCTTGTAATGGAACGTGGCATCACCGGCTACTTTATCACTCTGTTCTTTGCCGATAGTGGTCGTGCAACAACCTTCAATGGCGATGGTATTGTCATTCTCCACTGAGATGCTCATGTCCTTCTCAGCATGCATATTGAGCAGTTCACCACCCGACTTATCCTCAAAGAACAGGAAGCTGGAGTTGTCATTATGCCCGTCTTTGCTCCGCGTCATAAAACCCATACGTGTCGCATCTTCGGGGAGATTCCACGGCGGCATGCTCGCTTCGTTGTACACCCGGCCGATGATCAGCGGGCGATCAGGGTCACCATTGATGAAGTCCACCACCACTTCATCGCCCACCCGCGGGATCTGCACGCCACCAAATCCCTGACCCGCCCACGCACTCGAAACGCGTACCCAGCACGAGCTGGTGTCGTCACCCTTCGCCAGCCGGTCCCAGTGGAACTTCACCTTCACCCGACCGTACCGATCCGTCCAGATAGATTCCCCCTGCGGACCCACCACCTTCGCCGTCTGCGGGCCGTGCGTTTTCGGCCACGCCGTCGTCGGTTCCGCCCGGAACGTCACCGACGCGGGCAATACCGTGAACGCGATGTTGTGCCTCGCCCCCCCACCTCCACCGCTGGCGTAACTGTTTTCCTCAAACGCATACGTCGCCGACGTCACCAGATACTCGCCGTTGTCGCTAAAATGTGGCGCGTTAAGGAGACCGAAGGTAAACCCTGGCGCAATGCCCGTCGCCGTGCCCGATCCGCTCACGCTGTGGTGCTCCACCTGCCACACCTCCTGACGGATACGCGTGTAAAACTCGCCGTGGCTGTGGTCCACAAAATGACCCGGCCAGTCGTACACATCCACCGAGCCCGGCGTCGGCGACGCCGGGTTCTGCCGCGCCTGTAGCATCCACGCGTTCGGCTTGCGGAAATCGTAGTCGTCCGTGCTGTACATCCCCGGCGTGACACTCTCTGCCAGCGACCACTGGCTGATCCCCTCTTCTGTCACGCTGCCACCCGACGGTGTCACGTGGTACGTCATCGTCTCGTAGCCGGGAAAGGCCTTGTGCTGGTCCGTTGCATCGCACAGCACCAGCGTGTGACGCTCCTGCTCGTGGCGGAACCAGTAATAAATCCCCTCCAGCTCCATCAGCCGGCTGATAAAGTCCAGGCTGCTCTCCTGATACTGCACACAGTACTCCCACACCCGGTAGCTGCCCGATAAGCGCATCTCCACGTTTACCCCGTACTCCTTCAGCAACGTCTGCACTATCTGTGGCACCGTCTGACTCTGGAAGATGCGCAGGTTGCGGTCACGCCGCATCGGCCACAGGTCCGACTCCACCGTCAGCGTGTATACCGCGTAGCGCGTACCGCCCAACTCTTCGCTACGCACCGCGACCCGGGTGATTTTACCGTTGAGGTAACGCGGGTTCAGCAGGCTCTGCGTCGGCAATGTAAACGTGACCGGCTGGCCCAACAGCGCATGTCGGTCAATCCGTGCGTCGGTGGCAAGCAGTTCGGCGGTCAGCACAAATGAGTGAGATAACGTCTCGGTACCCGAGAGTTTCCAGAACAGCAGGCCGTCCATCGGCAACTGCGCGGTGATGCGTGAGAACATAAGTAGATTCCTGACGATTAACTGTGGGGATCGAGCAACCAGACGCCTTCCTGACTAATCTGCAAGGTTTGCTCACGCGTGCCGCCTTGACCGCTGATGGCGAAAATGTAGTTGCCCGGGGCCAGTTGCAGCGTGGCGAAGCCATTCGTGGCAGGAACCAGCGCCTGCGGTTTGCCGTTAACCTCAACGCGTTCTCCTTGCTGTAGCTTGATGTACACCTGCGCAACCCATACTGGTTCGGGTGCGCGCGGCGTAATCTGAGCTTGCACGGGCGCAGCAGGTTGTTCTGCCGGCGCTTGGGGTTCAGGGGGGCCACTGGCGCGCTGTTTTGCACGGTTTCCGGCGGAGCCATCCGCTCAGTGCCGCCCGACATCAGCATACCGACGCACAGGCCAACCAATACGCCCGCCGCAACCAGCCCAGGAAGCGCAAAGCGATGGCGCAGCAACGATGTCACTCGCGATACCGGCTCGGCGTCGACTACGTTGTCTACCAGTACCAACATGGTGCCCGGCTCGCTGATTTCGGTGTCAAACAGCTCGGGTTCGCGCTCCGGTAACGCGATAAGTTTGGCAAAAGCATCGATGCTTTGCGTTCGATCCTCCGGCTTCAGCGCCAACGCGCAATCCACCGCTGTCAACAGCGCAACGGAGTAGCCTGGCACACGGCGCGACGCCAGCGGCAGATAGTTATCTTCGATGCTGCGTACCACGCTAACCGGCGGCGGTGCACCGGTGATCAACGCATGCAACACCGCTCCCAGCGCATAGATATCGGTCCACGCGCCCTGTTCACTTTCGTCATTGTCGCTGTACTGCTCAATCGGCGCATAGCCAGGACGTAACATGGTTTCACTTTCATCCGACAGGTTGCCGATGGTTTTACGCGCCGAGCCGAAGTCCAGTAATACCGGAGCGCCATTGCTCTGAATCTGGATGTTATCCAGCGAAATATCACGATGCAGATAACCCGCGTCGTGAATAGTTCTGATGGCCCCCAGCAACGGCGGCAGCAGACGGCGGATCCAGGCTTCATCCACCCACTGTGGATTACGCTCACGCAGCGTGGAGAGCGTGATGCCGCTGTAAAGCACCGTGCCCATATAGGCAGTGTCGTTCTGCACCCAGAAACGCAACACATGCAGGAGGTTGGGATGGTTGAAGCGGGCCAGCAGACGTGCTTCCTGGATAAAGCTGTTCAATCCGGCATGGAAGGTTTTACTAAAGCGCTCACTGCGTAGTACCAGATTGAGATCATCACTGCGCACCGCCAGCGAGGCAGGCATGAACTCTTTGATCGCAATATCACGCTCCAACTGATGATCCCAGGCACGATAGACAATGCCAAAGCCACCACCACCGATCACTTCTTTAATTTCAAACTCATTGAAACGGTAACCCAGTGGCAAAGCATTGGGGACGTTCCGGGGATTATCGTGTTCCGACATTTTCGAGAACTCTCTGATTACTAACGGCTTTAGATATCGAATTGACAAACAAATTCGCCCTGTTCACAGCGCACGTGTATACGACGATAGTGTTCATCGCGGGCATGGGCGCTGAGCAACATCTGGCTCATTTGCGGCAACAGGGTATTGGTGAGGATGGCATCGACCATACGGCCACCGGATTCAACTTCGGTGCAGCGCTGTACGATCAGGTGCGTCACAGAGGCATCGATCTCAGCCTCAATGCCGTGGTTGTCCACCAAACGGCGGACAATGCGTGCCAGTTGTAATTGCACAATCTCCGCCAGCATCGCATCGCTCAGCGGGTAATACGGCACGACCAATAAACGCCCCAGCAGCGCGGCTGGGAACACCTCCAACAACGGTTTACGCAGCGCGGCACTGAGCGAATCAGGGTCAGGCATCAGTTCCGGATCGGCGCACAACGCACTAATCACCTGCGTACCGACATTGGAGGTTAGAATGATGATAGTGTTACGGAAATCGATATGGCGGCCTTCGCCATCCTCCATCCAGCCTTTGTCGAACACCTGAAAGAAAAGTTCATGTACGTCTGGATGCGCTTTCTCAATCTCATCCAGCAAGACCACGCTGTATGGGCGACGACGCACGGCTTCGGTCAGCACGCCGCCTTCGCCGTACCCCACGTAGCCCGGAGGCGCGCCTTTCAGCGTGGAAACGGTGTGCGGTTCCTGAAATTCACTCATGTTGATGGTGATGACGTTCTGCTCACCGCCGTACAGTGACTCCGCCAGAGCCAACGCAGTTTCCGTTTTGCCGACGCCCGACGGACCGCACAGCATAAACACGCCGACCGGTTTGTTAGGGTTGTCGAGGCGCGCGCGCGCGGTGCGCACACGTTTGGCGATCAGATCCAGGCCGTGACGCTGACCAATCACGCGTTGATTCAGGGTGTCAGACAGGTTGAGTACGGCATCAATCTCGTTCTTTACCATGCGACCCAGCGGAATGCCGGTCCAGTCAGACACAACCGCCGCAACCACGCCAGCATCAACCGCCGCGAACAGCAGCGGCGTTTCGCCCTGTACCTCGCGCAAGCGCTGCCGAGCGATATCCAATTCGTCGCGCAATGCCGTCTCACCTTCCACCACGCAACGCCCACACAACGCAATCAGTTGATTAACCAGCTCGCGTTCCTTCTGCCAACGCTGCTGCAACGCATCACGTTCGGCTTCCAGTTTCGTGCGCTGGGCAGCAATCGCCTGCTGGCGCCCAGCGTCACCAAGGCCAACTTTGGTTTCACGCTCGGTAATTTCTGCTTCAATTTCCAGTGCATCCAGACGATGTAAACAATTTTCCAGTGCCGCAGGCGGCGCGCTCTGGCTTACCGCCACCCGTGCGCAAGCAGTATCAAGCAGAGCAACGGCTTTGTCTGGCAACTGACGTGCGGGAATATAGCGATGCGACAGTTTCACCGCCGCACTGACCGCTTCATCCAGCAGCAGCACCTGATGATGCTTTTCCAGTGCGCTAACAGTACCGCGTAACATCAGAATCGCTTTGTCTTCATCCGGTTCCTGTATCTGCACGGTCTGGAAGCGACGTGTCAGAGCAGGATCTTTCTCGATATATTTTTTGTATTCTGCCCATGTGGTCGCGCCGATGGTGCGCAATTGACCGCGCGCCAACGCCGGTTTAAGCAGGTTAGCGGCATCGCCTGTGCCCTGCTGCCCACCCGCGCCGACCAGCGTGTGGATCTCATCAACAAACAGCACAATGGGTATTGGGCTGGATTGCACTTCATTGATCAGTGCCTGTAAACGCGCTTCGAATTCACCTTTCATCCCAGCACCGGCCTGGAGTATGCCGATATCCAGCAGCCACAACTGCACATCGCGCAACGGTGCTGGCACATCGCCTGTAGAAATCCGTAGCGCCAGTCCTTCTACTACCGCCGTTTTACCGACGCCAGCCTCACCGGTCAGCAGCGGATTGTTCTGCCGGCGACGCATCAGAATATCCACCATCTGGCGAATTTCTTCGTCGCGCCCGGTGACCGGATCGATATGCCCTTCACGCGCCCGCGCGGTGAGATCCTGTGCGTACTGTGCCAGCGTGCTATTGCTGGTTACCGGGGCGGCACCGTCTGCGCTCGGCGGTGCGATTAGCGCCTGCTGCGCCTCTTTGCTGCTGCCAAGTACCGTATCGAACTGATCCAGCAGCGCATCGGCGTTAATGTGGGCGAACTGGTTGGAAATTCCTTTCAGCACGTTGGCGAGATTGAAGGTTTTCAGCATGCCGATCAACAGATGGCCACCACGGATCCGTGTGGCACCATACTTAAGCGAGGCGTAAACCCAGGCGCGCTCCACAGCACTATCAATGTGTTCAGCGAGGTCGGAGACCGCACTCGCTCCGCGTGGCAGGCGGTCAAGGGCGGCAACGATATCTCGCGTCAGTGCGTTTTCATCCAGCGAAAAATGGCTGATGACCCGCTGAAAATCGCCCTCTTGTTGTTGCATCAACTGATGCAGCCAATGCACCAGTTCAACATAGGGATTGCCGCGCAGTTTACAAAAGGCGGTGGCGCTTTCCAGCGAGGTAAATAACAGCGTATCTAGTTTGCCGAATAACACGGCACGGCTGATTTCTGACATAACGAGTCTCTTAAATGAAAGAAGCTGGCGGTGTAACAGGGAAAAGTGATCGGACTAGCGTGCCGCCGCCTCAACCTCAAACATGAAATCTTCGCGATCCTGCAACTGCGGCATTTGCCCTAGCCAACTGGTGTAACCGAGCCGGGCATTACCGCCCAGCGTCACGCTCTGCACGTCATCAGCCGCCAGAATCAGGCTGAGATCCCACTGCATTTCAATGCCGAGGTAGTGACGCACCCAGTCACGCACTTCGCGTGCGCCCGGCGCATCCGGCAGGAAGTGTGCATACTGTTCAATACTGAGCGGGCCAAAGTGCAGGCGAAAGCGGTGCTGCACATCACGCACCGAAATACCGAGAAATGACGATGCGCCAAGGCGCGGCATCTGACGACCTGCACCTAATCGCGCCCGATCGCGCTTATCCAGCGCCAGCCATTGCGGTACGTTCTGTTCCATCTGTACCGGAACGCCAAAGTAGTGGCGCAAAATACGCACCAGCCCTTCAGCATCGTGACCGTGACGGCTGAGGTGACCGACCAACATCAGACGCGCATGCAAACTCAGTGAAGTGGCCTGCTGTTGAGCGGGTAATCCAATACCGGACAAACACGCCAGATAATTGATAAACCGGCGGTCATCGCTGCGATCCAGAGACACCGTGGGCTGGGCATCGGCCCAGGCGCGATAAAACAGCAACGTGGCGCGGTGATGAAATAGGTCAGCAAAAGCAGCGAAACTGTGGTCCTGATGATGCACGATACGTTCGCGTACATATTCGGTCAGGTGCGTAGGGAGTGGCCCATTAGGGCCAAACAAACCGAAGCTATAAATGGAAATATCATGGCGTTCACCCTCCTCACGTTGGCTCACCTCCGCTACCGCGGCGGGTGCAAAAGCCAACGACGGCGTTTGACCAATCCGCACCGCTTCAAATTTCGGCAATGGCGCACGGCCCAACGCATAACCCTGCCCACACTGCGCATCCAGCTTGCGCAGCAACTGGAAGAGATCGTAGCGCCACGGTGCCGCCATCACCCCCTGCCAGAAATTATCCGGTAGACGTGTAGCCCGCTGTAGCGCAATCACTTGCGCCACTTCACTCATATCAACGCCTTCTTGCCCATACGCGGCGGCCAGTAACCGACTTCGCCACGCTGCTGACTGTTCAGGGTGAATTCAGTGAAACTGTTTAGCGCGACCAGTCGAGAGAACACGCGCTCCAAGACGCTGCCAAATAGCCACGGGCTTGCACCGGAGAACACCTGTTCATCAACCTCCAGCGTGATGCTGACACCGCGCGCAAATACTACAGGCCCCGGTTCAGGTACACGGCGGTTGACGGTGCTGAGCTGGCAATGGCGGATACCTTCGATTTGGCGTGATACCGGCGCATCGGCTAAGTTGGCGTACAGGCTAAGTAGCTGGCGCAATGCCGCAGCGCCTTCACCGTCGGCGCTGTCCATCAGACTGAGGTAGTTCATTTGCAAATGGCTAATCAGCCGCCAGGATGAGAGGCCTTCTGCTAACGCCGGACGCGGCGGTGTGGGGCCTTTACACAGCGTCAACTGCCCCACCGGGATCGAATCTGGCATCACGAAGTTGCCCTGATCCTGCTGTAATAGCATGAGTGGTAAATCACGACTGGTACACATCACGTCCGCCGATAGATACCGCAGGTCATCGCGCCACGGCGTGTGGTGCTCATCGACCAGCGACAGGAAAACTTCCGAACCGATGTAGCCAGTGCGTGTGCCATAGCGCTGCGCTTGTTCGGACAGCGTGCGCTGCTCACGCCGCAGCGAGAAATAGGCGCCGTAATCGCTGCCATCGCCACTGAAGGTGCTCCAGAAAGAGCGGAAAATCTGCTCCTCTCGTTTCCCTTCCACCGTGGCAAACAGTCGCTGAACCGAATGCACTTCATAATCCAGTGGACGGATATTATCGACCACCACGTGGTACTCGTGTTGGCTGTCGCTGACCTTTAAACGTTCAGCAGTTTTCGGGAACAGATTAATGACAGGGGTGCAATGTAACGCCAGATGACTGGCATCCACCACACTCTCTAGCGCGCTGTCGGCTTTATCCAGCAGGATAATAATTTCAAAAGCTTGGGCGTTGCCACAGCAGCGAATGAACGGTGCCAACTGCCGTAAACTGATGAACTGGAAACGGACAGGAAAAGCAAAATACTCCTGCAGCAGGCGATACCCATCGAAATTACGCAGGTCGTCTGGCAGCAGCGCCTGCTCTGGTGCAAACCCTTCCTGCTGTAGCGCAGCATCACTTAATACCCGGCGCAGCGGCTTTTTTTCCACGGATTGCAGCAGGATGCCGACACGATGCTGCATCAACAACTCCAACAGCTTCAGCGCCTGAATGTCCGGGCCACTCAGGTACAGCATGACATCATCCAACTTGAGCTGGTCTAATGATGACACGCCTTCACATTCAATACGGATCCGCAATGCACTGGCGGCATCGATGCCGCTCAGTTTTAGCTCACCCAGGGGGATATCAGCCGGCACACCGCCGAGCGAGACATCGCTGATGCGTAACGGTTGCAACATCACGTCATGTGCCGTGGTATAGCTGCAGGTGACACCGCTTTTTTTTAGATTTTGGCTTTCCATCATGGTGCCGCGTGGCACGAGGAAACCATTGCTGATGTCACCTTTTTGCGTGTCTGGCGTCAATTGGGCAATGGCCATTGACGGCGTCGGCGATAAGTAGCCAGGTGCGATCATTTCCAGCATGCGCTGCGAAAAACGCGGAAACTCAGCATCCATTTTCAATTGAACGCGCGAGGTAAGGAAGGCGAAACCTTCCATCATTCGCTCAACGTAAGGGTCAGCGACATCGATCCCTCGCATACCCAGACGCCCGGCCACTTTGGGATAGCGCGCGGCAAACTCCGCGCCCATCTCGCGCAGATAAGCGAGCTCACGGTTGTAGTAATCGAGCAGTTTGCTGTCCATGATTATCCGGCATCCTGTAGTTCGAAGTGGCCGCTCTCCAGCTCAACCTGGGTGCGGAACAGAAACTCCAGTGGATAAGGCACGCACCACAGGCGGCCCTTAATCTCAATCGATAACACGTTGTGCAGGCTGAGTGATGTCATGTCGCTGACGCAGCGTACCTGCAAGCCTTGCGGCAGAATGCGTGGCTCAAAATGCAGGATGGCGTCAGTCATTTTGCGCTGTATATCCTGCCATTCGATGTCCGAGATGTTCTGCCCAGACAGCGGTGCCACACCGAAATTCCACACCGAGCACTGTACTTCGCCGAATTCGCTGAGATCCTGCTGTGCTTCGTTGTTGATGGTGTTGAACAACCACTGCAGATCTCGCAGTACGTGACGACGCAGCGCACTGTGCGAGATCAACGTGTTGCTGCTGGCTTCGTTACGTTTGTCCGGTGCATTATCGGTCAGACGATCGAGCAGCGACGATTGCAGCTTGTCACGCGTGGTTAACACATCGCGATTTCTACGTGCGCGGAAGCCGCCATACAACTGTGCATGGCCATCGTTGTGCGAGCGCTTATCACTGCTCATCGGCGGCTCGCGTTAAAGGTGATTTGTCGCAGCGCCAGCAGCGGGAATTCAGCACTGTCGCTCAGCCATACTTTCTGGCCGTTGCCGATGAACTGACCATCCTCTTCGCCCAGCGTCTGCCATTCGGTAACGCTGGCGCGCAGATAGCGCTCGTCCGCGCCCTGCTGTAAAGGATAACGCACCGGGATCTGACAAATCTGTTCGCTGCCATCCACCAGTTGTATGCGTGTGTGACGCCAAATAAGGTCTGTGACGCTAGCCGGAGCCTGGAATACCATCTCACGAATAGCAGCAAACGGGATCCAGTAATAACGACCGTTACTGATAGCTTCGCATACCGGACCGAAACGACTGTCACCGTCCATCAGCCAAGCGAAGTCCGTTATCTCATCCTGCTGTTGCAGTTGGCCGGGATTGGCGTCAGCCTGATCCAGCGCCTCGGTACGCCACTTAGCGCCGCGCACGCCATCGCCCGTGATATCGGCACGCAGTGCAGCCAGCAGGGTTTCACACCAGCGCCAGGCGCTGCCTGACAACTGCGGTTCCGCCTCGCCGCGCAGCACCGCTTCACGCTGTTGTTCACCGGCAATTGCCTGCTGCAGTAAGGTTACCGTAGGCTGCGCCAGTGGCGTTAAGGCTAGCCAGGATTGCAGTTGAGTTTGCGCACGCGTCCAATTGCCTGCCAAACACAGCAGTTGCACAAAGGCGGCTCGCAAATCGGCATTGGCCGGGGTGGACTGAATCTGGCGCATGATTTCCGCAAGATTATCGGCCAATGAACGACTCGCCAGACGCTGTTGTAACGACTCCATGCAAACTCCTTTTGCGTTAATTAATGGTGCGGTAAACCGCAGCGGCAGGATCTTTCAGCTCCGGGTGCAGTTGTTCGACCAGTTGTACCTTGAGCGGTGCATTCCCACTCAGCCACGGCGACCACACAATGCTCACTTCCCGCATACGCGCCTGCAGCGCGCTGTCATTTGCAGCATCGCGGGCAGGCATCTGTACGATGATCTGGTTAAGTGCCTGCCAACCGTTGAACTGGTTATTGAATGGCAGCACCAGCCAACTGTCCGGCGATTTATGATTGCTCAGTACCATGCGTTCGCGGTTAACGGTGGTGATGTTGAGCTCAGCGGTTTGCGATTTGCTATTCAGGCCCGTAATTGGGAAGCCCTTCAGGAAGGTGACATCCACGGTTTTCGCCGCACCGTTACCTATCAGTGTCAAGCTGCTGTAGCCGCTCAGCCAGCCATCCTGACCGCAGATCAGTCCCTGTTTTGATGGCACAAGCAGCGCGTTGGCTTGCGCCGGATGTTGCCACCAGGTACGGAAGTGACAACCATCGGGCAGACTGAATTGCAGCCACGGCGTGGTATCGGCCTGCGGTGAATTCAGCACCGGCACCGCAGGCTCAGCCACAGCGGCTGGCGGCGGTTCCACCGAAGGAGGCGGCGTGACCACCGTTTGCCACTGCTGCGCTTTGGCAGCACTGCCAGCGGCGATTTCGCTGCCATCGGTATCGGTCAGTTGCCACTGCAACTGCTGCAACGGTTTACACTGTGACGCCATCAGCCCAGCAACGCGCGGCAGGAAATCGTCCAACACGGCGGCATTTTTCTCGCCTTTACTGACAATGCGCAGAGTCACGTGGCTTTTACACCAGCTCGCCAATTGGTTATCTTTTACATCATCGATCCAGATATCCAGTTTCTGTACCGGCGACTGCACAATGCGGTAATTATCAGCAAAGGTGTGTGTACTGAGCAGCAACGTAGCCAGCCCCAGTAATCTATATTTCATGTTGGCGTTCTCAATCTCGAAGGGGGGAAAACTGCGCCGTTTCGGATAGCGAGTGCAGTAAGGTGATGTCTTGCGGTGATCCAATCCAGACGGCTAGTGCGCTGAAATTATCCTGTTGGGCATTATCTAACGTGCCGTTTTTGATGATTTGCTGCATTAGCATCATCCACTCTTCTGGCGTATTCACCATGTGCAGCGACTGCTGCATTTGTTCCTGCGTCACGCCGTGCCAGAAACCATCGGTGCACAGCAAAAAGGCATCACCGTCTTCGATCTCCACCACATCGCTGTAGCTGGCATCGCGCTGCTCATCGCCCATACCAAGCGCGAAATAGAGCAGGTTGTTGTTAATGCCTTCGGTCTGGTGCCCGGCATCTTTCATCTGCTGCACCAGGCTATGGTCGGTGGTGACGTGATAGAGATAGCCGCGCCGGAACAGATACAGCCTGCTGTCACCAGCGTGCGCCCAGTAGGCCAGTTCAAAGTCGCGGTCGATAAACAGGCTCACCAGCGTGGTGCCCATGCGACGGTGTTCGCTGCAGGCTTTCTGCTGCTGGCGAATCGAGTGGTTAGCGTGATTGACGTAGTTGCAAATCGACTGTGCATTAAGGTGCGCATTGCCATCGAACGCATCCATCAGGCTGCTGCGAGCGATATCTGCCGCAACATCACCACCAGGAAACCCTGCCACGCCGTCGCACACCACGAAGCAGGCAGCACGTTCACCGATGACATCACCAGTTTGATCCTGATTGTTGGCGCGGTCGCCCTGATTCGACATGGAAGCAATTGTGATCTTCATGTGACATCCGCGTGGGTTTGTGAGTCTTTGTACTGATTAACTTCCAGGTCATAGGCATGTAGGAACGCTTCACCAAATAGGGTGTGAAAATCGTCTTCGATCTCGCCTGCCGTCTCGCCGTAGCGCTCCACGAAATGCTCCCACAGCGCCGCTTTACGGCTACCGGGTAAACCCAGACGTGAGACCGCTCCCGTCTGACGCGCTTCTTCTTCTAGCTGATCCGGATTAAAGGATTGCAACATTGAGGCGATGATGGCACGGATCCCGGCAATCATCCCCAACTGGTGTGCTTGTAGATCGATCAGCGCATCACGTACCGCCTGACGCGGCGGCATAAAGCCAGGCATGCGACTGCCGAACATCTGCATCAACACGGTTTTGCCGGAAGGCAGTAGCTTAAATGGGTTGTTAGCGTCATCGAGGATCATCGTCATATCTGCTTTTACGCCACGCTTGAGGATCGAACGCGATGACAGCAGTGCCACCGTGCCCTGCGAAAACATGCTGAGCATTTGACCAAACTGCAGCATCTGCTCACGGTCGAGCTGTGGCGTCGGCTGTAGATCGCGCAGTCCCATGCCTTCCAGCAGTGCATCCAGCAGTTCGCCTTTCAGCCGATCGCCGCTGTTTTGGCTGGCTGTAGATTCGCCGGCCTGATTGCTGGAGGCTACCGGGTCGATACGCAAGCGCCCTTTCGGCGTTGGCGATGGCGTGCGTTGTACCGCCTGCGGCGTCGGCAGCGTGATACCGCCATAATCCATTGGCGGATTGGCTGTGTCGGGCTGCGCTTCGGCGATAGGTTCCGGTTGTTCAGGCTTAGCAACCAGAATCTCGGGCTGTGCCAACGGCACCGCATTGCCCATCATCAGACCGAGCGGATCGTCGTGACTGCGTGCATCTGTAGAACTCTGGCTACCAAACAGGCTAAGCGGTTCGATCTCGGTTGAGCTGGTTTCTACCTGCGGTTGTGCTGCCGCATTTTGCTGCGCGGAGAGTGTGCTCGGTGTACGGTCGTCAAAAATGCTTTCCTGAGCAAAAAGCGCATCACCTTCATCGAACAGACTGGTGTTTTGCGGTTGTTGCCCGATATTCAGCGGCGCATCGCTAAGTAACTGTGCTAAAGGATCTTCCGGGTTGCGTTCAACACCAGCGGGCGCTGTCAACGGATGTACCATCGGTTGCTCAGGCGTGGTGTTCTTACGCTTCGACAAATCATCAGAGATCGAAAATTCTTTGGTGAGGCTATCCCAGATTTCACTGGGGATCGCCGCCGTGTTGCTGGTTTTCTCCGCTGATGGCTCATCGGCGATAATAGTGGGCTTAAACGCAGACGGTGGTGCGACGGGTGCAGCCTGCGGCTGCGGCGCGTTATTTAGATCGTTGACTAACAGTTGGTAATCACCAATACCCAGCACATCGCCATCCTGCAATTCAACCTGACGGCCCCGCTCCAGCGGAATGTCGTTGAGCTGTACGCGCGTCACGTTGCCACGGTTGGTTAGGCGGCATTCGCCCGTTGCGGTGATGTGTACAATCGCCTGCAGGCGAGAGATGGTGCGATCGTCATCGGGTAATACCAGATTGTTATCAACCCCGCGACCAATAGTGCCTCCGGGCGGAAGGAAATCACAACGGATTTGCGGCGGCTGGTGGCCGGGTTTAGTCGTTACTATCGTAAATCGCATAACGGGTTCCTGCGGTTAGCGGTTCGGCATCTATGCCCCACCTCTCTTGGGAAAAGGTACGGGTATAGCGCACGGGATGCGTCTAATAGTACGGTTGGGTTTTAGTTTTATTTGAATGACTGTAATGGTTGGGTTTGATCAGGCGTAATGCGGCTTAATTTCCTCAATAAGTAGCGCGATTGGATATCCTATTTAAGCTGATGGTATTGCGTTGAATAAAATGCGTTTAATTAACTCATGAGGTGGCGTTATTTTAAGTTAGTTAAGGGGAGCAAGATGTTTCAATCTCACATAGCCTTTTTTTGAACCGATAAGATCTTTTTGGGATGCATCGTACTCAGAAACATAAATCCAATCAGAGTTAGCTGTTTTCATTTTAACGAGAGCGTGCTGGCTGTCGATTTTATAAATTACCTTTCCAGTATCATTAGGTTTATCAAATAGACTTACATTATCCACACCATCTTTTAATTGATAAATAATAACATATGGTAATGGATTACAAGAATCTGAGTTGTCGTCTATTTTAAAGTTTGTATCTTTTTGTAAAAAAGATACAAACTCAGCCTGCCAAATGGCCGAGTCGCACTCTTTATAATTGATAAGTTTCTTGAGCGTCACTGTACCATTTTGTTCTGCGTGACCTTCTTTATTGATAAAGAATTCATCCGGTATGGTTTTGAAGTTCTTTTTGACGAACGCTTCATTTGAATGAGTACTTTTAATATCAATGACTTCTTTTTGCTTACCTTCATTGGAAAAAACAAAAAATCGTAACTTTAGCTCTGGGTCATTTATCCCGTTATTCCACTGTGGGAGCCAATAAAATTGCAATACACCATCTTTTTCAGTATCAGCTAAAGAAGGTAAGGGAGAAAGAAGTAAAATTATTAGGCAGATAAAAACATTTCTTTTCATGTCCTATTCCTTTAAATTATTCTCTACATCCTGTGTAGCAGGATGTAATGGTTATTGTGAAATTCTCAACACCTTCATCTTTTATGAATTTTTTTAGCTCTATTAACTTAAGCACGCTTCCTCCTACAATATCTATTCCTTTAGAGCTACCAATGAGCAAGCATCCTTTGCTATGAATAGGCAAATTACCATTATGAATAAGAATATAACGAGAAAGAGGAACTGAGGAGTTATATAGAATGGGAACTGGATTATGTGGAATGACACCAGAAATAGATGAATTATGCCATTTTATTTTATATTCCCCCTCAGGAATTCTTTTATTTTGGTTAGATTGAGTCGTATCTGGTCCTGGCCTTTCCAAAAAGTACCCTTTGATACTGCTGCCAGAAACATTAAAAACACTAATAGTTGATTTATTAGTTTGCCACATCCGTCTGATATAGATCACATGACTTGCCATTACTTCCCCCCTAATTTAGTGACCCCGCAGGGCCACTAATTTTACTAAAACGATTACGCCTCTTTATTCTCTTTGATATTCCATCCCGCACTGCTTTCAGCGCCTTTACTGCCGGATGAAGTTTGTTCCCAGTACTGCTGTTTCACTTTTGATGCCTGGAAAGCATAGGTAATGCCAACAGTATCACCACTGTCTGAGCCAGTGTAGTTAACGGAAGTCACGAGCACATCTTCTAACGTGATGCGAGCATATTCCACTTGTTGACCGCCTGCTTTACAAACCGAAAGTTCAACTTTGGAAAGGTGCTTACCACTTGCGCAATATTTAAGGATTGCGGTAGTTGATTTGTCGATCAACGCATTGACACTCAGATCGACAAAATTAACCTTACCGGCTCCGCCGCCGCCACCTACGGACATATTACCAGGTTGATTAGCGCCCCAGTAAAAGGAATTGATATCCGTCCAACCGGTGTGGTTAGCGTCTTTAGATTCACCAGTCACACCATCAACTTTTAAAAACATATCAATAGCCATAATTATCCTCTCTTGCTTGGTTTATATTATGCTTTGATAAAGCATCGTTATGGAAAACAGGAAAGCATGGGGCTGAATAAAACAGTCCATATTTTACCTCCGCCTCGTTTTCTGAATATCGCTACATGTGTTATTCAGAGGGATTTTTCATTACCCCACGTCGTGGATTAATAAAAAACAGTGAATAGTTTTTATCATCTACATAATAAATAAGACCATTTAAGAATATCGATTCTATTTTTAATAAATCAAAAGACGATATTTACCCATATGTTATGGCGTTCCATAAACCGCCCTTACATTCAACTATCAATTTTCATTCGATTTCAGCGATGGCAGTTTCGATACCAGTCGCAGCGAAACCGTCAGGCCCTCTAGCTGGTAATGCGGGCGCAGGAAGAATTTCGCTGCGTAATAACCTGGATTATCTTCCTGCTCCTCTACCGTTACCTCGGCCGCGGCCAGTGGTTTACGCGATTTGGTTTCCTGCGAGGAGTTGGCAGGATCGCCATCAACGTAGTTCATTACCCAATCGTTCAACCAGCGTTCCATTTCATCACGCTCGCGGAAAGAACCGATCTTGTCGCGCACAATGCATTTCAGGTAATGCGCGAAGCGGCAGCAGGCGAACAGATAGGGCAAACGAGCGGCCAGACGGGCGTTGGCGGTAGCATCAGCATCGTGATACTCGGTCGGTTTCTGTAGCGACTGTGCACCGATAAAGGCGGCGAAGTCAGAGTTTTTACGATGCACCAGCGGCATAAAGCCGTTTTTCGCCAGCTCGGCTTCGCGTCTGTCGCTGATGGCGATTTCGGTCGGACACTTCATATCCACGCCACCGTCATCACTCGGGAAAGTGTGGCACGGCAGATTTTCGACTGCACCACCCGATTCCACGCCGCGAATCGCGGTACACCAGCCGTATTCTTTAAACGAGCGGTTGATGTTGGCTGCCATCGCGTAAGCCGCATTGCTCCATGCATAGTTGCTGTGGTCAGAGCCGTCGGTCTGTTCTTCAAAATCAAAGTGATCAACCGGATTGGTGCGAATGCCGTAAGGCAGACGCGCGAGGAAACGCGGCATCATCATACCGAGGTAGCGGGCATCTTCCGATTCACGCAGGCTACGCCACGCAGCATATTCTGTGTTTTGGAAGATCTTGGTCAGATCGCGTGGGTTAGCCAGTTCCTGCCAGGATTCCATCTGCATCACACTCGGTGCAGTACCGGTGATGAACGGACAGTGTGCGGCCGCACCGATGCGTGCCATTTCACCCAGCAACTCGACATCCTGTGGGCTGTGGTCGAAGTAATAATCGCCCACCAGACAGCCAAATGGTTCACCACCGAACTGACCATACTCCTGCTCGTAGATTTTTTTGAACAGCGGGCTTTGATCCCATCCCGCCCCTTTGAAGCGCTTCAGGCTACGGCCCAACTCCTTCTTGGAGATGCTCATGAAACGGATTTTCAGCATCTCGTCAGTTTCAGTGTTGTTCACAAGATAGCTCAGACCGCGCCACGCGCTTTCCAGCGCCTGAAAATCATCGTGGTGAATGATCTGATTCACCTGCTGCGACAGTTTTTCGTCGATCTCAGCGATCAGCGCCTGAATGGTGCGATATGCATCACTCGATACGGTAATGGCGTTTTCCAATGCCTGCTGCGCCAGCGTTTTCACCGCGCGCTCTACCGCTTCACGCGCCTGATCGCTCTTCGGACGGAACTCTTTGTTCAGCAGCGCGCTGAACTCATCCTGACTAAAACGGGTCTCGCCCTGCGGTTGCTGCGGTTGCTGCGGTTGTGAAGTCTGGGTCATTATTGCTCTTCCTTACCTTCAACGGCATCGTCCTGCTTCGGCAGATGCGTCAGTGCCTGCAGCAGCGTGGGGTCTTGCAAAATTTTACCGACCAGTTCTTCCGCACCATTTTTACCGTCCATATAGGTCAGTAGGTTAGCCAACTGAGTACGCGCGTCCAACAGCTTGCTCAGCGGCTCAACGTTGCGCGCGATGGCATCAGGCGAGAAGTCGTCCATGCTTTCGAAAGTCAGGTCGATGTTCAGTTTACCTTCGCCGTTCAACGTGTTATCCACCTGAAAGGCAGCACGCGGCTTCAGCGCTTTCATGCGTTCATCAAAGTTATCGATGTCGATTTCGAGGAATTTACGCTCATCGAGGGCGGCCTGCGGCTCCAGCGGCTTGCCCACCAGATCCGCCAATACGCCCATGACGAACGGCAACTGAATTTTGCGTTCCGCGCCATAAATTTCCACGTCATATTCGATCTGAACGCGAGGTGCGCGATTGCGGGCAATGAACTTTTGCCCACTGGGTTTCGTTGATGCCATGGGTTTCTCCATTAATAATGCGCGGATAACGTCTCGCAGGAGGCGCGCAGGTCTCGTTGCGTTGAGTGGTTACGCTCGCTTAGTCGCGACGTCCAAAAACATTTTCCATCTGATGCACACCATCTGGCGCAAGATCGCGGATGATGTCCATAAAGTCGAGTTCGATCAGACGCTGCACGCGGTCAATCATCAGCGGAGCCGGATGGCTCGGCTCATGCAGAGTGAAATACTGCTTCACTTTCTCCAGCATCAGTTGCGCATCGGCACGTGAATTGAGCGGCAAACTGCGCCAGTCAGCGGTAACGCGCATAGGGGCAGGTGCAACCGGTGCGGCAATTTCGGCGGGTTGCACAGTGGTCACCTTGGGCCGGAGAGCGTTGAGATCGGTGGCCTGACAACGTTCAGCGATTATCGCAATCTGTTTACACAGTTGCGCCAACTCTGGTACCGCCGATTCACCCAAGCGCTCAGCCAGGGTTTCACTGATAGTTTGTAAATGTCCCGCTATTTGCAGAATTGCTTCTGTGCCGGGCTGTCCGCCGCGCGCCAACTCATCAGTCAGGCGTGGCAAACCGCCGGGATACTCGGCAACGTCCGTTTTGCTACCATCACATAGCGCCACGGCATCGCGCAGCGTGATACCGTCCGAGGCATAACGCAACAGCCAGGATTGGCGCACCGCACTGCTCAGCGCCGATTTATCCCCCAGCAGCGCCACGGCGTTGATGCGATAAAACGGATCTTCTTCGCTGAACTCTTTCAGACGCGGCCACAGTGGATCCCAGTACAGCAGCAGTGCCTGCTCAATCAGTTTCAACCCTTGAGCATAACCCGGCAGGCCTTTCAATTCGGTCCATGCATGCGTCAGCGCTAATATCACGCGCAGGTCTTTACTGCGTCTCAGCAGGTCAATCGCCAGCTTTTCAACTTTATTCCAGTCCGCCGGTTCCGCCGGGATAATGGTGTTACCGAACTGCTGCTCGGCTTTGCCCGTGCTGGCCTGTTCCATCGCCTGGAAATCCGCGTGGTACTCTAGGTTGTCGCCACAGGGATTGTCACTGCTAACCGGTGCCAGCAAGGCATCTACATTTATCGTCATGCGCATTGGCCTCAGGATTCAAACATCGGTGGATAAAGTCCGTTTCGTCCGGGTTTTGCTCCACCGGCCGGGTCGAACAACAACGAAAACAACTGTGCAGTGAAATTGCCGCTGTGCATCTGGGTATAAAGTGGGAAACCATCGCTCTGATTGGTCCACCAAAAACTGGTGTAGAACTGTGGGTCAAAACTGTCACCCGGCCGTTTCCAGTTCAACGTTGACGAGTAATCACCCGTATCAATCACGTCGAGGATGCCCGACGGCTCAGCATCCCCCTGCGGTTGCGGAATGCTGAGTAGTGCCTGATCCAGTTGTTCTGGCGTGCCGCCGCTCCGCACCACGCGCAGCAGCATGTTACCAACCTGCTGATACCACTCACCGGAGCGTGCCAGCAGCGCTGGCGACCACTCTGCTGGCGTGAAATGGCGCAGTGCACACAGCGGGTAGTTGCGCCCGACGCTGTCGTGCGCGGCGATCAGGCAGCCCATCTGAATCAACTGACTACCGAGCATCGGCGGTACGACAAAATTCCACACTGGCGCGTTGAGAAAGGCACGCGACGGTGCGTTATCCCCCTCTTCACTGGTTTTCCAGTGATGCAGTCCGACCTGAAACCAGTTGGACCACTGCCGATAGAGCGCATCGGGAAAACGTCGCTTCACAAAATCACCCGAGCTAGGCAATTTTCCGTACCAGCCGGGGGTAGCGTAATGAGTCATTATCAGCTCCTGTTTCAGGGGCAGCCAAAGCTGGGAAGCTGGAATGGGTTGCGAATACTGCCAGGCGTGAACGACAGCGTGACCTGATGACCATCGACGTTGAAACTGGCTTCGCGGGTTAAACCGCCGGCAGAGGTCAGCCGGGCGCGATCGAAGAAGCGATTGAGCGCCCACGGGCCGCTGGTGACCAGTGTCGAGGTGGTGCCATTGGTCAGACCAAGCTGCATGCGCACCTGGCTAGTGCCACCTGGACCGGGCCAGTTCACCATCTGCACCGCCTGCGGTCCGTGGCTGTAACGCAGAATCTGACCGTCAACATCCAACGTCAGGTTAAGGATCGCGTTGTCCATCTTCACCGTGCGCAGCGTGATGCGGAATGACGACGTGGTGGCACCGTTGGCAAAGAAGGCATCACGAATCGACTGAGCCTGCTGGAACGGACGCAGCAGTGCTTCGCCCCCCGGCAGCGCTTTACCGTCGATACCCGGCGTAAAGCGCCACGCGGCGTTAGTGGTGTCCACTTTACTGGCCAGATTGTCACGGAAGAAGCTGTCCATCAGGCCGCTGCCCGGTGCGAACATCCGCGCCAGATCGTCTGGCGTCACTTCACTGCGAGCGTTGCGTACCAGTGGATAACGACCGGCGATCGCCTGACGACAGAAGCTGCCAACTTCCATGGTGATGCGCTTGCGCACGTTATCCATGTCGCGGCGCTGTGCATCGCTGCTGGCACCAACCGCCATACTGGAGACCATATTCCGCAGCGAACCCGGCAGACGACCAGCGCTGGCCTGCAGGCGGCTGATGGCATCGTTCGATGGTGGCGGCATGCCGCTGTTGGCCGCATCCTGCACCGCGGTGAGATAGCGATAGAGATCGTCAATCTGATGCAGGAAATCGTCCACCGCCAGTACGTTACCGCCCGGCTGCAACGGCTGCGCCAGCTCGATAATCGGGGCGAAATGCACGGCAACGGCCTGCTCCGGTGACTGCTGCGCCGCACCCTGCCCCAGAGCTGCGTTAGCATCCGTCGAATTGAACAGCGCTTCCAGCGTGCGCGTCGCGTTGTTGCCGGATGACGATTGCGTCTGTGCCGTTTTTTCATCCGCCTGCACGCGCGTCAGCGTCAACAATTTGCCCAGATTGATCACCCATTGGCGTAACGGTGAATGGGCGCTGGACAGCAAACGCGCGGTGTTGATGCGCTGCGATAAATCAGCACTGCTGTTGAGTTGGATATCGCCAAGGAACTGTTCCCACTGACGAATGTAATCCTGTACATACCATTGGCGTACCGCGAGGTCGGTTTGTTGGCTGTTTTCCTGCGGCGCGACGCCGCCCAGCACCCAGATATCGTCCTGATACAGTGCCTGCGTCACTGGCGCAATTTGCTTATCAACGCGCCGCCAGTACCCATCCGGCGTAAACAGGCCTGACACACCATCATTAACCGACTTACCACTTTTACGTGAGAACACCAGTTCACTCTGTGGCCCGCCCAGCGCCGAGAGCGTCACTGATTGCAGACTGCCATCGCGTTGCAGCAGGCGCTTCAGGCGCCCATAGACGCGTTGTGACAGCGGCATTTGGTTAATCAGCACCTGCCCGCGCTTTATTAACGCATCATCCTTCGCGTATGGCGAAGACTGGATGTGCGTCTCCAGCAGTTGTTGTAAATGCCACGCCAGTTGGTCAACTTCCTGCTGAGTGACATTCTGCGGCAGTTCGCGCGAGATATTTAGCATCAGCCACGCCTGCAGGAATTTACCGTCGTAGTGCTTCGGCTGATACAGCATCTGATATGCTTTCAGCGCTTCGTAGCTGTAGTCGGCATCGCTGCCGTTGTCGTTGCGCAGCCAGCGCGTAATGTTTTGCGCCACCTGCGGCAGCAGCAACTGTTTTAGCGCTTTGTCATACAACGCCTGAGCGGCATCGTTGACTTCTGTCCCGCGATAGAGCCCCATACGGCGCGTCTGCGGCGGGGTGTCCAGTGAGAAATCCGTGCTTTTAGGCAACTGCAGCAGGGTGTTGAGATACGGCACCAGAGTGAACAAGTCACCGTGACCTTCACGCTGTAACTGCTGGCCGAGTTGCTCAACCTGCGGCGTTTTGCCCGCGATTTCCTGCAGGTAAGATTTATTTTTACTGTAGCTGGTCACCCATAGCACCCCGGCAATCAGTACCAACGCCAGCAATGCCAGATAGCCAGACCACAAACCGGCACGGTTGCGCAGTTCCCACCAACGGTTGCTGCCCGCAAGCCCGGATTCCTGAAAGATGACGTTTTCCAGTACATCTTTCAGGAAGAAGCTTTGTCCTTTATTCGGTGGGATCGGCGCGTTTTTATCTACCTGATCCCAGCTTCTGGATTCACCTTCACGTTGGCTCGGCAGATGCAGAGCACGGCTCAACTCCCCCATCACACGGTCAAACGGCAGACCTTCCTGTGTACCGCTGGCAAAATAGATGCCACGCGGTGCAAACTGAGTTTCAAAATCCGAACGCGCGAACAACGTGTCAAGCGCATCCGCCAGCATCGGGCGCAACGCGGCAAACTCCTGTGGGAACAGATAGACCTCTGCGCGCGACTGTCCATCACTCTCTGCCAGCAACGTATCGGCCAGACCAGCATCAAGACGCTGTTGTAACAGCGAATATTCCTTCTGGAACTGGCTGTTGAGTTCGAAGTCAGCGGTGGAAGCCAGTGCCCACGGGAAGGTGAACCCCCAGATCTGTTCGCGTTGCGTTTTATCCAGCGAACCGAAGTAGCTACGGAAACCTTTGAGCAGGTCGGTTTTGGTCACCAGCACATACACCGGGAAGCGAATGCCGAGGCGGTCGTGCAGCTCCATCAGGCGCTGGCGCAGCGCGATGGCCTGATTACGCGTCGCTTCCGGTGATTGCGTCAGCAGATCCGACACGCTCAGCGTGACGATCACGCCATTAATCGGCTGGCGCCCGCGATACTTACGCAGCAGGTCGAGGAAGTGATGCCATTCACTGGCATCGCGCTCCTGCTGACTCTCTTGGGTGGCATAACGTCCTGCGGTATCCAGCAGCACCGCTTCGTTGGTGAACCACCAGTCGCAGTTACGCGTACCACCAATGCCTCGCAGCGCCGCTTTGCCGAATTTATCCGCTAGCGGAAATTGCAGACCCGAGTTGACCAGCGCCGTGGTTTTACCCGCCCCCGGCGCACCGATGATCATGCACCACGGCAACTGATAGAGATATTGATGGCTGAAGCGCTGCGCCCAGAACGGAGCACCTTTGCTACTGTTGCGCTGGAAGTGTGCTTTTCTCAGGATACCCGTCGCCTCAGAAAAACGGCTCGCCAAGGCCTGTTCTTCGTTGGTCAGGCGCTCCGGTGCATTGGTTTTGCCAGTGTCCAGACTCGACATCAACTTGCGGTTAAGCCAGAAGTTGTACAGGCGCGGGATCGCCTGACTCAGCCCCCACACCAGATAGAGCAGCGCGATACTGATGATGCGGTTATGCTCTGGCGCAAGCGGGCGTGAATCGGCAATGGAAAACACTGGGCCAATCACCCAGATGATAAAGGCGAGCGCAGTAATACCGACAAAGCCCCAAATTAGGCGACTGGTCAGCACAGCAAAAAGTATATTCAGCATGGATTACTCCCCTCTCGCCAAGCCGTTGAGTTCCGCTTGCGTCGCGTCCGGTGCGACCAGCAACGTAATCTCTACGCGGCGGTTACGGGCGCGATTCTCTGCGCTGGAATTTGGCACCAGAGGATGGTTTTCGCCGCGCCCTTCGGCTTTAACGCGTGACGGTTGCGTCAACTGCTGCTGCAGCAGAGTTTGCACTGACTGCGCGCGCGCCAGCGAGAGTTCATAGTTGGAGGCGAAACGGGCACTGCGAATGGGTACGTTATCGCTGTAGCCAATCACCAACACCTTACCGCGCACGTTGTTCATCGCTTCCGCAATGCGCTGAACAACGACACCGTAGCGTCCGTGCACGTCGGTTGATGCCGAAGCAAATAGCCCATCGCCTTTCAGCGTTACCACGCTCTGGTCAGCGTCATCGCGCACCGCGACCAGACCGGCATCGATCTCCGGTTTCAGGAAGGCTTTCAGGTTCAACGTAGCAGGCGGAGGTGGCGCAGGATTGCGGATTTGCACTTTCGGCAGCGTCGTCTGGTAGATGCTGGCCAGCACTGGCGAGGTGTAATCACCGAGACGCCAGTTAAGGCCAATATAGAACAAGCAGGCAGCAAAACCGGCAACGGCGGCACAGGCCCACAACGGGATCATCGGACGCCACCGCTTACGCAGCACCGGTTGATCGGTCGGATGAGGAGAGAGCGCCGTAAAGTAACTGCCGCGCACGCTTTTGATCATCTGCAGCAGACGCTGTTTGATGGTTTCCAACTGTGAACGGCCGTTATCCAACACGCGGTAGCGCCCTTCAAAGCCCAGCAGCAGGCAGAAGTAGATCAGCTCCAGCAGCAGAATGTGCTGACGCGGACTCTGTGATAGCTTCGCCAGCAGTTGGAAGAACTTCTCGCCCCCCCAGGTTTCGTTGTGAAATGTCACTAGCAGGCTGTTACTGGTCCACACACCACGGCTACCCCACGGCGTCAGCGCAGCGGCTTCATCCAGCGCGGTGCATAGACAATAACGGGCACCGACAATCACTTCGTAGCTCAGGCCAGACTGCTGGCAGTTCAGCTCGAAAAGACGGATCTGGTCGATCAGTTGCTGGCGTAGGCGCGCCGGATCGTCATGAGAGACGGCGTGGCGAATCTGAGTAATAGCGTTAATCAGCGGGTTGGCAGCAGCCACCAGTGTATTCTGGTGGCTGACATCCTGCTGTGTGGCGTCATGGTTCGGTTTCTGTTGTTCCTGCATCATGCGGCGTGCTCAGCGTTGATTATTCTGATGAACTACGAATGGCCCAGAATTCCATGTCCAGGCCCGGAAACTCACCGGCTAGATGAAGTGCAAACGCGCCGGAGCGCTCCATCTCTTTCCACAGATCGCTGTTCTTATCCAACTCGAAGTAGCTGTAACCGGCATGCCATGGAATTTGCGGCGGTGCACCCGGCATAGCTTTCAACACTAGGCCGGGCAGTTGCAGTTGAACCAGATCGCGGATTTTGGTAACAGGCGCGACTTTCATTTGCGCCGGGAAGTGAGTTTTCAGGGCTTCGGCGGGTACACCGGCTTTTACCGCCAGCACAAAGCCGAATTCGCGTACCATGCTGCTTTCCGGCACTGTGGCAACGTTGAGGCCATGTGAGCGCTGGGTGAGTGGAAGCTGAATCGCACTTTCTTCCATCACCTGAGACAACCCCTGCCGCAGCAATAGCGTTAAACGGGTAAAACAGCCGTGCAGGTCATCGTGGTTGTAAAGCGGCAAGGGTTCAGGCGTGCGTGCTGGCATCCAGGTACAGAGTTCAGCAGCCAGTTGCAACCAATAGCGGTAGAGCGTTTCAGGATGCAACAGCGGCAAATGTTGCAGATGCGCATGCAGGCCGAGCTGGCGATTCAGCATTGCCAGTAGCATAAAATCAACCATGTCAGCACTATTGAAGCGGCCAGTACCTTGCGCACGCTGGCTTAGTTGCTGGCTGCGCTGCTGCATCAGGCCATGCAGATCGTTAAGCATGCTTTGCAGTGGTCGGCTGCCGTTGAGCGCCAGCATCGGTGGGATGTAATCGGTATCAAGACGCAAGTGGTTACCGCTGCGCTTCTCAATCACCTGCGCTACGCCCATTGCCGTCCATTCTGCGGTGAGATCTTGCTCCAACATTAGACGCAAACGCAGTTTACCGAACTGTATCGTAGCCGCGCCGATCGCCTGCGCGTTGTCATCTTCCACTTCGGTTTCCCAGGCGAGATAGCGCGCCAGAGAATCCGGCGTCTCCTGAAACACCACCACTTCCCGACCATTGCGGCGGGCTGGGATCGCCAGCACCACGTTAGCACGATCAACATTGGCAGGCAGTTCAAGCGGTGCCGGTCCATGTTGCGGCTGGCTGAAGGAAAAAAATGTTCCATCCGGCAGGCAACCGCTGGCGGCACTTAGCGCGAGTTTTCCCTGGCGCAGCAGCGCTTCATCAAACTCCAGATCGAAGAATCCCCAGGTATAAGCGCGTTGCGACTGGCCCCAATCACGCAGTGTGCTGTGAAGATAATTTTCCGACTGCTGGAAATGGTGAGGACGCAGAAACATCCCCTCGGTCCAAACCACCTTTTCGGCTCTGTTCATAGGCATCCTTTACTGCTTAACCACGCGAAGGCCGTTGATGTCCGCCATCATGCGGGCGTTCAACTCACCGCCGTTACTTTTCCAGAACGCCCAAAACGCGCTGCTCTCACCATCTGGGAACGGCAGCGCCAGTCGCCAAACTTTGCCGTCCAGCGCCTGATACTCCGCCATGATGCCGATGTAGCGTGCTTCTGGCAGACTTTTGGCGTTAAGCGTTTTGCTCAGTTGGCCTGACATCAGGAAAAACTGTTGGTTGTTGAGCAACGTGCTACCCAATGCATCCGCGGGCTGATTCTGCAGGGAGTAGAAGTCGGCGGACATGAATTCCGCGTCTGAGGTCAATAACATCACTCGCACCTTGAGCGGTGCGCCGCTGTTGATCTGCGGGTGCGCCAGGAAGTGCAGGTTATAACGCGCCACCGGTGTGGGACTACTGCTGCTGCACGCAGCCAGTAACAATGTCAGTAGCGGTAACAGCCAGCGGCGCAGTTGCCTCATTGTCATCATTCAGCCCTCCCTGCTCAGCGCGATTAGTTGATGACCCAGGTGCCGCTAGTCGTGTTTTGGCAAGCTTTACTGTCGCCATCAACCGAAACGCAGGTCTTTTTCTTACTGCCTGTGCGGCGTTTTGGCTGATCCGCTTTGATCGTCTGGTCATACAGTTCGCTCTTCACCACCGCGCGGAATGGCACATAGCCAATCAGTTGAGTCGTGGGCTGTTCAGCGATTTTTTTGCCATCCGTTTTCGCGGTATCGGTCTCTGGTTTAACGGCAACCTGAACCTGCTCACCCAGCGCCAACCAGTTGTTCTCCACGTGGCCAATTACCGTGTAGGTTTCGCCACTTTTCAGGGTATCCACCACAACGCTGCCGAAATCAGAGCGGGTCATGATCGAGGCGGGATAGAGCGCGCGATAGGCTTCATTGATCGGGCTGAACTGCGCCGGTGGTTTAACCGCATAACGGTGGCTCAGCGTGACGCCATTGACGGTGCTGTTGACGATAGTGTCATCAGTCATTTTGGGCGGGGCTTCACAGCCCGCGACAGCAAAAACAAACATCAGGCTTAACACAGTGCGGTGGTTCACCATTCTCTTCATATGTCGTTCCATCCATGACTAAAAAATGGCCGAAGGCCGGTTATGAACAAGGCGAGCCACAGAGCGCTGGTCTGTCTGACGGTGGCTCACGTTAGTTGATGAATTAACAATCACATAAGAAACATTAATTAGTTTTATTTTGATATAAATAATGAGCAGTTTAAATTCAGCATTAAAAATGCAGCATAAGTGACAGAATCGTTTGCCGGAAGGATTTTGAATAGGACACAAAAGCGCAGATTAACGATCAATTACTAATCAAAAAAGTGTGTGAATTTGTAAAGGATAATCTTTTTTATGTCACTCACAGTTTGAAAATCATCAAATCAAGTTAATTAAATTAATTAATTGCGTTTTTGTGTTAAAAAAAATCACGGATCACATTTGTTTTACTCATAAAAAATGTGATCAAAAACAACTACATATGAAGATAAAAATATCACAGCTACCGCACGAACCAAGTAAAACCGGTCCGCAACCAAAAAGTCACAATCAACTTTCTAATATATTTACGGAAGATTACAGAATACGGACAAAATTTCAACTCGTCGCTAGTAAAGGAAATGCCTTCGGTAAATTTTCATAAAGGTTTTTAATACACGTCTGTATAATAATTGAACAGCAATCTAGGATCAGTCCGAATAATTCATTAAAAATATGAAATAATCAAATTTGTAGATGAAATTTTCTCATGATTTTTATTAAAAATTATCATGACGAAATGGATGCTTACTCTTCGTGAAATCATCAGAACAGAGTGTCAAACTCGGATTTAGCGGGAATAGAGGTAAATGCAACGCCGCCCCGCCCTGATAGGCTCCATGAGCCAACTCGAACAGTCCGGTGGACGCAGAAGCAACCCGCCGCCGCACAGCAAGCCGAGAGTGAACCCGCGTGTCAGCAACGTGGACGGCGATGTCTTAAATGAACTGAACCAGTCACCTTCTTGAGGAAAGCCCCATTTCACAAAATAGGAACCAACGCCGGTTAACGCGACGATACGGCGGGTTTTTCCGCGTAGCGCAGTTCTGCGCGAGATAAAGAAAAATCATACCGCAGCGGTCTTCTCTGGGAATATCTCAAACCCACGTTTGAACACGGTCCCCCCCACAACCATAAGCATGGTCATTCCCATCAGCGTTAAGACCTAAACGGAACCCCCAGCCTAGTTGGGGGTTCTAGACACAATGAAGAAAGCCCACGAAATATGTGGGCTTTAGACGTTGTCGCCGATCTGAAAGGTTGCCGCATGGCTAAGACCTTTTCATCACGTTTTCTTACTTGGAGACTTTACCTGTCACCTTCACGCCATACAACGCGAGGGATTTACCCGCTGTGCCCGAAGTGTTCCACGGGTAGATCCGGATATACAAGGATTTGCCTGATGGTACCCGGATGGCAAGGTTGTCATACTCCACGAATGTCATCACATCTTTCGCTGAAGACAAGGGTTTATTCCCATTGAGGCGCGTCCACTTGATGTTGTCGGTCGAGTACTCCATATCGGCTTGCACCGTCGAACCGCCGCTTGTCGCGTAATGCATTGATATTTTGTTAGCGTTCAACGAACCTGTCGGTGTTGCCATGAATTGCAGATATTTTGTATTGTCACGTGTTGTCCAGGTATCCACTACATAGCGGACTACGCTCGTATCCTGACCATCGACTGCCATCACTTTAGTCGCTGTGGTCGTCAGATTTCTTACTGTGGCATCCGTTGCCGTCAGTATTCCATCAGTGGTGGGTGCCAGAGATGAACCCGAGCTAAACCAGGACGCGTAAGAATCAAGACCTGCTCCCGCCGGTACTCCCTTGCCCGATACGGCTAGAGAACCGATGGTAGACGAACCAAGAGTAAACGAGATTACCTTGTTGTAATCTACGGCATCGGACGGCTTGAAACGGACATACACGGTTTTTGTAAAAGAACCATTCGTGTACGGAATGTTGAGTGACGACTTCCACGCCGTTTGATCGAACGACAGTTCGAAATTCTTAGAAGGAGACTGAACCGTCACCGTGCCCACATCCGGGTTCAGATCGAAGGCGGAAACCGTCATCTCCTTCGTCGTCGCAACCCCAGTGTAGCGCGTACCCCATGTTAGAGGGTTCGGGCTGGCGATCAGCGAAGTAACAGACACCATGTAATTCTTCAAGATGCCCAACCTGGACATTCCCTCGACGGCGCGCTTGGCAATCAAATTGGCGAACAGAATTTGTGGGTGTGTACTATCCGCCGCAATATATAAATTTGCCTTGGCGGCCGCATCACCGTAAGCCTCTACGATAGTTTTGGTTTCCGTCGTGAGGTCGACGATCGGCACATTGTATTTGGCGGCAATCTTTTTCATCGCTGCCGGGTAATTGCCACGTTCATAGATCTCACCATTCTTGACACCCACATTGTGGAGGCCTTCTGGCTTGATCGTCGTGCCTGCAAAGTATTTGCGTACAATCGGCGTCATCAGAATAGGGTATGCGCCTTTCGCTTTAACCGCAGTGATATACCTTTTCAAGAATTGGTAGTACGAGTGCTCCGATTTATCTACTGTCGGATCAATCGCATCCGGCGAGCCTGAACACTTCTCACCATCGGTTGTTCCATCGCTACAATATGCATAAGTACCATATGCGGCATAGCTAGCATCCGTTTTTTGGTCATTGTGCCCAAACTGTATAATGACATAATCGCCTGCCTTAATTTGAGGCAAGATATCTGGCCAACGAGTGGCTTCGTAAAAGAAACTGCGCGAACTACGCCCGCCAAGCGCCCAGTTTTTAACGGTGACATTTGAATTGAAGAATTGGGGCATTGCCTCACCCCATCCCATTTGCGGTCTACGGGCATCCGTATATTGTGTCATTGTTGAGTCACCAAGCATGTGGATCGTGACGGCTTTTTGCTTGCTCGGTTGACTGGCACTCACGCTAGATTGCGAATTGGAATCACCCACTATCGAGAAATTCCCATTACCGCCTGCTGCGTAGGCATTAACGAAAATACTCAGAACTAGCGCTCCAAATAAAGTAGGATACTTCATGTAATATTCTCTCCCTTTTTTAATTGTATTGTAACCAATGACCACACTGGCTACCGCTATTAACGTTTTGCCAGAATCATTATGCCGATTCACTGGAGGTCACCCGCCAGTATATTCAGGCGGTCAGAGTACACCATCATATTTCACGATATAGGTTATTATTATGTGAAGAACATCACCGAAAATAGATACTCCCTATTTTTTCATATTGTTGCAGAAGTATTTCATTAGACTGCTATTCAATATTTCATGTTTCACGGCATTCACCGAGCTACCGCTTCCGTGTGTAATGACTATCCTTGGTAGGAATAAGATATGGCTTGAGCAATTGACTAACAATCACCTCAATCATTTCTGTATTTCAATGATTGATGTAGTGACCTCGTATCGATCGCTGTGCACGAAGACGATAATTTTATTTTTAAATAATCGTTGTGGTGGTCTGACTAATAATAAAAACAATGATTGATTGGGGTAGCTACGCACGAGAAATCGAGTCAGAAAAACACCTGACAGGTAAGATATTCACGCAACGAATTGAGCGGCATAGCCTTAATTTACGAATTCATATTAAACGTCTGGCGAGGAAAACAACCTGCTTTTCACGATCATTTGAAATACATGAAAAAGTCATCGGTACTTACATTGAAAAACACCATTACAGCGCATTTGCGTCATAACCCTTCCTTGTAACGACGTTTTTATACGCATTTCTCATTAACGTGGATTCTGGAATCATCTGGTAATCAAAACAATGCGCTATTGATGGCGTGGTTATTGATGACGTTCAGGATAATACGATCTATGGTTCGGGCGAATGGGACCCGCCAGCCGCGATATGTCCCCTAAACTCCAGGCATTCATTGACTGCCTGAGTTTAAGGGGATAGAGGTAACCATCAATAATAGCGGCAGGACGAACGTAACTTTTGTTCGTACCCCACTACCACCACTGACTAAAGGTCTGTTGCGGGTTATCAACCTGGATGCGTTCACCAATACGAGGCGTCATCAACCGCCAGTCTTGATTTTCACTCGCCTGCGAAATCCGCTCTAGCGGATCGTTCCAGCGGTGGTGTGCCAGCTTAAATTTACTGTTGTGACCCGGTAATACCGCTTTGGCCTGTAAATCGCAGGCTGCCTGTGCACACTCTTCCGGCTTCATATGAACATGGGGCCAGTTTTGATCGTACTGCCCGCATTCCAGTATCGCGATATCGAATCCACCCAGATGTTTGGCGATCTCTTTATAATGTGGGCCATAACCACTATCTCCACCGAGATACAGGCGGTGCTGTGCTGTTATCAGCGCAAATGAGCCCCACAGCGTTTGATTATGCTTGAGGAGCCGACCGGAAAAATGCTGCGTAGGAAGCACATGAATGTCTACCCCGTCCTCTTTCAGGCAACTGAACCAGTCACCTTCTGTAATGCTTTCCTGGGGAAAGCCCCATTTCACAAAATAGGAACCTACGCCGGTTAACGTGACGATACGGCGGATTTTTCCGCGTAGCGCGTTCAGCGTGGGGTAATCCAGATGATCCCAATGGTCGTGAGTGATCAGCAGATAGTCGATTTCGGGGACGTCTTCCGGTGAATACACATTACTGCCGTTGAAGGCGATATTGGTGCGCGGCACCGGCGAGGCGTTGTCGCTAAATACCGGATCCAGCAGAAAGGTTTTCCCTTCCAGTTGAATAAAGTAGCTGGAGTGTCCCATCCAGATGATGACGTTCTCCGTTTTACTTAACTGATGTAGATCGGTTTTTTCCGACGGCAAGCGGGTATCTGGCAACGCGCCAACATCTTTACCGAAAAGAAAACGATATAGCAGCGCAATTCGATTTTGGTTCCTCGTCGGGCGTGCGATCGGGTTATGAAACGCGCCATCACGAAAGAGTGGATTTTCCGGTTGGGGTTTCACTTCTGGCGAAACATATTGCGGCTGTTTTAACCAACCATAAATGACTACTGCAATCACAGCCAAAACGAGTAACAAAAGCATAGGTTTTTTCCGGTGTCGTTTCGTAATGAATATTGTTTTGTAATGATAATTTCAGACATTGGCTCTCTGACTCTGGCAGTTATGCACCAACGTAGAGGGGATGGCAAGGGAGAATCGGGGGATTTTTGGTGCAAAAAAAGCGAAGGCGCTTACCTTCGCTCAGCGTTTTGATGAGAAATAATAGCGATCGTTCGTCGATGACGCGTCTCTTGCCGCATCAACAGCGCACTATTTTTTAAGTGCCAACAGCGTTTTTCCCATCTCGATAACGAATTCATTCTGTTGTCCGATGACTTTATACAGCTCGGCTTCATCCTGAATATTGGCGATCGTATTAATCGCCTGAACTTCCAGCACGCGCCCTTTAATCAGCGTCGAACACAGCGAATGCAGGACCTTGTTATTCAGAATCGTTTGTAAGCAGCGAAAAGGCGTCGCATCGTCAATCTTCCCCGCACGCTGGTCGGGTTTGATACGCTGGCGCAACATCTCTTTTTCCGTGCTGGCAATCACCGCATCGAGATCGCTAGGCGCGGAGGCAATCGGGACATTACCATCTTTATCCGGCGGCAACATAAATAGTGAAACCAGCGCCTTATTTCCCGTCGTAGGATCAACATATTCGGTCTGAACCATGTGATTCGGCACATCGACCACCTTGTCGCGCTGAACCATGTTTAACAACCGTGCAGGTAATGCTGCCGTGAGATCCTGCGTGGTATAGCCAGCGAACAAATCTGGATCCTTTGTTTCGGCAACCCCGGACAACGGCAGCACCAGTAACAGCCCCATAATCCCTTTCTTTATCACACTGATTTTCATTGTATTCCCCTATTCTTTATTGTGTGCATTAATCTATCTCACCACTCGCAATTCTTATCGCGTTAACGTCGATGGTTTTATGGCTTTTTTATCACGTTTAAACGCGACAACGCATTCTATAACAATAGGAAATAGTAGCATTTTTTATACAAAAACTTGATGCCGGAAGATTCCTTCGCTAGAATCGCGCCGTTTACTCACCCCCAATGTGTCATTTGGAGCCCTAAAGTGCCCTGTACGTCAGCCCCCCACTAACCGCCGACGACTGCATTAAGCAGCCTCGATTCGGCGCAGTCTGCGCCAGCGTTGGCTGCGGTACTGGTTCCCTTCTCTTTCCCGCCATCGCGCGGAGCAGAGAATGAATCTCCCGCTCCTCCCCCGCGACTCTGACCTCTGGAATGCCAGTGGCCAGCCTATTGACTCGCGCCAGAACACGTTCGTCGGCCCTATTTTTTATCCTAAATGGGTCTAGCTGCGCCAATAACGCAACTGGCGAAAATATGTATTTACATTCAATACCGTTATTAAAATATCCACGAACCCCTCATTTGGAAGGTTCGCGTTTACAGCCCGGCGATGATGCGTCGGACCAAATTGCACTGAAAGCGTTAGCAGGCCGTTACGTCGTGATCGAAGAAAAGATCGACGGCGCGAACAGCGGTGTGTCCTTCAATGAAACAGCAGAACTGTTGCTCCAATCGCGCGGCCATTATCTGACTGGCGGTTCGCGGGAACGACAGTTCAACCAGTTCAAGCTCTGGGCCACGGCGCATGAAATGCGTTTTCTTGAGCTACTGGAAGACCGTTTCGTGATGTACGGCGAATGGGCCTACAGCAAGCATTCCGTGTTTTATGACCGTTTGCCGCATTACTTTCACGAATTTGATCTTTACGATCGCCGTGACGGTATTTTTTTATCGACGGCACGCCGACACGCTATGCTGGCCGGTTCGCCCGTGTTATCCGTTCCGGTGATCTATGCCGGGGAGATGCCAACTAGCCCGGCATTGCTGTGGAAGCTGGTATATCGTTCGCTGGCAAAAAGCCCGAACTGGAAAACCACGTTTGAATCCACCGTCCAGCGGGCTGGTTTACCGCTCGCGCTGTGCTGGCAACAAACCGATAAATCGGACCGTTCGGAAGGCCTTTATCTAAAGGTTGAGGATGATGAACAGGTACTGGCTCGCTACAAGCTGGTGCGCCATGACTTCACCCAGACCATTTTGGACAGCGGCTCGCATCATTCCCAACGCCCTATTTTGCCGAATCAACTGGCTGAAGGCGTTGATCTGTACGCCCCTTGTCCACTCGTATCCTGGGAAATGCTGGGGCTGAATACGCTGCGTTCTTTAGACGCACTCGCCGCCGCCATGCCCAATAAATAAGGAGTATGACTATCATGGATTGGAATGCTATTAGGGGATTGGTCCCCGCTTCTGGCGCACAGCCAGATTTTACTCACTGCCTAGAAGCCTTCCCGGTGCTTCAACGTGCCAAAGAGACGCCGCAGGAGCCACGCTATCACGGTGAAGGCGACGTCTGGACGCACACGATGATGGTTGTCGAGTCACTATTGCAGCTTCCCGATTACCAGACAGCCACGCGAGAGCAGCAGGAAATCTTATTTTTTTCCGCACTGCTGCATGACGTCGCGAAATATCGAACGACGGTGATTGACTCGGTGACGGGCCAGATTGGTCAACCGGGGCATTCGCGTAAAGGTGCTATCGACGCTCGGGTGCTGTTGTGGGATGCAGACGTACCCTTTGCGATTCGGGAGACGGTTTGTCGGTTAATTTCGGTACATCAGGTGCCGTTTTACTGCCTTGAAGATGAACGCCGCCGAGTATCACCGATCTTTACGATCCGCGAACTGTCTTGGCAGTTGAGCATTCCACTGCTGGCCACGCTGGCGGAAGCCGATATGCGCGGGCGTATCTGTCAAGATCAAGCGCGCGTGATAGATAGCATCGAGCTGTTCCGCGAGTTGGCGCGGGAAGAAGGCTGTTACGGTCAGCCGAGAGCGTTTGTCGATGCCCACACACGCCTGAGTTATTTTCGCGGTGCCGATGTCCATCCCGACTATCCACTGTTCCAGGAACCTGGCTCGAAAGTCACTGTGATGTGCGGTTTGCCTGCTTCAGGAAAAGACACATGGGTACGAACACATCGGTGTAACTTACCTGTGGTCTCTTTCGACGATGCACGCACAGAGTTGGGGCTGAAACACGGTGAAAATGAAGGAAAGGCGGTGCACTGGGCGACCGATAAAGCACGTTCACTGTTGCGGACGCATGAGCCGTTTGTGTGGAATGCCACGCACCTGAGCCAGCAAATGCGCACCCGCACGTTAGATCTGTGCTACGCCTACGGCGCAGAAGTGGAGGTTGTGTATCTGGAGCGTCCGCGTCAGGAATTGCTGCGGCGCAACAGTAAACGGGATACCACGTTGAGTAATAAAACGCTGCAAGGGATGCTGACAAAATGGGAACTTCCCTCACCCACGGAAGCGCATGTTGTTAGCTATGAAAGCTAAGCGATTAATTTAAGGAGCTAAAAATGAAACAGGATTCAAGGAACAATAAAGGCGTCTCGCCGCTGCTTTCACCACACGACATCACCCGCCTTTTACTGGTGCCCGTGTCGCAGTGTATTTCAGATGACTATCCCTGGGTAAGCAATGATGAAGCGTTGATCGACAAGCATTTAAACGACGTGTGCACACAGGTTATACACCAGACTGACACCCAATCAAGGATTGAATGGGAACACTACGGTTCTGGCTATGCTTCCTTTGTCGACGCTTGGTTTTATAAAAACACACCGGATTTTAATGCTAAACACCCGATTCGTTATGGTGAAGAACATACGGGGTTAACCGTTTTACTGAGCCGTCTGTCGCCCTATTTTGTATTGATGGAAAGCGAAAAGCGTTGGGATGTTCACGGCGGTGAAGCAGGAGAAAGTCCTGCACTGGAGAAAGTCGATAGGTTCGACACACCCGTAGTGGAAGCATTAAGCCAGCAGGTGCAAGCAGTACTGGAGAAATGCGGGCTGATTCGCGTTTATAAGGAACAATTGGTATCACCGCTGCCCACCAGCATTCATGTACAGACACTGTTCACCGAGAGCGATTTCACACAGTTCGATGCCCTGTTCTATTGGGAAGATTGAGTTGTTAACGTAGCCGTAGCGCACGCCAGCGAGGAAGATCGGTAAATCTGATTTCATATTCAGTGGTACGGTGTCCTCCTGCGCTAAAATACCGTTTTTCATAGATTAGATTATCGTCCTCGAACCTTACGGGGACGATAAATCCCCCCGTCGCTTGAGAAACTTTGCATTGCCTTTCTTCTCGCACATCAATACACAGCAACGCCGTTTGCGGGCCGTCGCGTTCGGCCGTAGAGAGCCACTCTTGTACCACAAGGTAACGAGAGTCCGGCGACCACAGCATCTCCTTGCCAAAAACGCGATCCGCCAATTTTTTGTCGTCAATCGATAGCGAAAAATAAGGCGGGCCAAACCGGATATCTCCAACACAAATCAGCATTGCGCTATGTTGTCGATCGAATGAGGATAGCTTGTGTAACATACAAAAATAATTCCCAAATCAGTCTGATGTTATCTCAATGAGATTACCATCAGGGTCGCTGACGATCGCTTCATAAAAACCGTCCCCCGTCATGCGAGGTGGAGCAACCAGAATACCGCGTTCCGCCGCTTTGTTAGCTAACGCTTCCACATCCGCCTTGCTGCCAACTGATATCGCCACATGCGCCCAGCCGCAGCCTTCTTTATTGGCTAAGGCTTCCGCTAGCACCGGTAGCGTCATCAATTCAATGGATGCCCCTTCACTCAGTTGAACAAAATGCGATTCAAATCCAGGGCGATTCCGACTCACATATTTTTCCCCCACCTGAGCGGCGAAGAACGTTTGCCAAAATGCCGCCTGCGCAGCCAGATCGGCCGTCCATAATGCCACGTGTGCCACTTTCATTATGATTCCTTCTTAACCGTCGTCTTTCACATCGTCATGGCCGGTTAACGGTGATTATCGCGTTCCATTCAGAATGGCTAAAACCTGTTGGTGTAGCTCTGGACTACCGGTCGCGACCGCCGTACCGCCCGCTTCCGCTCGCTGCCCGTTGAGATCGGTGATGACGCCACCCGCCTGCTCAATAATCGGAATCAGCGCGACAATGTCGTAAGGTTGCAATGCAAATTCCACGCAAATATCAATCTGGCCTGCCGCCAACATCGCCAGCGCGTAGCACTCACCGCCATAGCGCGTCATCAGTGTGCTTTCGGTGAGTTCTGCGAAGCGAACCGTCGGATGCATACTCAGCGCTTCCGGCGCGGTGGTGTGAAGAATGGCCTGTTTGAGAGACACACCTTTACGCGTGCTTAAGCGCGTTTCTCCCTGCCGATCGCTCCGCCAGGCCTGCAATCCATCGGCCCAGAAGCACTCTCCGGTAAACGGTTGGCTCATCATCCCCATCACGGCACGTTCATGATGCAACAGACCAATGAGCGTTCCCCACACGGGTAGCCCGCATAAGAAAGGTCGGGTTCCATCAACCGGATCCAAAACCCAGCGCACAGGCCCTTCCCCGCTCAAGCCAAACTCTTCCCCCATAATTGCGTGTTCGGGATAATGGCGCGTGATGTGTTCACGCATCACTCGTTCGGCCTGCCGATCGGCTTCCGTCACCGGATCAAAGCGGAAACCCTCTTTTGGCTTGGTTTCGATTTGGTTGGCGTTGAGGGAACGAAAACGTGGCAACGTTTCCTGACTGGCCAGTGCGGCAAGTTCATGAAAAAAGGCAATATCCGGAAGCGTCTGACTCATCGTATTTTATCTTCCTATCGCGTCATTTGAGAATTGAAGCTGAGAGAACACAATGCTCAATTTGGCTCGATTATGAATGACGAAACAAGTGCAAACAATCTCGCGTTCATCTACGGATAAAAAAATAGCCCCCAAACGCTGTCGTCAGGGGGCTATAACAAGGATAGCTAAACGACATTATTTAGCTCAGATCGGAACCGTTGCTGGCAATCACCTTTTTATACCAGTAGAACGATTTCTTTTTCTTTCTGGCTAATGTCCCTTCGCCTCGGTCGTCGCGATCGACATAGATGAAGCCATAGCGTTTGCTCATCTCGCCGGTAGACGCGGCAACCAGATCGATACAGCCCCACGAGGTGTAGCCGATAACTGGGATACCGTCGCCGATAGCGTCCGCCATCGCGCTGATGTGCTCGCGCAGGTAACTGATGCGATAGTCATCATCAATCTCGCCCTGTGCGTTAATCTCGTCCTTCGCCCCTAGCCCGTTCTCCACCAAAAACAGCGGTTTCTGATAACGGTCATACATCATGTTCATCGTGATGCGCAGGCCCAGCGGATCAATTCCCCAGCCCCATTCACTCGCCTTAATGTGCGGGTTCTTCAACGATTTAACGATGTTTGCAGCACTGCTGTTGTGCTCGTTCATATCTGCCGACGCACAGCGGGAGGCATAATAGCTGAAAGACACAAAATCTACCGTGTTCTTGAGAATTTCGTCATCGCCCGGCTCAGAAGCAATCGTGATGCCCTTCTCTTTAAACAATCGTCCGGTATAGGCCGGATAGGTGCCACGCGCCTGCACATCGATAAAGAACAGGTTTTCACGATCTTTATTTAGCGCCGCCCAGACATCTTCCGGTTTGCACGACCACGGGTAGAAGTTACCGCCAGCCAGCATACAGCCAACCTGATTGTCCGGGTTAACTTCATGCGCAACCTTCGTCGCCAGCGCGCTCGCCACCAGTTCATGGTGTGCGGCCTGATATTTTACCTGCTCCTGATTTTCCCCTTCGGCAAACACCAGGCCCGCGCCGGAAAACGGGCTATGCAGTAAAATATTGATTTCATTGAACGTCAGCCAATATTTCACCAGCCCGTCAAAAGCTTCAAAACAGGTTCGAGCGTAGCGGGCAAAAAACTCTACCATTTTCCGGTTACGCCATGAACCATACTCGGTGACCAAATGCATCGGCACGTCGAAATGACACAAGGTTACCAGCGGTTCCATGTTGTACTTCTTGCACTCGGCAAACACATCACGATAAAACGCGATGCCGTCCGCGTTGGGTGTCAGTTCATCCCCGTTAGGATAAAGTCGACTCCAGGCGATGGAGGTACGAAACACCGTAAACCCCATTTCCGCCATCAGCGCGATATCTTCCTTATACCGATGGTAGAAATCGATCGCTTGATGGCTGGGATAAAACTCATCCTCACGCAACGCGAAACGCGGCTCTTGCCCCAGTTTCACTGGCAGACGATTCACGCCGTGGGGGATCATGTCCACCGTCGTCAGCCCTTTACCGCCCTCAAGGTATGCGCCTTCTGCCTGATTGGCCGCAATCGCGCCCCCCCATAAGAACCCATTGGGAAATGTTGATGCAGACATACGCTATTTCTCCTTCGTACTTCATGTCATTATACCCGTCATACTTCAAGCTACATGTGCGTTGGCTTTCCTCGCTCACCCCAGTCACTTACTGGAGTAAGCTCCTGGGGATTCACTGTGTCGCCGCCTTCATGTAACTCGAATTATTTAGCGTATAGGCTTCATTTAATTCGTGTTCGATACGCGCGACGTCGCGGCAACGTCGTCGCCCTGTGCATGTTTCTCTTCCGGCTTTTCTTCTACCGGAATGTCTTCAAAGCCCAGCAGTAAGGTGACGAAGAAGGAGATCACGACAGACAGGATCATGACGCCGAATACCCAGGCAATACTCATCGGATTGGTCGGATCGAAGAACTGTACGCTAGTAAATAGCCCTGGCGACGCCATTGAATGGCTTGCCAACCCGCCGATACCTGCGACGGCGCCACAGATAAAACCGGTGATTAAACAGGCGATTAGCGGGCGTTTCAGGCGCAACGCGACACCGTACAGCGCAGGTTCAGAGATCCCGGCAACAATGGCTGATGCCGCCGCCGCCAGCGCCGTCTGACGCAGTTCCGGGTTTTTGGTACGCCAGGCAACCGCCAGTGAAGAGCCGCCAAGGGACAGGTTCGCACCGATTTCAGACGGCATGACCATACCCTCTTTGCCGGTTTCGGCGATAGTTTGAATAATGGTCGGCGTAAACACCCGGTGCATACCGGTCATCACCAGCAGCGGCCAAATAGCGCCCATAATGGCAACGGACAGCCAGCCCAGATAGTCATGTACGGTGTACACCACCGCAGAAATACCGCTGCCGATCCAGATCCCAATCGGGCCGATAAGCATGATGGCAATCGGGGAGGCAATCAGCACGATTAACATCGGCTTGAGGAAGTTTTTGGTCACGGCTGGCGTAATGCGGTCTACCCATTTTTCAATGTAAGACAGGATCCAGGTCATACACAGCGCCGGAATCACGGTATAGGTGTACTTCACCGCCGTGACGGAAAGCCCCATAAACACCACCTGCTGGCCCTGTGCTGCTTTTGCCATCAGATCGATAAACGTCGGATGGACCAGCACCCCAGCGATAGCAATCGCCAGCGACATATTGGTTTTGAATTTTACCGCTGCAGACGCCGCCACCATGATCGGCAGGAAGAAGAACGCCCCGTCGCCAATCACGTTCAGAATCGTGATCGTCGATGCGCCCTTCTCAAACAGCCCAGTCATATCCAGGATCATGGCGAGCAGTTTCACCATCGAGCCGCCGATAATCGCTGGAATAAGCGGTGACATCGTGCCAATCAGCGCATCCAGGATCCCTGCACCGATGCGTCGCAGCGTAATTTTATTGTTCACCGGTACGGCTTTTTCAGCCGTCGCGCCTTCTGGCAGCAGCTTCACCACCTCGGTGTAGGCCTGAGAAACCGTGTTGCCGATGATGACCTGACACTGGTTATCATTTTTCACCACACCCAACACGCCGCCGATCGCCTTCAATTCGGCCACATTCACAGCATCATTGTCTTTAAGCACAAAGCGCAGGCGCGTCATGCAGTGGGTTACCGCCGCGATGTTATCAGCACCACCGATGGCATCAACGATCGAACGGGATACAGCCGCATAATTCTTTGACATGGATAGACAATCTCTCGTAATCGCGCACGCTATACCCGTTTCGACAAACCGCTCAAGTTGGAATTATCGCGTAGCAAGCGTGCATTTATTATTAAATTTCATGCAGTTATGAAAGCATTCATGCCGGTATCCCTGCTCCATGCAACGTGATGAAACGCCGATGGGTAACCGGTTCCACATGATAGTGTTTATATATGAATGCAATTTCAATAGATTGGTTATTATTATTTTACTTATGTGATTACGATCACCATGAAAAAGGCAATACCTCTCCTGCTCACTCCGGTTCTGCATTTACTACTCTGCTTCTGTCAGCCTAATGTGTATAAAATGATAGGCGTGTTCAATGTGTCAGGATGTCCCATGTCGACAATGCAGGAAGTGGCGAAGAAAGCAGGCGTATCAAAAGCGACGGTGTCGCGCGTGCTATCAGGAAAAGGCTATACCAGTGAAGAAACCAAAACACTGGTCTATCAAGCCATTGAGGAGACGGGATATCAACCAAATTTACTGGCGCGTAATCTGGCGACCAGCAAATCAGCCTGTATTGGTTTAGTGGTGACTAACACGCTCTATCACGGCAGCTATTTTAACGAACTGCTGTCACAGGCCGCTAAGAAGCTCGAAGATAACGGACGTCAGCTCATTCTGGTTGACGGCAAGCACAGCGCTGATGAAGAACGCGCCGCGATTCAATTTCTGCTGGGTTTACGCTGCGATGCGATTATCATTTATCCTCGTTTTCTCAACGTGGATCAGATGGACGACATCATCGGACAACACAAGCAGCCGATCATGGTCGTCAACCGTAAACTGCGTAAACACCAAAGCCACTGCATTTGCTGCGATCACAAGGGTTCCAGCTATAACGCCACGCAACATCTGATCGCGCGCGGTCATAAAGACATCGCGTTTATCACCGGGTCGCTGGATTCGCCAACCGCTATCGAACGCCTTTCCGGCTATAAAGACGCGCTGACAGCGGCCAACATCGCAGTACGGGATGAACTGATCGTGAGAGGGAAATGGACACCGCGCTGCGGCTCACTCGCTATTGCTGCCTTGCGCAATAGCCAGGTATTGTTCAGCGCCGTTCTCGCCAGTAATGACGATATGGCGATTGGTGCAATAAAAGCGTTGGATGAGGCAGGCGTTGCTGTACCGAACGAGGTCTCTGTGGTCGGGTTCGATGATATTCCCACTGCCCCGTTTTTGAAGCCGTCACTCTCCAGCGTAAAAGATCCGGTGAGCGATATGATCAACGAAGTGATTCACCGCCTGATCGCGATGCTGGACGGCGGCTATTTCTCGAAAGAGAACCTCTTTTTGTCTGAACTACGGGTCAGGGACTCAATTCAGGACGGGCCGTATGGTAACCAGCCCGTCTGATCTCAATATGGTTTGCGGTTTGTTCATAACCGTCCCAACCGTCAGTATCTCCGTCGCAGCTTGAAGTGTGACGAATATAAAGCTTAAACGTAAACGTTAAGCCGATTAGTGGCCGTTGGGCGATTAACTCCATCGGCTATAGGTGGCGTAAAGACTGGACCGCTATTTTCGTACCCTGGTCGAGTTCGGGTAGAAGCATCCTGATTAGGGTAACCAGACAGGTGCGACGAGCGGGAAATGCCTTGGACATAATCAAGCTTGTCAGGCGTAGCGTAATATGACACTGGATAAACTAGGTTGAGACCAATCATTTTTCTTTCCCCCATTCATCTCATCGGTCAGTAAGACTTACTTTGCTTACTTCTGAGTATAGAACAGTCTAACAGAGGGAATATGTAAGGTTTTGTCTGAAAAAACGCCACAGATACAGCCACAATAAAGGGAAAGGTAAGGCCAAACATCATTCTGATTTACTATCAGGTCGTTATTTGTTTTTCTCCCATGCACGCAGTCGCCCGGCCGCATTCTTATAAGGTGAGGCGGTATTAAACTGAATCATCCGACCACGCGTCCACTTACCGTACCAGCATTCGCCATAGAGTTGTTCATCGGTATAGCGTTCAACCAGTGCGATGAGTGCCAGTTTATTCGCGGCAAGCAGCGCGACCAGTTCCGCCCAATCGGTAATAGGGGCATAGTCCTGATAGAATTTTTGTGCCAGCAGGCCAAGTTGATTCCATTTATAACCGGCCGCGGGGAAATCGATGGGTTTGCCCTGAGCTTCATCCTCATGCCATTTCAGCACCAAATTTCCCCAACCTAGCAGATATGCTACCAGATTTGCTGGGCTCATCTGCGTTCCCTTCGCATGCCCTACCATCTCAGATAAGAAGGCACGTTCAGCGGATACCGCATCAATCTTCTTCATTAGCAACGCAAACTGATTGTTAATTGCCTTGATCAACGCTTCTTTGCTTTCCGGCACTGCCATCGCATAACCTCGGTTTTTCTGCCTCAAACAAACCTAGATTACCGCCTGTAATATGCCATAACATTGTCATCACTCACGTATTTAATCGTTTTTCAGCGCTGCGCCAACAGTCGAATTGATGCCTCACGCTCACGGGGTGACGTCACGGGCGTATGGATAATGAACTCATCGACCCCAAAACGCTGATGATAGCTCTCCAGACGCTGATGAATATGTTCCGGCGTGCCGTAAAGCACATGCCGTGGCTCCTGCTCAATACGGAAATCTGTCGCGCCCGCCTGTCGAACGAAATTTTCGGCCTGCTCCTGACTGCCTACCGTTAGCGGCGGTTTGTTTTCAATATAAACCTTATAGTTATACTGTGTGCTAGCCAGCGCCTCCGCATCTTCATGATGTTCAGCGGCAATCACTGATAGCGACAACAACGTCTGAGCGTTGGCAGGCTTCAATTCCCGGTAGCTCAAGAGTGATTCCGTTAACAGTGCTTCGCTGGCATTAATGAATCCCGCGAATACAAAACTCCAGCCCAGCGATGCGGCTAACCGCGCACTCTCCTGACTGGCCCCCAACAAAAAGCGCTGTGGCGTATGTTCTGGCAGCGGCGTCGCATTCAGGCGCTCGGCAGTATCATCATAACTGCCGAGAAAACGGTTGAGCTGATGTAACTTTTCCGTGAAGGCAACTCGCTCGGCCTCGCCTATTTCCTGCTGAAGTGCGCGTGTCGCCAGCGGCAACCCGCCCGGTGCTTTACCGATACCTAAATCCACACGCCCGCCGGACAACGCACTGATGACATGGAAATTCTCTGCAACCTTATACGGACTGTAGTGCTGTAACATCACGCCGCCGGAGCCGATGCGCAACGTTGTCGTGTGCGCCAATAGCCAAGTGATCAAGACTTCAGGAGACGAACCTGCCAATTCAGCGGAATTATGATGCTCGGAAACCCAAAAGCGGTAATAACCAAGCGCTTCCGCCACTTTTGCCAGCGACACGGTTTGCGCCAACGCCTGCGCTGTACTCATTCCTTCGGCAATGGGGCTTTGATCTAATAAACTGAGCTTATATCCCACGATGTTTCCTTATTTTTAGCGACGCTCCGCCAACAATATTAAGAGTAAAAAACAATAGAAAGGATGTTGCATAAAGGTGTGGAAAATAAATATCAATAATGAATTTTGTTAGCAGAAATATTCATAATAAATAAATACAAAAAGCGCCATCATAAAAAGACATGAAATATAACCAGATGGTATTTATCCATTGAGTGGCTATCGGCTACCTTTACCATGTTTACGTTTTGTTAAGGAGGTGTATTGATATGGCTGAATCTATCCCCTGTTGTGATACGTCATTTGAGCAACAGTTAATTAACTGGCGACGGCACTTGCATCAGTACCCGGAATTATCCAATCAGGAACACCAAACCACCGCGCACATTACCCGCTGGTTACAAGAAAAAGACATCCGTCTGTTACCTCTGGCGTTAACCACTGGCGTCGTTGCCGAAATCGGTCATGGTAGCGGCCCAACTATTGCGCTGCGTGCCGATATTGATGCACTGCCGATTGAAGAATTGGTTGATGTCGATTTTCGCTCCCAACACGCTGGCGTCATGCACGCCTGTGGGCACGATTTCCACACTGCCGTAATGCTCGGCGCCGCCTGCCTGCTGAAAAAACGTGAACCTGTCTTACCGGGCAAAGTCAGGTTATTTTTCCAACCGGCAGAAGAGGTTTCTACCGGTGCCAAACAGCTCATCCGTGCCGGGGCACTCGCTGATGTTGCCGCTGTTTTCGGCCTGCACAATGCGCCGGAACTTCCTGCTGGCACCTTTGCCACACGCAGCGGCCCGTTTTATGCCAACGTGGATCGCTTCGCTATTCACATTACGGGCAAAGGCGCGCATGCAGCCAAGCCTGAACAAGGCATCGACAGCATCGTCACCGCCTGTAACATCGTCAATGCGCTGCAAACGTTGCCCAGTCGCAGCTTCAGTTCGCTGGAATCGCTGGTCATCAGCGTCACACGCATTCAAGGGGGCAACACCTGGAACGTACTGCCGCAAACGGTAGAATTGGAAGGCACGGTACGAACCTACAATGCCGCGATCCGTGCGGAAATACCGGAGCGAATTGAGCAACTGATTGGCGGTATTGCCCTTGCGCTGGGCGCGAAAGCGGAGCTGAAGTGGTATCCCGGCCCGCCTGCGGTCGTGAACACCAGCGAATGGGCCGATTTCAGCAAGCAAATTGCCCAAGACGCAGGCTATCGGGTTGAAAACGCTGAACTGCAAATGAGCGGTGAGGATTTTGCCCTTTACCTTCAGGAAGTGCCGGGCACCTTCGTCAGCATTGGTTCAAACAGCGAATTTGGCTTACATCACCCTCAGTTCAACCCGGATGAAAGCGCCATTGCTCCTGCATCACGCTACTTTGCGCAGCTAGCGGAAGCCGCACTGCATCGCCTGCGCACCACGAAAAGCACCGTTCCACAGGCGGTAATGCCGATCGTTTGACGATCGAGATACCCGGAGCAACCACGGGGTGAGGCGTCCCTGCGGGAACCTCATCCCCGTGTCTCTCCTAATATCGGATTGACGTAACCAATTCATCACCTCCGCCAGATTGACCTGACGGAGGCAGCTATTTTACGCATTAAAATAAAGGTATTAGGAGAGAAAGCGATACCAATTAACCGCGAACAACGTGATAACCACGGGAAAAATACACCAGACCATCGGTATTTTTGCCCTGCTTAATCGCTAATACTCGGCAAATAAAGATATCGTGCGTCGCCGCGCTCACCACTTCCTCAACCCGGCAGTCAAACGCGACCAAAGCATCCTGCAACACCGGTGATCCCGTGTGTAACACGTCCCACTCCGCCGCCGCAAACCGTTCTTCAGTAGACGACCGACTCCCAAACAACGACGACAATTTTTCATGGTGTGCCGCTAGCGTATTGACGCACAAATGTTCATTCGCCTGAAACGTGGGATACACCGATGAACCACGATTCAGACACACCAACAGCGTGCCGGGCGAATCACTGACGCTGGACACGGCAGACGCCGTGAATCCGGCCTTACCAGCCGGGCCATCGGTGGTAACGATATTAACCGCCGCGCTCAGCTTTGCCATTGCATCGCGAAACGCCTGCTGGTCAACGGTGGTCACCGCCGCAGAGGGAACGGCGTCATTCGCAGTTACGCGTCGTTCAACTGTCAAATCAGACATCAAATTTTATCCTTTAGATACGGCGAGACACATAGCCATTAACATCATACTAACAAAACAAATCGCGCCATCATCTGAAATTTTTGAATTTCATTATACATTTTTGTTGTTTTACATCATACCTCGCCTCATCAATAGTGAAAACACACTATTAACGTCCCATTAACCTTTCATTGAATACGTGAATACCTATTGATGGCTTATCGATTGATAGCCGATTTATTGATGGATTATTTTCACCTTCATGGAAGTATATTCGCTTAATAAAAGGTTTCTAATAATGAGTGAAAAACAAATATCATCAAAACGACAATTAAGACTGGGTTTAATATTGCAAGGTGCAGCGGGAAATATGTCCGCGTGGCGACATAAAAATGTCGTCCCCGATGCCAGTATTAATTTTGGTTTTATTCTGGACGCGGTGAAAAAAGCCGAACAGGGTAAATTTGATTTTGTCTTCGTAGCAGACGGATTGTATATCAATGAAAAATCCATCCCCCACTTTCTCAACCGTTTCGAGCCGTTAACGTTACTCTCCGCACTGGCTACGGTTACCAGCCATATTGGTCTGGTTGGCACGCTCTCGACGTCATATTCCGAACCATTTACCACCGCCCGACAGTTTTCCAGCCTCGATCACCTCAGCAACGGCCGCGCGGGATGGAATGTGGTGACATCACCACTGGAAGGATCGGCGAAAAATTTTTCCCGCGCACAGCACCCAGAACACGCGCTGCGCTATCGCATTGCCGATGAATTTCTTCAGGTGGCGAAAGGTCTGTGGGATTCCTGGGAAGATGATGCTTTTATTCGCGACAAAGCCAGTGGACAGTTCTTCGAACCTGAAAAGTTACACACGCTGAATCATCAGGGAGAATTCTTCTCGGTACAGGGCCCGCTGAATATTGGCCGCTCTGCACAGGGTCGCCCTATCGTATTTCAGGCTGGCGCGTCTGAGGACGGGCAAAAACTTGCCGCTAAACATGCCGATGCCATCTTTACTCATCAACACACGCTGGAAGACTCACAGCGTTATTACCGCGAAGTAAAACAGAAGTTGGAAGAAAACGGTCGCCGCACCGATCAACTGCACATCTTCCAGGGCGTCAGTGTGATTGTCGGCAACGATGCGGAAGATGTGGAGCGTCAGTATCAGGAAACCGCACAATTGGTGACGATTGAGGATGCCCTCAATTATTTGGGTCGCTATTTTGAACACTACGACTTCCCACAACATCCGCTGGATGAGCCCTTCCCTGATATCGGCGATCTGGGGAAAAACAGCTTCCGCAGCACTACCGATGAAATCAAACGCAACGCGCAGGAAAAAGGCTTAACGCTACGACAGGTCGCGCTAGAAGCGGCGTCACCCCGTCCGGTCTTCAGCGGTACGCCTGAGCAAGTGGCGGATGGCTTACAGCTCTGGTTTGAAAACGACGCTGCAGACGGCTTCATTATTCAGGGCGGCACGCCGGATACACTCAATCATTTTGTCGATCGCGTCGTTCCCCTGCTGCAACAGCGCGGCCTGTTTCGTCAGGAGTATGCCGGCTACACGCTACGGGAAAATCTGGCGCTGGACTATCCGGTGAATCAATTCACGCGCTAGTTCGCGTAATAGGAGATTCACCGTGAAACGTTCCCCTTTTATCACCGTAACCCGTCTGGCAGCGTTATTAAGCGCCACGCTGGCGATAAGTGCACTGGCTCAAGACGTGGGTTTCGTCAGCCGTATCGATCTCAAGGCCAACCAGACTCCCATTCACACGGTGAAAAACGCCGAAGCCATCGCGCAGATCCCGGCTAATTTCAAATTTGTGACGCCGGGTAAGCTGACGGTTACCGTCTCGGCGCTCAGTTCACCACCGCTGTCGTTGCTGGCTGACGACAACAAGACGATTGTCGGCAGCGATGCCGACATCGCACGACTGGTGGCCGATAGCCTCGGACTGGAGTTGAAACTGGTTCCTGCTTCTTGGGAGGACTGGCCGCTGGGCATCACGGCAGGGAAATACGATGCCGCTATTTTTAATATTGCCGTGACGAAACCGCGCAAAGAGAAGTTCGATTTCGCCACCTACCGCATTGATACGCTGGGTTTCTACGTGAAATCGACCAGCAAAATTACCGCAATCAACAAGCCAGAAGACGTGGCAGGCCTGAAGGTGATTGTCGGTTCCGGCACCAATCAGGAAAACATTCTGCTGGGGTGGGATCGACAAAACCGTGCCAACGGCCTGCCCCCTGTACAGCCAATCTACGTCACCGACGATGCCGCCGCCAATCTGAGCATTCAGTCTGGACGCGTCGATGCGTTTTTCGGTCCGCACTCTATCGGGGCTTATAAAGCGGCGTTAACGGGCAAAACTCGCATGGTCGGCAAAGGCCCGACGGTCGCTTATGTCGCGGTCACCACGCAGAAAGGCAATGGTTTAGCACAGGCAATCAGCACCGCCATCAATGGCACGATCCACAATGGTAGCTATGCACAGGTACTGGATCGCTGGGGTGAAGACGATGAAAAGATCGCGCAATCCGTAGTGAATCCGCCGGGTATCGGCGAGTAAGGAACAGTGACTCACTTTGAAAGTGACAATGTCACCATTATAAATAATAACCTGTAAGGGAAAAACAGATGCAAAAAGAGATCGCCCACACCATCGCACATTCGGTCGCGCCCCCTCGCGTGCGCCCCTCGTTTTTGACAACGTTACTGACGGGATCGCTGCTGCTTGGCACGCTGTCCGTAACAAGCGTACAGGCCGCCATCGACCTGAAAGCCAATCAGCAGCCAATCCATGCGCCGAAAAATGCAGAGGCTATCACGCAAATTCCGGCCGATTTTAAATTTGTTACGCCGGGCAAGTTCACTGTCGCCATTGCCGCGTTGGGATCGTCACCGCCGCTGGCCTTTCTGGCGGACGACAACAAAACCGTGGTGGGCAGCGAGCCGGATATCGCCCGACTGGTGGCAGACAGCCTTGGGCTGGAACTGAACATTGTGCCCACCTCGTGGGAAGACTGGCCGCTCGGCGTGACCTCCGGCAAGTACGACGCCGCCATCATCAATATTACCGTCACCAAAGAGCGTAAAGAAAAGTTTGATTTCGCCACTTACCGCATCGACTCACTCGGCTTCTATGTGAAATCCACCAGTAAGATTCAATCCATCAACGAAGCGAAAGACATCGCTGGTCTGAAAATCATCGTCGGTTCAGGCACCAATCAGGAAGCCGTACTGCTGGCGTGGGATAAACAGAATCGCGCCAGCGGCCTACCCGCTTTTCAGCCTATCTATGTCACGGACGATGCCGCGGCCAACCTAAGCCTGCAATCCGGCCGTTCTGATGCCTATTTTGGTCCAAATGTGATCGGTGCCTACAAGGCCGAATTGACTGGCAAAGTTAAGCATGTCGGTACGGTAAACGGCGGTTACCCCAACGTCGCGCACATCGCGGTCACCACGCGCAAAGGCAGCGGCTTGGTACAGCCAATTAATACCGCGCTGAATGGTGTGATTAAAAGCGGCGAATACGATCAGGTGTTGAACCGTTGGGGAGAGAGTATTGAGCGAATCGGCCATTCAGAAATCAATCCACCGGGGCTGGGCGATTAACCCTGTTCTATGGCTATCGGGACGCCATGCACGTTACCGATAGCCCGTAATATGTTAATGAATCAGGAGTACTTATGTCCGACGATATCTTCATTATTACCCAGCCCGAAGATCCTATCGTGGCCCCCATTATCGACGGTCTGTTCGCGGAATACGAACAGCGCTATGGCGACTTTTTTGGTGAGCGGGAAAGCGATCCACCGGGAATCTACCAGCAGCCGCACGGCATTTTTATTGCGCTGCTGCGTCGGGGCGTACCGATTGCCACCGGTGCGTTTAAACGCTACGACAGCACCACCGCTGAGATTAAACGAGTATGGACGGATAGCTCGCTGCGCCGTCAGGGGCTAGCAGGAAAAGTGATGCAAGAGCTGGAGCAACACGCCCGGCGACTAGGCTATCAGCATTTTTTCCTGACGACGGGTTTCCGTCAACCTGAAGCGGTGAGTTTATACCTGAGCCACGGCTATACGCCTCAGTTCGATACTACCGTCGATCCGGTGACTTACAGTATTCCGCCTTACGACGGGCGTTTACCGTTTAAGAAAGCGCTGGTCGAAACGGCGACGCCACAAGCCGCGTGGCAAACGGAAGTTGAGCTTATCGCCCGCCATTTGAAAGTGTGTTGACCCTTATGCACCGGTACTAACCCTATGCACTAACTACAAAACGACATTTTTCAGCCTCACCTTCAAATGGTATCGATCATGACGCAATCTCTACAAACGTCTTCTCAACAGCCACCGCTGAGCCAGGCGCAGGAACCGCCATTAAACATTGTTCCCGCGCGTTATCCTTTCCGTTTTGCCGGTGCGCTGTTTTCGCTGTTTATCTTTGCCGGAATTATTCAATCTATCGCGCTGAACCCTCGCTGGGAATGGGCGGTCTTTGCCGAATGGTTTTTTAATCCGGTGATCCTTACCGGGCTGGGGCAAACGCTGCTGTTGACCGCGCTTGGCACAGTATTCAGCGTTATTTTCGGCACCGCGCTGGCACTGGCCCGCCTTTCGCCGTCTTACCTGCTTTCCACGCTGTCATGGCTGTATATCTGGCTGTTCCGATCGTTGCCGTTGATTCTGGTGCTAATCATTCTCTACAACTTCTCATATCTCTATGACGAACTGGCGCTAGGGATTCCGTTCACGTCTATCGTGTTCCTACGCTATCCGACGATTGACCTGCTGGATCAGTTTTCCGTCGCCGTGCTTGGTCTGACGCTGGTGCAATCCGCGTATACGGCGGAAATTATTCGTGGCGGTATTCTCGGCGTGGACGCAGGTCAGTTTGAAGCTTCCGCGGCACTCGGCCTGCCCGGTGGCCGCCGCACGGTGCGCATCATTCTGCCGCAGGCGCTGCGCTCCATTCTGCCCACGGGCTTCAACGAGATCATCAGTCTGGCGAAAGGCACGTCGATCGTTTACGTACTGGCGCTGCCGGAGCTGTTTTACACCGTTCAGGTCATCTACAACCGGACGCAACAGGTTATTCCGCTGCTGATGGTCGCCACCATCTGGTATCTGCTGATTACCACCGTGCTCTCCATCGTCCAATACTACGTGGAACGCTATGTGTCCCGCGGTGCCGTGCGTGAAATGCCCCCCACACCGCGCCAGAAGCTCGTCCGTTTCCTGACGCGCAAACGCGCACGTTCACTCATCTGATTCTGGAGATTTACCATGTCTGAAGCTATCGACTACTTTGCGCATGCACGCACCACCGCACAGCCACAGGCAGAAAGCGCGCGTGGGCTGATCGAGATCCGCAATGTGGCGAAACATTTTGGTCAGCATAAAGCGCTGGAGGATATCAATCTGACGCTGGAGCCCGGCTCCGTCACGGTAATCCTCGGCCCATCTGGTTCGGGGAAATCTACGCTGCTGCGCACCATTAATCATCTTGAGCGCGTGGATGAAGGCTTTATCCGTATCGATGGCGACTACATCGGCTATCGCCGCAAAGGAAATACGCTCTATGAATTGAAAGAGAAGGAGGTGTTACGCCAGCGTATCAACGTCGGTTATGTGTTCCAGAATTTTAATCTGTTTCCGCACCTTTCCGTATTGGAAAACATCATTGAAGCCCCACTGGCACATAAACTGTATTCACGGCAGGAAGCGGAAGATGTCGCCTTTACCCTACTGGAAAGTGTTGGACTTCGTCACAAAGCGCAATCTTATCCGCGCCATCTTTCCGGTGGTCAGCAACAGCGTGTCGCCATCGCCCGTGCGCTGGCACTCAAGCCGAAAGTGATACTGTTTGATGAACCGACGTCCGCGCTCGATCCTGAACTGGTTGGCGAGGTGCTGGATGTCATCAAATCACTTGCCCGCTCCGGCGTGACGCTGGTTGTCGTTACACATGAAATCGGCTTTGCCCGCGAAGTCGCCGACCGCGTGGTATTTATGGTCGATGGAAAAATTGTCGAAAGCGGCGAATCTTGGCAGGTGCTGAACCATCCCCGTCATCCGCGGACGATCAACTTTTTGAATAAGGTGCTGTAAAATAATTTGTCGATTAAACATCAATCAGGCTCACCGTAGTGAGCCTGATTAAACGATACTATTAGCCATATTTCCTGGCGAAATCTTCATCTGAATCGCACAGGTAAATAATAAACTCCACAAACGCAATAATGCTTGGAATAAACGTCCAGCAAAAAAGTAAATATAAAATCCCTTGGCCAACCTTTCCTAAGTAGAATTTATGAGCGCCAAAGCCGCCCAAAAAAGCGGCAAACAATGCGGCAGATATTCTACTTTTCTCGCCCTTCCCACCAGCCTGCGTAGCCCCACACTGTGGGCATGCTTTGGCCGAGCTATGAATTTCCTTGCCGCATCCTCTGCAAAACACCATAGTAGACATAATAATTAGACTCCTAATAATACATTATATTAATTTTAACTTCCGTTTACTTACTGCTATACCACACCACCCCAAATAATTAGCAGCGTACTGCGCCATGTTTTATACACCACTGATTTTCAGTGTTCAATTTAAAACTACCCCTAAATAATTCGAGTTTCAGAAAGGCAGCAAGAGAGTGATGCGGGTTAAATCGCGACCAGCCCTCTTACGCCGTCCTGTTCCATCGTTTCGCCTCGCCCGCGCTGTATGATTTCTCCGCGAGACATCACCAGATAACTGTCAGCTAGCTCGGCGGCAAAGTCGTAAAACTGCTCGACCAGCAGAATCGCCATATCGCCACGTTGAGCCAGTTGACGGATTACGGTGCCAATCTCTTTAATCACCGACGGCTGTATCCCTTCTGTCGGTTCATCCAGAATCAGCAACTGTGGTTTACAGGCCAGCGCCCGACCAATCGCCAACTGTTGCTGCTGTCCGCCGGATAAATCGCCGCCACGCCGCTGTTTCATCTCATCCAATACGGGAAAAAGTTGGTAGATCTCATCGGGCACCTGCCGCGCTTGTTTGCCCGGAAAGCGTGATAGCCCCATCAGCAGATTCTCCTCCACCGTCAGACGAGGAAAAATTTCCCGCCCCTGTGGCACGTAGGCAATACCCGCCTGCACACGCTGATAAGGTTTACGTGTGTTAATCGCGTCGCCCTGCCAGCGAATGGTGCCGGACTTCGCCGGAATCAGCCCCATCAGGCATTTCAACAGCGTGGTTTTCCCTACACCGTTGCGCCCTAACAGACAGGTAATCTCGCCGTGGTTTACCTCAAAAGACAGACCGCGCAGGATGTGACTACCGCCGTAATATTGATTAAGTTCTGAAATTTCTAACATGTTAGCGCCCCAGATAAACGTCAATCACCTGCTCATTCGCCTGCACCTCGCGTAGCGATCCTTCTGCCAGCACCTGTCCCTGATGTAACACCGTAACGTGGTCAGCAATGCTCTCGACAAAGCCCATATCGTGTTCCACCACCATCAGCGAGTGTTTGCCTGCCAGACTGCGGAACAACTCGGCGGTGTAGGCAGTTTCTGCGTCCGTCATTCCGGCGGCAGGTTCATCAAGCAACAAAAGATGCGGTTCCTGAACCAACAGCATGCCAATTTCCAGAAACTGCTTTTGCCCATGCGACAACAGCCCTGCTGGTCGCTGGCGTTCGTGACCAAGCCGCAGCAGCGCCAGCGTGTCGTCAATCCGGTCGCGTTGTTCGCCGCTCAGTCTGGCGCGCAGGCTTGCCCACACCGACTTGTCGGTTTTCAGCGCAATTTCGAGGTTTTCAAACACCGTCAGCGCTTCAAACACCGTCGGTTTTTGGAATTTCCTCCCAATTCCCGCGCGGGCGATGTCTACTGGCGATAGCGTCGTCAAGTCAGTGAATTGATCGTAAAACACCTTACCGTTATCCGGTCGCGTTTTACCGGTGATAACATCCATCAGCGTGGTTTTCCCCGCGCCGTTTGGTCCGATGATGCAACGCAACTCCCCCACGCCAATCTGCAACGAGAGATCGGTGAGCGCCCGAAAGCCGTCAAAACTTACGTTAATCTTGTCGAGTTGCAGCACCGGGTCGGTCTGGTGCCGATGGCGATCCGACGGGTGTCGCTGGGCAAACTGGGTCGGCGAAGAAGCCGTTGGTGCAGGCACTGAAGGTACAGATACAGGCTCAGTCATGTTTCTTCCTCCTCAACAATCCAATCACCCCACGTGGCAAAAATAGCGTGACGAGAATAAACATCAGCCCTAAAAAGAACAGCCAGTATTCGGGAAAGGCCACGGTAAACCAGCTTTTTGCTCCGTTGACGATCCCCGCACCGAGCAGTGGGCCGATTAGCGTTCCGCGTCCTCCCAGCGCAACCCAAATAGCGGCTTCGATGGAGTTGGTCGGCGACATTTCACTGGGATTGATGATGCCAACTTGAGGTACATACAGCGCGCCAGCCAGCCCGCACAGCACCGCGGAAAGCGTCCAGACAAACAGTTTGAAACCTTTCGGATCGTAGCCGCAGAACATCAGCCGGTTTTCCGCATCGCGCACCGCCGTCAACACACGGCCAAATTTACTGCGCGCCAGCGCAAACCCCACCAGCAGGCTGGCGGTCAGCAACAGCACGGTGGCAACAAACAACCCGATACGTGTCCCGGTGGCCGTAATGGGAAAACCCAACAGTGTAGTAAAACCGGTGAATCCGTTATTGCCACCAAAGCCAGTTTCGTTACGAAAGAACAGCAACATCCCGGCGTAGGTCAGCGCCTGCGTCATGATCGAGAAATAGACACCCTTGATTTTGGAGCGGAACGCGAACCAACCGAATACAAACGCCAGTACGCCCGGCACCAGTACGATCAGGCACAGCGCCCAGGCGAAATACTGCGTGCCTGCCCAGAACCACGGTAGCTCCGTCCACGACAGGAATGACATAAACGCGGGCACCCCCTCGCCAGCGGCTTGTCGCATCAGATACATGCCCATGGCATAGCCGCCCAGCGCAAAAAACAGGCCGTGACCGAGTGATAGCAGCCCGGCATAGCCCCACACCAGATCCAGCGCCACGGCAACAATGGCATAGCACAAAATTTTGCCAATCAGCGTCAGCGTATAAGTGGAGATAGCCAGCGGGTTATCTGCGGGTAACAGCGCAAGAAACGGCAGTACCAGCAAAGCGAATAGAATGATTGAACCAAGGCCAAGCATGAGTCGCGGTGCACGCTGCGTCAGGGTTATCGTCATCGGTTGTTTAATAGATTGCGTAATAGGTTGCGTCATCAGTCAATCACCCGCCCTTTGAATGCAAACAGGCCCTGTGGCCGTTTCTGAATAAACAGCACGATCAGTACCAGAATGACGATTTTGCCCAGCACCGCACCGATCTGCGGCTCCAGCACTTTGTTGAGAATGCCGAGACTAAACGCAGCCACCACCGTCCCTGCAAGCTGTCCGACGCCGCCCAACACAACGACGAGGAAGGAATCGATGATGTAACCCTGTCCCAGTTCCGGCCCGACGTTGCCCAATTGCGACAGCGCTACGCCACCAAGACCAGCGATACCAGAACCCAAACCGAAGGCCAGCATATCGACGCGTCCGGTCGGCACGCCGCAGCAGTCCGCCATCGCGCGGTTTTGCGTCACCGCCCTCACATTCATGCCAAGACGGGTTTTATTGAGTAGTAACCAGGTGAGCAGCAGCACGCCGAGTACGAACAAGATCACCGCGATGCGGTTATACGGCAGCACCAGATTTGGCAACAAACGCAGCCCGCCGGACAGCCACGCAGGGTTCGCAACCTCCAGATTCTGCGTACCAAACAGCATCCGCACCAGTTGGATCAGCATCAGGCTAATCCCCCAGGTTGCCAGTAGCGTTTCCAGTGGGCGCCCATAGAGATGGCGAATCACCGTGCGCTCCAGCGCCATACCAACGCCTGCCGTGATAAAAAAAGCGACAGGCAGCGCCAGTAGCGGATAATACGGCAGCCAGGCGGGCGCAAACTGCTGGCACAGCGACTGCACCAACCAAGTCGCGTACGCGCCCAGCATCAACATTTCACCGTGTGCCATGTTGATAACGCCCAATAACCCGTAGGTGATCGCCAGCCCGAGCGCCGCCAGCAGCAAAATCGAGCCAAGCGACAGACCAGTAAACGCCTGCCCTAGCAGATCGCCGACGATCAAACTCTGCTTAATCTGATCCAGACTCTCCTGCGCCGCCGCACGCACGCCGGTATCTGGTTCATTCGGGGCCTGCGTTAACGGCTGTAACAGTGCCTGCATTTGCGGAGCGCCGGTCTGTCCGAGTCGTTTGACCGCCTCAAGACGCACCAGTGGATCGACATCGCTTAGCTGCCGAGTGGCAATAGCAATATTCAGCGCATCGTGCACCTGTGCATTTTTTTCTACGCTCAGTCGCTGTACCAGAAGCGGCAACTGTTCCGCACTGCTGTCGCTTTGTAATTGCCGCACCGCATTCAGGCGAGTGGTTGCGTCATCACTGACTAACTGGTGCGAGGCCAGCGCCGTGGCAATCAGCACGCGCAGGCGGTTATTCATAAACAGCTTTTTGGTCGCGCCCACCGGTTGGGCATTCCCTTCCAGCGGCGTTAACGTGCCCTGTACATCCATAAACGGCTGCTGATCTCGATCGAGCACCACCGATTCATCGCGCAACGCCTGTAGCAGCGGCAAGCGCACAGGTTCCGGCGCTGCGGCCCATTGTTGCAACAGTTCGGCCTGCTGCGTGCGGCTGGCGGCGGAAAAATCGGCCGCAGGTCCGGCCTGAGCCAGCAAAGGAAGCATCAGACACAGCGACAGCACAAACGTAGATAATTGACGATTAATCATCGCAATGTCCGCCATATAAGAGAGGGAATATCCCCGTCCAGTATGCTGGACGGGGCGTGGAGGGATGACGTTTACTGCGCTGCTTTGATTGGATGATCGGGCTTCTTATCATTACCGGCGATGTACGGGCTCCACGGTTGGGCGCGAACCGGTTTATCGGTTTGCCAGACCACGTTGAACTGACCGTTTTCCTCGATTTCGCCAATCATCACCGGCTTATGCAAATGGTGGTTAGTGCTGTCCATCGTCAGCGTAAAACCATCCGGTGCGGCAAAGGTTTGACCCGCCATGGCGACGCGTACTTTATCCACGTCTGTGGTGCCCGCTTTTTCTACCGCCTGCGCCCACATGTGAATACCGACATAGGTGGCTTCCATTGGATCGTTAGTCACCACCGTCCCCGCATTCGGCAGGTTTTTCGCTTTGGCATAGGCTTTGTAAGCGTCCACGAAGTCGGTATTGGTTGGGTTATCTACCGATTCAAAATAGTTCCATGCCGCCAAATGGCCGACCAGCGGTTTGGTATCAATCCCGCGCAGCTCTTCTTCACCTACCGAGAATGCGACAACCGGCACGTCGGTCGCTTTGATACCCTGATTCGCCAGTTCTTTATAGAACGGCACGTTGGAATCGCCGTTGATGGTGGAAACCACCGCCGTCTTACCGCCTGTCGAAAATTTCTTGATGTTGGACACGATGGTCTGATAATCGCTGTGGCCGAACGGCGTATAAACTTCCTCGATATCCTTGTCCTGCACGCCTTTCGCATGCAGGAACGCACGCAGGATCTTGTTGGTGGTACGCGGATACACATAGTCAGTACCCAACAGGAAGAAACGTTTCGCTGCCCCGCCGTCTTCACTCATCAGGTATTCCACGGCAGGGATCGCCTGCTGATTGGGTGCCGCACCGGTATAGAACACGTTCGGCGACATCTCTTCACCCTCATACTGCACCGGATAGAACAGCAAACCGTTTAACTCTTCAAACACGGGCAGCACTGATTTACGCGATACCGATGTCCAGCAGCCGAACACTACCGCCGCTTTGTCCTGCGTCAGCAACTGGCGCGCCTTTTCAGCAAACAGCGGCCAGTTCGAGGCTGGATCGACCACGACCGGCTCCAGTTTTTTACCTAGCACCCCACCTTTGGCGTTGATTTCATCAATGGCCATCAGCGCCACATCCTTCAGTGGCGTTTCCGAAATCGCCATTGTGCCGGACAGCGAATGCATAATGCCGACTTTGATAGTCTCCGCCGCCTGCACGCTCCAGGTTAGCCCCATACCCACTACCGTTGCGGAAAGCGCAAAAACTTTTAGCAATGAACGTCTTTTCATTTATTAGCCCTTAAGTCATGTTGAGTGAGAATGGAATCGTGTGATGCGTTAGATGAAACTGATTCAGTTGGAGCCGATTGCGTTGAAACAGATTGAGGCCGTGCCTGCTGTAGCATGTGCAGGGTGATTTTCCTGACTTCGGCCTTACTAACGGCAATGTGGTCAGTCAGAATGCGCTGCGCCTCCTCGGTGTGTTGTTGCAATATCGTCAGCAGAATCCGGGCATGCTCTTTATAAGTCGCATCGATGCGATCCTCACGGGTGAAGTCGAGACGGCGAATAATGCGGATTTTCTCCGTCAGTTCACCGTGAACGCGCGCCATTTCGCTATTGCCCGCCGCCGCAACCAGCCCCCGATGAAACGCTTCGTCGTAACGGGATACGACCTTCCCATCATCCAGACGCGGTTCCTCAATCCAGAAGCGTTTCAGGTCAGCCAGTAATTCAGCGCAGCGCCCCGGCGGCATCCCGCACAGTCGGCGAATGGCTTCGCGCTCCAGCACAATGCGGAAGTCATACAGTTCTTCGAAATAGGCGAAATCAAACGGACGAACCTGCCAGCCGCTGCGGAAATAGACTTCGACATACCCTTCCCGCTCCAGCCAGAACAGCGCCTGACGCACTGGCGTGCGGCTGACCGACATCCGCTCGGCAATCTCATTTTCACTAAAGCGATCGCCCGGCATCAGGCGAAAATCGAAAATGTCGTTTTTCAGCGCCTGATACACCCGTTCTGCCAGTGCTTCCGGACGATCTTTACTGCTTTTTTGGGTGCCTGTTCGCATCGTTTTATCCACCTCGCCGTTTATTACCTGTCGTCCGTTTTATGCAGACGCATACTTTATTCCAGCCATAGCAAGGCATCACCGGGGCTAACTGGTCGTCCCGGCTGACAGCCGATGCGCTTCACCCGGCCTGACTGCGGCGCGCTGATCGTCAGTTCCATTTTCATGGCTTCAACGATAATCAGCGGTTGTCCGACTTCAATGACATCGCCGACAGTCACCAGTACTTTCCAGATATTGCCGTTCATATCTGCACTGACCTGAAACGCATCTTCGTCGTTTTCTTCGGATATCGGTGGCGTGTCTTCCAGCGGTATGTTGTCGTCCTCCTGCTGCCACAGCGCCACTTCGGTTTCAAATGCAGCGGCCTGACGCTGGCGAAACGCGGCAATATCGTCTGCTTGTTCCGTCAGGAAACGGGTGTGTTCAGCGAAATCAAACGTGGTTTCTTCGATGCGGATCGCGGCACGTCCTTCGCGAAAATCCTCACGCAGCGTCGTCAGCTCAGCTTCGCTAACCGGATAAAACCGCACCTGATCGAAGAAGCGCAGCAGCCATGGTTCATCGACGATGAACTGATCGTTTTTGAGGAACTTGTTCCAGATCGGCAGCGTGCGTCCCACCAATTGATAGCCACCCGGCGAATCCATGCCGTAAATGCACATGTACATGCCGCCGATACCGACCGTGCCTTCGGCGGTGAAGGTGCGCGCCGGATTGTATTTTGAGCTAAGCAGACGGTGACGAGGATCAACCGGCACGGCACAAGGCGCGCCAAGATAAACGTCACCCAACCCCAGAATCAGGTAACTGGCATCAAAAATGATGTCGCGCACGTCATCACGGCTCGGTAAGCCGTTAATACGCTGGATGAAATCGACGTTATTCGGTAGCCAAGGCGCACGGGCGCGAACGGTTTCACGGTAGCGTTCAACCGCACCAAGCGTGGCGCTGTCTTCAAACGCCATTGGCAAATGGACAATACGTGACGGCACTCTCATCTGGCTGACGTCGCCAAGCTGACTTTCCAGATGCAGCAACAGATCCAACAGCGCACGCTGGCGAAGAATCCGGCTGTCATAACGTATCTGTAGCGAACGCACGCCGGGCGACAATTCTTCTATTCCCGCCGTCTCAGAAGCGCGGATCGCAATCATCAGTAGATGAATACGCAGCCGCAGCGCCAGATCGAGCACGTTCTCACCGTATTCGATCAGAATGTAGTTATCGCCTGCCTGACGGTAAACGGCGACTGGCGTGGTCGCCGTGGCTTGTACGGCAGCCAACACCGTTGCAGAGCCGAATTCCGTCGTCGCCAACGAGGGAACTGCAAATGCAGGCGCACGGGTTACGCCCAGCGTGGACACGCAGTCAGCCTGCGCCTGTTCCAGTGCCAGCGCTTCCTCAGCGCTGATAGGATGAAAACGGATACGATCGCCCGGTTTCACCTGACCGACTTTCCACAGCTCCGCTTTGGCAATAGTGACCGGACAAACAAACCCGCCCAGGCTCGGCCCATCGCGTGTGAGGATCACCGGAAAATCGCCGGTAAAATTCACCGCGCCGATCGCATATTCACAGTCGTGAACGTTGGAAGGATGTAAGCCGGCCTCGCCGCCGTTCGCTCGCGTCCAGCTTGGTTTTGGTCCCACCAGACGCACGCCCAGTCGGTTCGAGTTGTAATGCACCTGCCATTCTGCCGCGAAAAATTCGTCGATCGCCGCGTGAGTAAAGAAATCCGGCGCACCGTGTGGACCGTAAAGCACACCAATGCGCCAGTCGTTGCCATACTGCGGGATCAGCGCAGCATCCACAGCCTGCGGTGCGCTCACCGGCGCGGGCGTGGTGCAGGCAGGCAATGCGGGTTGAGAAATCGCCAGCATATCCGCCACGCGTAGCGTTCGTCCGGCATGGCCGCCAAATTCTCCGAGAGCGAACGTCGAGCGGCTGCCGAGATACTGCGGTACATCGATGCCGTTGCGTACCGCCAGATAGGTGCGACAGCCAGACTGCGCCCGCCCCAGCGTCAGCGTTTGCCCAGCCGTTACCGTAACAGGCTGCCAATAGGGTACCGCCTCCCCATCCAGCGTCGCTGGGCAGTCAGCCCCCGTCAGCGCAATTACCGCCGTACTGTGGAAACGCAGCATCGGCCCTTGCAGCGTAAATTCCAGCCCTGCCGCCGCCTCATCGTTACCGACAATACGGTTTGCCAAACGGAAAGCGAAATCGTCCATCGGGCCGGACGGCGGCACACCGATATCCCAATAGCCGAGGCGTCCGGGATAATCCTGCACGCTACTCCAGGTGCCGGGTTGGATGACTTCAATCACTGACGCAGACGGCGTAAAACTGTCGAGCATTCGCGTCCATACCGTTCCGCTACGGAATGCGTCAGTGGTGATAATTTGGCGCAGGTAATCCAGATTGGTGGCAATACCGTGCAAACGTGTCGCGTTCAGCGCCTGTTGCATCTTCTCCAACGCCAGCTCACGAGTTTCTGCGTGAACGATCAGTTTGGCGATCATCGGATCGTAATACGCCGACACCTCGGTGCCAGTGCTCACCCAACCATCGACCCGCACGTCGTCAGGAAATGCCACTTCGGTTAGCACACCGGGGCTGGGCTGGAAATTTTTCAGCGGATCTTCCGCATAAATGCGCACTTCAATCGCCGCGCCTCGCGGGAGTTGTGCAAGCAGTGCCCAATCCAGCGGTTCATCCGCCGCAACGCGCAGCATGCATTCGACCAAATCCAGTCCGGTGACACATTCCGTCACCGGATGTTCAACCTGCAATCGGGTATTCACTTCGAGGAAAAAGAACGTATCGCGCTCGGCGTCGTAGATAAACTCCACCGTTCCCGCACTGCGGTAGCAGACCAGCTCGCCAAGTTTTACCGCCGAAGCCAGCAGTGCCGCGCGTGTCGCGTCCGGCAAATGCGGTGCGGGTGTTTCTTCCACCACTTTCTGGTTGCGCCGCTGCAATGAGCAATCACGTTCGCCCAGCGCCACCACACGGCCTTTGCCATCGCCAAAAATCTGTACTTCTACGTGGCGCGCCCGATCGATACAGCGTTCGAGAAACACGCCTGCATCGCTGAAGAATTGCTCCCCCAACCGACGCACGCTCTCCCATGCGGCTTGCAGCGCGGTGGCATCTGCACAGCGCGTCAGGCCAATACCCCCGCCACCGGCGGTACTTTTCAGCATCACCGGATAGCCGATTTCTTCTGCCGCAGCCAGCGCGTCCTCCAACGAGGCCAGCAGCGGCGTTCCCGGTGTCATCGGCACACCGGCAGCCGCGGCCAGTTCACGGGCGCGGTGCTTCAGGCCAAATTCGCCAATTTGCTGCGCGGTTGGCCCGACAAATGCGATGCCCGCTTTTTCACACGCAGCCGCAAACGGCAGGCTTTCGGATAGAAAACCGTAGCCCGGCCAGATCGCTTCTGCCCCCGTCTGCTGCGCAGCCGCCAGCACCTTATCGATACACAGATAGCTGTCGCTAGCCTTTTCCCCGCCAATCGATACGGCGATATCAGCATCTTTCACATGCTGCGCGTTTTTATCCGCGTCGGAGTAAATCGCCACGCTGGTAATCCCCAAGCGCTTCAGCGTGCGTATCGCACGACAGGCGATCTCACCGCGGTTAGCAATCAATACGGTCTTAAACATGAGACGTCTCCTGACGTGTGAGCCAATGACGCCAGCCGCCGAACGCGGTGATATCCGTGGCATCGCTTAACGCGGCCGGTTCGCAAATAAAGCCTTTAACCTGTCGCCCGTCGGCTAACGTCAGCGTGCCAATTCCCAACGGCGCCGGAATCTCTGCAACAAACTCACCAAAACGCGCCAGCGGGATGTCCCACAACTCGACGACGATCGCCGCGCCGTCGGTGCTTTTCGCTAATCCGGGCTTGGCAGGTTGCGTATTCGCCAGCGCATAAAGGCGATAGTTTTCCGCCGTACGCGTCTCTTCCACTCGCACCGCATCGCGGTTAGTTAACTGATGGTTCAGGGGCATGCCCGTTAGGTGCGCGCCGACAACGGCGAGACGAACGTGCAGTGCGGAAGGCGGCAAGACAGCGGAAACGGAAGGCAGCGGTTTTCCGGTTGCGCCTAGCGTGAGCGCCAGTTGCGTCTGCCAGCGCAGACCAAAGCTCGCTAGTGCACGGTCGTGCCAGGCGGGCGCAATCAGCGTGATACCTGCGGGCAAGCCGTCAGCACGGAAAGGTGCAGGCAATGCCAGCGCCGAAAGATCGGCCAGATTGGTAAAGTTGGTGTAAGTTCCCAACTGGGAATTGTTACGCACCGGTTCCTGCTTCATCGCCTCAAGCGTGTGGATGGTCGGCGAGGTCGGCACCACTAACGCATCGAACGCGGCCAGCGTCTGCTGGATTTGGCGTGCCAGTTCGGCCCGCAGATATTCGGCTTTGAAAGCATCCACGGCGCTGAAATGCTCACCGCTCGCCACAATACCGTGCACCACCGGGTCCATACTCTCCGGTTGCCGCAGCAGGCCACCAACCGCTACCGTGCGTTCCGCCACCCAAGGGCCTTGGTAAAGCTGTTCTGCCAACTGCGTGAATGCACTGAAATCGATGGGATGCAGCGTCGCCCCCGTCGCTTCTAATTCAGCCAGCGCGTGCTGCCATGCTGCCTGTGCGGTGACATCGGCAAAAAAGGTCGGATCGCTGGGAATAGCAAAACGCGGTGCGGTTGGCAGCGCGGCAGGCGCACACCCCGGATGGCGGCGTGAATATGCATCTGCTGCATCGTACCCACCAGCCAGTTCCGCGACGGTAAACGCATCTTCGACCGTTAGCGCGAACACGGAAATGGTGTCATTCAGGCGACAGGCCGGTACGACACCGCTTGCCGATAACCACCCTTTCGTCGGCTTCAGGCCGATAATATTGTTAAAACCTGCGGGAACCCGTCCCGATCCGGCTGTGTCGGTACCCAACGAAAACGCCACCAGTCCACGCGCTAATACCGAAGCCGATCCTGAACTAGAGCCACCGCTGATATAATCCGCATTGAAGGTGTTCGGCACCGCGCCAAACGGTGAGCGCGAGCCCACCAGCCCAGTGGCAAACTGATCGAGGTTAGTTTTGCCAATGACAATGGCCCCTGCCGCTTTTAATTTGGCAACGGCCGTCGCATCCTTGTCGGCCAGATAGGTAAATGCTGGGCACGCCGCGCTCGTCGGCCAGCCTGCAACATCAATATTGTCTTTGACGGCAAAGGGAACACCGAACAGCGGCTGCGAGTCTGGATTTTCACGATACAGCGGTAATAGCGCCGCGATCTGCGCTTCAAGCAGCTCAGGTGTCGCCAGCACGATCCACGCGGGATCGTCCGCTGACAGACTAGCAAGCAGCGAACTTAACGTCTCGCCAACGCTAGCGGCCTGCTGTTGGTAGTGCTGTTTCCATTCCTGAAGCGTGAGTCCTGTCATTCTTGGCATGATGTGAATCCCATCTGGTATACAAGATTGAATTCACTAAAGCGAAAACCATGCCAGTTTTCACTCCTTTGATTTATATGAAATTAAATAAGATCGTTTCATTAGCATGCACAGAAAAGGAACAACCGTGCGCCATTGCGGAGCACGGTTGCTATCGGTTAATTCGTGGGAAATGCCGTATCAGGCAATCTTCTGCGCCGCCTGCTGCGCCAAAATCGACAACTCTGTTGCCTTGAAGATATGTGACTGCGACATCGCGTTTTCAGTGCGCTCACGGCAGTCACGCAAAAAATCCGGGAAAAAGGCGCGTTCGATGCTGCCTGCGGGGGTAAAGCGCTGTTCTCCGTCACCATTGACCAGATAAACGACGTTGCTTTCACCACGCGTAAGATCGACATATTTCCTGATTTCAATATAGCCTTCCGTTCCCAGTATCGTCAGGCGGCCATCGCCCCAGACGCTCAAGCCATCCGGCGTAAACCAGTCACAGCGGAAATAGCCCGTTGCCCCATTGTCGCCAAGCAGCATCGCATCGCCAAAATCCTCAAATTCGGGATGGTGCGGATGGTGATAATTCGCGGTCTGGCTGGTCACCACACGCGCATCGGTGTTGCCGGTAAAATAGAGAAACTGTTCGATCTGGTGGATGCCGATATCACAGAGGATCCCGCCATACTGGCGCTTTTGATAAAACCAGTCAGGCCGCGCGCCGCGTTCACGATGTGGACCGACGCCAATGGTCTGAATCACCCGCCCAATTTCACCCCGTTGCACCAGTTCACCGGCAAATAACGCACTATCCACATTGATGCGTTCATTAAAGTACACGGCAAACTTACGACCCGTTTCCGCCACCCGACGTTGGACGGCATCCAACTGTTCCAGCGAGGTCAGCGGCGGTTTGGCCGTGAAAAAATCTTTGCCTGCCTCCAGCGTGCGCAGCGCCAGTTCGGCTCTGTCACTGGGAATTACCGCGCAGGCGATGAGATCGATCGACGCATCACTAATCAACTGTTCCGCCGAGGACGCAAAAGGAGTGGAGGGAAAAAGCGAGGTGAATTTCTCTCGATTATCCGGGTCAGATTCGAATACGCCAACCAATTCCGCACCTGCATCAACCAATTGCCGGCACATGTCGTAGATGTGATTGTGTGCTAACCCAATCGCTGCAAACCGAGTCTTTTTCATCTTCATCTCTACCACTCTCACCATATCGAATCACTACAATAGAGTGGAAACCGAACAGGCTAAAGACAAAAGCCGCGTAATGCGTTAGAATTTTTCCTGTTTTTTTAACATATCCACATTTTTCGTAACGCAACCAAGCAAGATAACCATGAAAAGAAAACGTATCCTGATCCCCCTCCTCATTCTGATCCTATTTGTCCTCTATCTGAATCGTGATGCGTTGAATCCTTTTGCCCCAGACTGTACAAACCTGCCAGCGAATCAGCCAAAGCCTGAAGCGTGCAAAAAGCCGGTGAAAGAAGTCGCTCCTGGTTTCGAGATCTGATTTATTGCCGGGCAGTAAGGCGTGGAAATATTGAGTGGTTCCAACACGTGATTGACCATGTGGAAAACGCTTCCGGCCAGTTTGGAAAAAATGAAGTATGACGGTGATAGCGAAGAGATGAATCGCGGAAATAATGCAGGCAATTGGTTAACTATCGTTCACTTACATATGATTATCATCATTAACGTTCAAGAGATACATCCCTCAATCTGACAACAACGCTCTCCATGACACTTATTCCATTCCCTTACAATAACCAGATCAATATATTACAGAAAATTTCAAAAAGTAACTAAATATGTGATCCACATAAATGAAACATTGTTTCCTTTTCACCATAATGCCACACATTCTAATTATCAAGTCTGATGATTAATTAGATTGACGAGTAAAAGGAAAAATTATCGATATTTACTCATTAGCATCACTCATTGCAATGGATGAGATATCCATAATTCAAGCCATATATAAGGAGTAATCAATGAACTGATAGAACCTGATTTTCCAGGGGAACGCCCTGTCTGACATGATTAATGGCGTCATCATCATTCCTGGTGATTCTATTTTTACGTCCAAAAAATGACATCAACTGTCTGGTTTTAAAGATAGAGACTGCGCTCGCCAATAATATTATTTATTCATTAAAAAAGAGAAAGACAGAATGAAAATATCCACACGTAACCTACTCATCATTTGTGCCGGATTTGCACCTTTCCTCGCCCAGGCAGAAACGGACGGCAAAACCACCTTCCAATATGAACACAACTGGAAGACGGAAGACCGCCGCCACGCAGACTCTATCAAGCTGATTCATAAGAAAACTAACGGTTGGTCGTATGAAGTCAAATTCAGTACGTCTGCGGGTGGGAATAAAAACTACGACGTCGCCTATGACGATATGCAGGGCGGCTCCGGCGGCATGGTGATCGGCAAAGACTTCAAGCTAAGCAAGGCCGCCACCTTGACCCCTAGCTTTGAATTCTCCATCGGAAATTCAGTCATGATGTACCAGTCAGGGTTAAAATATGGTTACCGGATTAACAGTGATTGGTCCACCTATGGCCGCTACCGCTATGAATATAAAAAGCCGTCTCGTAGCTCGCGTTATTCGACCATTTCCGCGTCTGACAAATATGGTCACGCAGGGGAATCTTATTTGTCAACATCCGATACCGGACGCCACCGTCTGGATGCAGGGGTAACGTATTCCGGTTTGGATAAAATTAGTCTGACTTACGTCTTTAACTACTATATCGGTGATAACACCACAAAATCGTATAAGTACAGCAAGGGTGAATTCACGGAAAAAGAATACGCGGTTTACGATAATGGGAAAACGGATTATGAACATCAGTTCAAAGTTCAATATAAGTTAAACAAACAGCTAACTCCATACATTGAGTATGATGATATTAACCAATCCAAAACATCATCAAGCCGTCAAGGGAAAATCAAAGTTGGTTTCAACTATGTTTTCTGAAAAACACAGAATTTTATAAAGTAAATATGCCGTATTTCGTGCCGCGTTGATGAAGAAATAAATTTATGAATGAATTTTGTCTATCAGCGCACAGTTTTCATAATTAACGAACAATATTAATGGTGCTCATAATGAAAAAACGCTACCTTGTGGCCGGTATTCTCTTTGCCCAAATTTATGCTATTTCCGCGTCTGCTTCTGATACCAAACTCAGCTATGAACATAGCTGGGGAACAATGAATCGCTATCACGGTGATGAAATCGGTATGCGGCATTTTATGGATAATGGCCTGTACGTTGGCGTTGAGCTGAATTTTTATAATAAGAATAAAGATCTGACCATCGATGATGTGGTCTCAAATTCTTATGCCTTTTATACCGGCTATGCCTACAGCTTAACGCCTGAATTAACCCTGACGCCGAATCTGGAAGCGCGCTTCTACTCCGGCGGTACCAGCGGTGAAGGCACCGTGGGTGATATAGGCGCTAGCCAGAGTTCCGGCGCACGCTATACGCCAGGTTTGAAACTGACCTGGTCGGTGACTGACAAGACGGATCTTCATGCGCAATACCGTTATGACCTCAGAAAAATCACCCGCAGCAAACGTACCAGCACGGATGATGACACCCACCGTCACCGCTATGAAGCAGGAGTGGCCTACAAAGGCTTCGATAACTTCACACTGGCGTACACCGCTTACTACTATCACGCGGATTACGTACTGCAAAACAACAAAAAGCATGACTATCAGCAGGATTTCGACGTGTCTTACACCATCAACGACAACTGGACAGCCCACGTTGGCGTTGAAGATGTCGCCAGCGGGCGCGATGTGAAATCGCGTGAAGGGAAAGGAAAGGTCGGCTTTACCTATACGTTCTAACAGCGGCTTATTGCTACGCATAATTTCTCGGGGATCCTGCTAATCAAGCCGGATCCCTTTGTTACAGCTATTACAGGTAAATAAAATGAAAAGATTTGCGCTGTCACTCCTTGCAGGTCTGGTCGCTTTACAGGCCAGCGCCGCCACACCAGACCGTCTCACCACCGTCAATCAGTATGTTGACAACGTGCTAGCGAAAGCGGGTGACCATTATCACGGTCAATCGCCCACGCCACTGCTTGCTGATGGTGTCGATCCTCGCACTGGCAAACAGATGGAGTGGATCTTCCCTGATGGTCGTCAGGCGGTGCTGTCCAACTTCTCCGCTCAGCAGAACCTGATGCGCGTGCTGGTCGGGCTCAGTAATCTGAGCGGTAATCCCAGCTATAAGCAGCGTGCTGAAGCGATGGTGAAATATCACTTCCAACATTATCAGGATGAGAGCGGCCTGCTGATTTGGGGCGGCCACCGTTTCGTTGATTTAAAAACGCTGCAACCGGAAGGCCCCAGTGAAAAAGAGATGGTGCATGAGTTGAAAAATGCCTATCCCTACTACGATTTGATGTTCAGCGTCGATAAAGACGCAACGGCACGCTTTATTCGTGGCTTCTGGAATGCGCACGTTTATGACTGGAAGATCATGGAAACCAGTCGTCACGGTAAATACGGGCAAAAAATAGGCGCACTCTGGCAAAGTCCGTTTGAGCAACAGCCGCTCTTCTTCGCCACCAAAGGCCTCAGCTTCCTGAATGCCGGTAACGATCTGATCTATTCCGCCTCGCTGCTATACAAATACAATAAAGAAGACGGTGCGCTAGTCTGGGCAAAACGCCTGGCACAGCAGTACGTGCTACCACGGGATAAAGTGACCGGGCTCGGCGTGTATCAGTTTACGCAGGCGCTGAAGCGCGATGAAACCACCGACGATGCCGATACGCATTCCAAATACGGCGATCGCGCCCAGCGTCAGTTCGGCCCAGAGTTCGGCCCAACGGCGCTGGAAGGCAATATGATGCTGAAAGGGCGCACCAGCACAATCTATTCCGAAAATGCGCTCATGCAACTCCAACTGGGTAAAGATTTAGGTGCGGAAGGCAAAGAATTACTGACGTGGACAACCGATGGCCTTAAAGCCTTTGCTAAATATGCCTACAACGAGTCCGATAATACATTCCGTCCGATGCTCGCTAACGGCAAAGATCTCTCCAACTACGTCCTGCCGCGTGACGGTTACTACGGCAAAAAAGGCACCGTAATCAAACCTTATCCTGCGGATAATTCCTTCCTGCTCTCGTATGCGCGCGCCTACACCGTTTCACCAGATACCGAGCTGTGGCGTGTTGCACGCGGCATCGCTCGCGCCCAAGGGTTGGGTGAATTAGGTTCAGCGCCGGGCAAGGACGTCAAAGTGGATCTCGCAACAAAGAACAGTGACCCTTACGCCTTGTTCGCGCTGCTGGATCTGTATCAGGCTAGCAAAGTGAAGGACTATCTGTCGCTGGCGGAAAAAGTGGGTGATAACATTATCAGTACCCGTTATAAAAACGGCTTTTTCATGGCTGAGCCCAACAGACAATATGCTGATGTCGACACCATCGAGCCTTACGCGCTGTTAGCGTTGGAGGCCGCAGTACGTAATCAACCGCAGTCCGTTGCTCCGTTCCTGAATGGTGCGGGCTTCACCGAAGGCGGTTACCGCATGGAAGACGGTTCAACACGCGTTTCTACGCGCGATAACGAACTCTTCCTGCTAAATGTTGGTGAGACATTAAAGCCAAACAACAAGAAATAAGCGTTAATCCTCAATAGGCCAATGGTAGCTTATTGCCATTGGTCGCCTCCTGTAGCCCTTCCATGATTCATTAACAATGCTGCTCACTTAACGTGAGCAGCATTCATTAGCGCAATCATTCCAACGATCGGTTAATTAAAAACACGATCAGTTAGCCAAAGGTACTGTCGGGCGTGGGCCAAGCCAGCCTGGAGTCGGCTCCCCTTTTACCTCGCCGATATACAGGCTCAGTTGTGCGCGGAAGCGCTCGACCGCACCGCGATCGTACATGAAATCAGCAAAGGCCTGCGGGCGGGTGTTGCGATATTCCCAGATAGGCTTATAGCCTGCTGGCGGCGCAACGTCAGTACGCACCGACCACATCCGCGAAACCTGAGTCTGCGTTTGCGGATCCAGTAACCAGCTTAGGTACAACTTGGCGCTCTCAGGGTGTTTAGCCTGCTTAAGAATGGCTGCCCGCTGCGCCCAGGAGACAAAAGGATCGGACTTCGGCAAAACAAAACGGGTCACGGAATCCGCTGCCGGAACGAGCGCACCAGAACTGGTAAACGTCGCGCTGTATTTTCCCGTAGCAATCTCAGCGCCGGGCACGTTGGTGCCACGCACGTAGACTGGATCCTGTTCTTGCAATTTTTTAACAAAATCCCAGCCGTATTTATCCACAACCAGCTTGTACCAGAACAGCACCGCATCATCGTCATTAGGATAGGCCAGAATCAAATTGCCTCTTAGATTAGGACGAAGATAGTCATTAGCTTCGCGTGGCCAGGACTTTTCATCCAAAAGTTGCGTATTAACCAGATTGCTGAATGCGATGACATAGGCACCGATCCAGGCACCATCTGCATCACGAAATTCTGGGTAGATCTTGTCCCAGCCCCGTGGTTTGTAGTTCAGTAACACGCCTTCCTTTTTCCAGCGCGGAAAATTTTGCACCGTTTGCAATTGCACGACATCAGGAACCAACGCGTCGGTCGCTAGTTGGTTATCGATACGGGCATCATGGTATTTGCTGTAATCCACAATCACGTTCAACTTGATGCCGGGAAAGCGCGTCTCAAACGCACGTTTGAAGCCCGCTTGCTGTGACTGCACATCACCACCGGCATAGACGGTAACCGTACCGCCTTCGCTCAACGCACTCTTATAAATTTGATCCAGCGAACGCGTCTCCAACTCGACTGCCGCCTGACTTTGCCCGACGCTTAGCCCGGCCATCATAGCCAGCATCAGCACTGTTTTCTTCAGGTACTTCCCAGTGTATTGCATTGTGATTTCCTTCACTTAATGAATAAAACCCGTACCGGAAAACGACCGCGATGAGTCGTTGAAGCGGTAACGGTGTGACCAGCGAATCGCGAGTACACGATACGCAGGATTGCGCTCGACGATATTCGATCGCCGAAAATAAAATCGAAGGAGGATGACGGCAGCACTGCCGTAATTATGAAAAGATCGGCCTGACGATGCGGGAAAAAATGAGGAAAAGCGGTAGCATAGTCTAATGACTGGCATCACTATAATGTGAATCACTTGGGCTTTCCGGTGATTGATAATAGAAAATCGATGAGCCTGCATAGTAATTTCCCCTGCCCCAACCTACTATCCATTTTTCTATCAGAGATCTAAAATCGAGTTTACAGGATTAAATAAAAACACATGCAAATAAAAGGTGAATAATATAGTTAAAAAAATTGAATGAAAAAATAAAAATATTATACGTAGTATGCGTTTTGCGAGGAAAGATAGAATCCATAACGGCAAGATGATGATATCATTTAGCTTCTACTGTGATTCATAAGACCAATAGTTCTATTTTATAATTATAGCAAGATAGAAGAATTAGGGATGAAATCATCTTCTTATTTCAACCCTAAAATAAAACCCTGAAAATAATTACCATTGTGCTAATAATTCTCAAGATAATCGGGTAGCAGGTCATGTTCTTCTAAAAACCGCCGATGCTGCGCAATAACCGCAAAAGCTTGCTGCAACGGTTCCTGTATTTTCTCTGCACCTGCAACCCACTGCTGGTTATACAATAAGAATTCTTCTACCCTTTTCAGTTCCCCTAGTGACCATTGATCGACAGGGTCGTAAGCTTGCTCAAGTTCGGCGATATACGCCCGAAGCTCAGAGAGATAAAGCTGAAACAGATTAACATCAGCCACCGTGGCACAGGCCGCTCGATTAAAAAAAGCATCAAATGCCTGTTGAACTAATCCCCTATTCATATAATCCTCATCCTTAACTTATTTGATTTTTCGCAATGTATCCTATATCAAACTATTGCATGCGCGGTATCCGACACCGAATATACCGCAAATATTCTGCAAGGCCCCGGTTCGCAGCCGCGAAAAACACCACTTTCCAGATGTTCTTTAGCTTCATCAAAAGAGGCCAACAAGCAATGCTCATTGACGACCAACTCTTCCGCCATATGGTTACAGGATAAGTAGGAGCACTCAGGTGATTGCTCAAAGTAAAAAGAGACAATATCAAAACCCTGTAATATTTTTTGATCTGGTATCTTCACATTAGTGTCAAAAGATGTTTCCGGCTCGAACAGATTCCATTCTAGTGTATCTTCATCATACTGATATTCATATGCTTCATAATAAAATATCGTAGTATTGCTCATATCAATTCCTTCTTCTTTTGCCAGAGAATAAATAAGCTCAGGCGAATTAAACAACCAGTAGCCATTATGACGCCAGAACTGGATATACTCACAAAAGGAATCGGAGATACAACAACTTACCGAGTAAATATCCTTTACTTGAACTGTCTTTAACCAATCTGGTTTTAGTTCTACTCTTTTAGATAAATATCCTACTGGGATCATATCCGTTTAATCCTTAGCATTGGCAATGCCAAATTAAAAAAATAATAATCACCTCTCTAATAGGGAGATAATTAATATTTCCGAGACTGTAATTCATATTTATTCTTTGATGCTTTTTGTAAAACCCCAGATATAACCATTTCATCTAACAACGTTTTTACTTCGCAATCATTACATAATGAAAAGTATTGAGATAAGCGCCACGTATCAATTAACTTAGTGTTTTTTATATCACTATTAACATCGACTACCCTTACAGATTGGAGATCTTCTATTAAGAATTTTATACCTCTTCCATGCTTAATAAAACGCCATTCATCACCATTAACCAAAACATGCCCTTTCTTAGGGAAGTCTAACAACAACTCAAAATCCCGTATATCTGGATAAGCAATAAAGAAAGCTTTAATTAATTTATCTTGAAGAGTGATGAAATATAAAATTTCATTTTTAGTTATCATATTAATACTCTCCCCTCGTCTCAGAAATCTTGCATAAAAATCGGTTACTATGGTTGTAACGCGATTCTAAATCAGAACCTTACGAAATTGAAGTAAAAGAATCCTAACGGCAGGAAAAAGCACCGGTCTGGAGATTCATACATTAATTCAGAAGATCCGTTGATACATTGCCAGTATCGAAGAATTCTTTAAAGATCCTGACAACAAGATCGAAGTCTTTTATAAGTTGACGTTCAGGCCAAATCTCACCGAGAACAGTAATTTTGTTATCTACCTTTGACATATCCCAGTATGAGCGAACATCGGAGTCATTCTCCGAATATTCCAGTAAAGTGATTAAATAAAAACCATTTCCTGTTGAGACATCTATATTTACAGGGCCAACACTAGGTTCAGGTAAGACAACAAGCCTCATTGATCCCTGCTTCCCCCTTAATTTCAACAACAATTCCTTAACATCAGACCATTCAGGCCTACGTATTCTAGTAAAAGAATTTTTACCTGATAAATAAAACTCGGCTTCAAGTTCGGCTTTCATCAATTCGGCTCCCTGATAAAATTTTTATACCGGTTTCCCGGTACAGAACATCACCACTTCTTTCTTCATATGTCGTTAGTGATTTAAGCCCTTATTTAGCAACCATTTTACTACATTAGTGCTGTAATAAGAACAAATTCGCTCGCCACTCACCGCGGTATCCCGGTCATTAAGATTGAACTGCGGTTCTGACAGGCAGATAAAAAACCCTTGCCTTTTTAGGGACTGGGATTTTTTACTTTAAAATATAGTCAAACTTCTCATCCCAATGAAATTGAATGTCTTGTTGTTTCGTTTGTTCGAAGATTTGAACAATTTTATTAAAACATTCACCAAGACAACGCTTTGAATAATTAGAATTTACCCAGACTATTTTTACTGGTCTTTCTACATCATTACTTAATCGATCCCTAAGAGCATCTAAATTTCGCCCATAATAAGGAAAAAAATCTAATAAATCAGACATAGCCTTATGGAATTCAGGCTCACTATTTAAAATTTCCCCATCTAAAATAATCTCTTTCACATTTATTTCCATTTACCTATTGAGGTGTCACTCAGCGCAATAATCACCTAAGAGAAAAATTTTATCATCCCGCAGAAACTGGCACCATAAAAATACGTTTTGTAGTCAAGGTTTGTTGTTTCACTAAAAGTTACAATCCCTGATTTATTTTTTAATTTTTTAAATCTTCGTCAACCTATTACCATGTGGGAAATTTACCTTTCCCACTATGATTAAATAGTATACATAATCACTACACAGCGTTTATTACGGCATCCCCATTAACCAATTTTATATTTCATACAAATATAATTTGCTGTTAAATTAAAATTAACTAACTGATTATACTCATTCTCTGTAATTTCCACTTTTTGTTCTTCAGTACCATTGCCGCCTGAAAAACAGGAAAAAATATACCGATAATCATTTGTTTTCCTTACGATCCACCAATCATCGGTTGAGAATTCGTCATCTGTCAATGGGACTTTCTTAGGGTATAAAAATGGTTTCATTGTGTAGTATTTATCCACGTCATTCATTTTACTTACCACCATTATGTTTACTCAACTCACTCAACTCACTCAACGGGGAATCTTATTTGTGTGAAATTCTATCACGCAGTAAAACTAAATTCAAAGAACATCACCTGAACCTTCAGGGCCAAATGTTGATCTGAGTTGTGAAAAAATAACTTATAAAAAGATCCAGACCTGTTAACAATCGGAATTTATCATCTAATTTTAGATTAGATCTTCGCCATTTAGAAGTATGGCAACATTCTCTTCCCCTAATTCTCGCCTGAATACATCTGCTATTTCAGAAGTATTCAACTCGGGGAAGGATTTGTCATTGACCGCAACTAAAAAATAGGACTTTGGTTCTTTTAGGCCAAACGCCTCAGCAGTTAATAACTTAGATTCTTGGTTATACTTTTCGACACGGTCATCAATCAGTTCAAGCTGTTGCCGGCTTAAAATTACATGCGGTTCAAACATAAGGTATGAACCATCAAAGAGATGACCAGTAGATTCCCTCACCACATCTAATTTTTCTTTCAACGCATCAATATTTATTGATGCGTAACATATTATATCAATTGACATTTACACACCTTACTCGATTTTTATCGGTTTTCCAGACTGATCAATAACAATAATTTTATCTAACCCTTTTATCGACTAATAGTTAAGTTTTTTGTCAATCGAAGTCTCAGTCTGCACCTTAAGGGATACTGACTGGAAGTTGCGGGGTTAGGACGGATACTTCGACCATAGTCACCATTGAGCACAGTCAACTCCTGATCCATATTGTGACTGCATGACCGACAAAAAACCCCGATATTTTTCAGGGGCCGAAATTACGTTATTTAAGGTCTGGATAGTTTCTCTATTTTTTCTATATCCATAACCAATTTAGCATCAAGGTTATTTTTATCCAACTGACTTAATAAAGAACTCACCCTCCGAAAACAGGGCAATGCAACTTTTATCTTGTCACTATTTAAAGAAACTATAGACGATATTAATTGCCCATCATAATCATATCCAGCAAGAGGGTTCTTCTTTAAAATAATTTCGGCTTTTGGTAGTACATCGGCTAAAAATAGATCTTGCCTTATTGCTCGAGCAACATCACTAACATCTAACTCATCAAGAGGAGCATCCAAAATACCACTAAACCATTCATCTAAAGATGAACGTTTATTTGGATCATAATTGCTATTACTAATCAGTAATAGCTCTCTAAATGTTGTCATGTTTCGTATTCCTTATTGTTAATTTAAACTTCCTGAAGCGAGTTCAGATACCTCTCAGTGATATCATCATTACCTGTCATTTTCAGAGTTAGATAAAACCACTATTCAAGGTTATTTATAGCCACAGCATTTAATATTGTTTCTACAGGTAAAATATATAATATATCTTTTACCTCCTCGGGAAGTTTATCATATTTCAAGTGAAATGCTGCTTTACAATCTTCCAGCGCTACCCTCGCTGCCGCCACGATTTCCGGCGTGGCTCCCACTATCATTGCACCACCGGCAAACCTGCCACACCGGCTGAGACTACGAGATTACCTTCAGCGATCCCTTTCGCAATCTCTGCTTTACAAGCAGTTCCACATTCGTCGCTTTTACCTAACCAGAACCCTAATGTCGTCCCGGCATCTGCACCAAAAGCGTTATTCTCCACAACAACGTTATCCGTTGGAAAGTCGGCCGATGAACCTATTTTTTCCCTTTCTTGTCAGTTGGTTATGTAAGTAGACCGCTTTTAGTTCCACACACTTTTTGAGATTTCCAGGTTTTCAGCCATTAGCCGGTACTCTTCCGGCATCAGGTTATTCAGGGATTCATGAGGTCGCTCGCTGTTGTATTCCGTCAACCAGCGCTCTGTGATTTCCCTCGCTTCATTCAGGGTTCTGAACAGATAAAAATCCAGTATCTCTGTCCGGTACGTTCGGTTAAAACGTTCGATGAAGGCATTCTGCGTTGGTTTTCCCGGTTTGATAAATTCCAGCATCACGCCATGCTCTTCAGCCCACTGCGCCAAAGTCAGCGAGATTAGTTCCGGGCCATTGTCCATCCGCAGTTTCAGCGGATAACCACGGTTTGCCACGATCCTGTCCAGTACCCGAACAACCCTCTGCGCCGGGATATTCAGATCGATTTCTATTGCGAGAGCCTCGCGGTTAGTCATCCACCACATTGAAGGTCCGAAAGCGTCTGCCGCAGACCAGCGCATCATGCATAAAATCTATCGACCAGCTCTGGTTAAGTGCTTCCGGCGTCGCCAGCGGAGCCGGATTGCGCACTGGCAGACGTTGTTTTCCCTTACGGCGAAAATTCAGTTTCAGCAGGCAGTAAGTCCGGTGAACTCTTTTATGATTCCAGACATTGCCTTGCCTGCGCAGCACCTGAAACAGCTTCTTAAAGCCGTAACGGGGATAGCATTCAGCCACCTCCGCCAGAGCCTGGATCACCGGTTCATCGCGACGGGTATCCGGCTGATAAAAATACACAGTCCTGCTCAGCGATAATGTCCTGCATGCCTGGCGTATGCTCATCGCAAACTGCGCGGTCAGGTAACTGACGAGCTCACGCTTTATCGCTGGTTTTAAAGCTTTTTTTCGATGACATCTTTCAGCGCACGACACTCGAGACTCAGATCGGCAAACATCTGTTTGAGACGACGATTTTCGTCCTCCAGCTCTTTCATCTTTTTGATATCAGAGGCTTCCATACCACCAAACTTCGCTTTCCAGTTAATGGGATGGACTACCTCCCCCCTCTGCGGTTAACTGTACGAAATACGTTCAGCAGGAGAATCACCATGAATATCGTATTTCTGGGTATTGATCTGGCTAAAAATATCTTTCAGCTCTGCGGATTAAACTAGGCCGGTAAGCTGGTTTATACAAAACGCACTGGACGAAAAGAATTACTCCAGACTGTGGCGAATATTCCGGCATGTCTGATTGGTGTCGAGGCATCCACTGGGGCATTTTACTGGCAACGTGAATTTGAAAAACTGGGACATAAAGTAAAAGTTATTAGCCCTCAGTATGTAAAACCTTTTGTCCGTGGCCAAAAAAATGACGGCAATGATGCGCAGGCGATAGCTGTGGCTCTGATGCAACCTACGATGCAGTTTGTTCCACCGAAAAGCCCTGAACAGCCGGATATTCAGGCTCTGCACCGAGCAGGACAGCGTATTGTCAATCATCGTACTGCGACAGTCTGCCAAATCCGAGGACTGCTGCTTGACCGGGGAATAACAATCGGCGCGGCAGTTTCAAGAGTTCGTCGTGCCGTTCCGCTTATCCTTGAAGATGCTGAAAATGGTCTCAGCGCCAGAATGCGGAGGACAATTGCAGAACTCTATGATCTCTTTAACGATCTTGGTCGTCGTATAAACTTTTTTGATAAAGAAATTGATGTTGTGTTCAGGCAATCAGAAGCCTGTCAGCGCATTGCCAAAGTTAAAGGCATTGGTCCTAAAACAGCCACGGCTGTTATTGCCGCGATTGGCAGAGGAACCGAATTTAAAAATGGTCGTCACCTTGCCGCATGGCTTGGTCTGGTTCCACGACAACACTCGAGTGGCGACAAGCAGGTGTTGATGAATATGACGAAAAAAGGCGACAAGCATTTGCGGACGCTTTTTATTCATGGTGCCCGCGCTGTCATCAGAGTTGCCACGAATAACAATGATGGCTGTCTGCATCAGTGGGTTAACCAGTTGAAGGAACGGCGCGGGTTTAATAAAACGACCGTGGCGGTCGCTAACAAGAACGCGAGAATAATTTGGTCGATGCTGAGAAATGATACCGAGTATCAGTCAGTTGGAAGTTAGTGCCCAGCCAGAAGAGTTGCAGTGTACTGAAAAATGGTGACAGGTTGCACCTGCACAATCGGAACCTGACTATTATATTGGCCTCAGAGGCCGTCCAGTTGTTGAGGCGATTGTGTGCGGATTACCCATTTGGGCACAGGTTAGTATTCCTGATGCCGGATAGATGTAAGCAACAACCCAAAACCAGATTCAGTACTTGCAAAACGGAGGTAGTCCATAGATGTAATAGCTGGCTTCGGAAATTCCGGCTTCGCGGCAGACATCCTTGACGGTACGTCCGGCTTCGACGGACTTGAGAACGGCGATGATCTGGTGCTCAGTGAATCGGGCTTTACACATGGTGATCTCCTCGAGGGACATAAACAGTATGTCGGAAGATCTCTAAAAATGAATGGTTCGATTTGCTGGGATACTTACAATGTGTTAATTCAGAAGATCTGTTGAGACATTGCCAGTATCAAAGAACTCCTTGAATGACCCAACGACAAGATCGAAATCATTTGTTAGCTGGTTCTCCGGCCAATAATCCCCATAAATCTGTATTTTTTTATCCTTACCAGATTTCGATTTATCCCAATAGGAACGGACCGTTAAATCAGATTCCGAACACTCTAGTAACGTCAAGAGATAGAAACCATCATCTGTAGACACATCTAAATTCATTGGTCCAATATCAGATTCAGGTAAAATGCGGAGCCTTACACCACCTGAACCTCCCTTCAATTCCATCAGAAATTCTTCTACATCACTCCACTTGGGACTGCGAACACGCGTAAAAGAGTTTCTAGCGTGGAGATAGAAATCGACTTCGAACTCATCTTTCATAAGTTTATTTCCTAGTGAATTTTTTCATCCCTTTCTCCCAATACAAAGTGTCGCCACTTTTCTTTTCAAAGATAGTAAGTGATTTCAGACCAGATCTTTCGTCCATGCTTTTTATATCGCTGAGACAGTAACCGCAAACTGGCTTGCCAGATACACTCACTTCCATGCTACGACCCTTAGTTATACCTTGCTCATAGGCTTGTTGGGTTGCTCCAACTTCTGCATGTGCTGTAGCCATATTTCCATTTGGGAAATTTTTATCTGGTTGATTAACTACTTTTGCCTGTACAACATCATTAATCAGTGTTGGTCGGCTGGCATCACCCAAGAAGAAATCAGGTCTGTTGCCCTGATTTGTATCCGTAAAGACTTTCCCAGTCTGAGGGTCTGTCAATTCAGTCGTAACTTTCGGGATAGAAGAATGTGCATTTTTATCAAGTGGCTGAGAATTCTCTGTCCACCCAGTACCTTTATTTGGAGAAACAATGCCTGTTTCAGTTTTCGTGATAACACTATTTCCAGCCACACCACCAAAGATCGCCGCCGTTCCCAACCCGACATTAAGCGCGCCTTCGCCATACTTACCATCGATGACCTGACCAATTCCCGTTCCCGTCTGATAAGCACCGCCAGCAGCCAATGCCCCACGGGCGATGATTCCTGGCGCACCCGGCAAAGCCAGTAAAGCATCCGTTCCCACCGCTGCTTGACCATATTGGGCAGCAGCTCCCTTTAGATAACTCAATACTTCGTTATAAGCCTGAACGTTATTGGTGGACGCCACAAACATCTTACCGGCAATCAGTCCCTGTATCGCCTCCGCTGCCTTCTGAGGGCTGTAACCATACATCGTCTGTAACTCATACCCGTACTGATTGAGTAAGCCTGCCAGTTCCCGTTTTTCATCATTACTCAGTGGTTGCCCTTTCTGGTATTTTTCCAGCAAGAAATTGCTGGCATGGTCTTCATTGGTCAGCCTCAGGATAGTCTGCGAGGCTTCTACCAAGTTCTTACCGGCTTTCTGGTCTTCTATTGCTTTATTCAGTGCTTCCGCTTTTTGTGAGCTAAGGAAGTTATTCTCAACCTCATTCTTCGCCGTGTTCGCGCCGCTTCCTGCTCCCGCAAGGTTACCACCGGCAATGCCTCCTGCGCCAGCGCCGGCTATCGTGACCAGATTGGCTATCAACTGTTTTTGTTCAGCAGATAGTTCTCCTTTTTTCACGTCCGGGTAGAGCAGGTTTGTTAGCATATCCGCACCCACAGAAGAGACCAGTCCTCCGGCTGCGCCGCCAACTGCGCTGCCGCCCTGAGTATGAGCCAGAACCGCTCCGAGTGCCGTATGCAACGCGATCCGGGCCGGTTCACTACCCGCAGAGACATCTTTTACCAGTGCCGCTAAATAAGGGGCCGCCGCACCGCTTAGTGCCCCGTTAAGGTTTCCGCCCAGCCCTCCAGATGCCAGTGACGTTAATGCCGAGCCCGCCATCCAGAAGGCACTACCAACGCCATACTCTTTTTCGACTTGCTTGACTTCATGGCTGGTTTTCACCTGCTCGACCAGGTCAGCCGCGGGCACACCTTCCGCTATCAACCGTGCTCTGGCCAGCTCTTCCGCCTCGCCTTTTTTGCTGGTCTTATAGGCATCCAAAGCCTGTACGCCCAGCGCCGTTGCCTCCCGCTGGATGGCCAGCTTGTCCTCAATCTTGCCCCGATCAAAGCCGTCTTTTACACTGCCATTGGCACCGGACGTATCACGACTGAGTGTCGCAATATCCTGCTGTTGTGCGTCGCTATTGCTAATCTCAATGGTGGCAGGAGACACCGCAGAATACGTCACGCCCGCTTGGTCACCCTTCACCAAACCCAGCCCCGCGTGCCTGTCGTGAGCCGGTTTTTCTCTGCGAACAGGGACAACTGGTGATACGCATTGTGGCGGAGTGACGGATAAAAAAATCCCAGCCTGTTTTAAGGGCCGGGAGCTTGTTAACTCGGGTTATTTTTCTTTTCTTCATAATCCTGCAAATATTTTTCAATAGGATACGCAGTTCCTAATGAGTGTATTTCACCACTATCTTTATCAATTATGAATGGAGCATTACCCGCCAACAGTGCAGACGAATCTCCAGTTTCAAGATACTCTCTTGATTGAAAGCAAAAAAACCATCCTTCAGTAAAACGGCCTATCAACGTTATTACTACGGGAAGCTCATCACCCTCCAAGTATTTATTAGCTTTTTCTAAAGCGTTATCAAAACTGATCATTTATTCGTCCTCAATAATTGGAATGACTTAAACTGACTCAGATCCGCAGCCTTGCCGGATTGCCCATCGAGGAATCGAACTACGCCATTCTGATTAACAACATTAAATACATGTCCCGGTTGACCGACACCATAAGAGCCATAAACGATACCCCTTGATCCTGAACCTGCATTTGTCATTTGTCATTTGTCATTTGTCATTTGTCATTTGTCATTTGTCATTTGTCATTTGTCATTTGCTGAATGATATTCTCCGTAGAAGATACGTATTTAAACTTCGTACCGTAATGCTGTTCCAATACTGGCAAAGGAACACCTTTAGTTGAATATATAGGTAATGCAGATGCTGGATTACCAGCCAAAGTAGCATCCGTAGCGATAGAACAGTTGACGCAATTGTGTGTACGACCAGACACGGGATAGCCAAGATTAACATTTCGGATCGTCCCAGCCGATTCTCCCGCAACTCCTGCCCCTTTCATCCCATACATGGCACCACCAATTGCTGCCAGACCATGTACCATTCTCATCCCAAAAGACAGCCCTTCTGCGACTTTTCGACTTACTCCTTTGTCCATCAGGAGCACTATGTCAGCTTCTCTTTGTGCCTTCATATCCGCCGTAGCATATTGCCACATCAACCCGTCAACTTGCTTTGCGCCATCTCCGTAAACACTGCGCATGGTACCGATATACTGACCGTCCATCTGCTCGTCGTAGCTTTTCGCCATCGCAGACAGTTCCTGCCGCATACCTTGACAGGCTGCTGATGAAAGATTCTTACATGCCGCATCAATCGCAGCATTAAACAATTCGTCCTTTTCGTTCAGCTCACTAATGAATTTGTCAGCCTGTTGTTTCTGTTTTTCATCCTTAATATACGGCAATGACCATTTCGCATCCTGACGTTTTTTCTCATCCTGAGAGTTCAGCGAGTTATTCTCAACTATAATTTTCCATTAGCTGAGTTAAATAGGCTCGTCCTATATAACTAACCAACTCTTTATCTCGTTGCGTTTTTTCACCTAACCATCCATTGATAACATTGCAATCGATGAAATTATCATATATTAGCTCATTAATCGCTGCCAGCCCCCCCCTTCATCAACGCCCAAAACACCTCTCTCCACTGGATTCTTCTGAAACAAAGCCCACTGCTTATCATAATCAACAATAATCAAACCGCCATAATCTCCAGACTCATTCATTTTCGCACTGTATTTATTAATTTTCAAAACCCAATCATCTGACATTTTAAGATTACCAATATAATCAGATTCAAAATAAGAGAACACTGCTGCTTTCGAATGAGTATCAAAGCACTCTCTAATTATTGAATATACTGCATATATCAGATCATCAGATGTACATATATCATTATCGAAAAACCAATACTTATGAAACGTCTTAGTAAAAACCTGCTGTGGGAGATTAACTCCTTGACGAGCAATATCTAGCAGTTCAACTTTTGGAGTGTCATGTTCCGCATTCATAATATTAACCTCCAGGAAAACGTAGCTTAGTGACAATTTTACCGTTTATTGTAACAGATGCAGACGGGATGCCCGAATCAGCTCCGGGTATACCTCCACCAGTTGATTTTGGATAAAACCTATATACTTTATCTGCTTTTGTCATAACAGTTACAGAACCATCTTTTGAAATAGTTTTCACATATCCATTTGAAACCAAATTATCTATAGCTTCTGCTTGGCTCATGTTTTTAATAACCACCTGCCCTGCACTCCTTCTGGTTTCTCTATTTGCAAATTCCAGTTCTGTACGTTTACCAATAGATTCAATATCTTTGCTTATCTCCTTAAGAACAGGAATATTTTCGGGATGCACTGCTTGCCCCGGTTTTGGCAAACTCCCCACACCCAGCGCCCCATACGCTATATCCGTCAGCCCACCCGCAAAAGTCTTAGCCAGCGCAGCTTCCAGCCAGCCACAGTCAGCACAGTTCGCAATGATATCTGCGTAATGTTGCGCTGAAGACTCGTAAGCACGGCCCGCCATATTATCCTGCTGACGTAATTCAGTATAAGCCTTCTCGCTGAGCTCTATTTCCTTGCCGATAGCTTCAACACAGGCGCTATCTCCTGCATCCCAGCAGGACTTCAGTTTCTGGACATTTTCCGCTGACTCTTTCGCCATCTCCTTGCGGATGTCCTGCTCACATTTAGCCTCTCCACCACATCCCTTATAGCGTTCGGCGTATTCCTGCGGACTTCCTTTACTCAGGAAATTATTCTCAACCTCATTCTTCGCCGTGTTCGCGCCGCTTCCTGCTCCCGCGAGGTTACCACCGGCAATGCCTCCTGCGCCAGCGCCAGCTATCGTGACCAGATTGGCTATCAACTGTTTTTGTTCAGCAGATAGTTCTCCTTTTTTCACGTCCGGGTAGAGCAGGTTTGTCAGCATGTCTGCACCCGCCGAAGAGACCAGTCCTCCGGCTGCGCCGCCAACTGCGCTGCCGCCCTGAGTATGAGCCAGAACCGCTCCGAGTGCCGTATGCAACGCGATACGTGCCGGTTCACTACCCGCAGAGACATCTTTTACCAGTGCCGCTAAATAAGGGGCCGCCGCACCGCTTAGTGCCCCGTTAAGGTTTCCGCCCAGCCCTCCAGATGCCAGTGACGTTAAGGCCGAGCCCGCCATCCAGAAGGCACTGCCAACGCCATACTCTTTTTCGACTTGCTTGACTTCATGGCTGGTTTTCACCCGCTCGTCCAGGTCAGCCGCGGGCACACCTTCCGCTATCAACCGTGCTCTGGCCAGCTCTTCCGCTTCACCTTTTTTGCTGGTCTTATAGGCATCCAAAGCCTGTACGCCCAGCGCCGTAGCCTCCCGCTGAATGGTCAGCTTGTCCTCAATTTTGCTCCGATCAAAGCCGTCTTTTACGCTACCATTGGCACCAGACGTATCATGACTGAGTGTCGCAATATCCTGCTGTTGTGCGTCGCTATTGCGGATCTCAATCGTGGCAGGTGACACCGCAGAATACGTTACACCCGTCTGGTCACCCTTCACCAAACCCAGTCCCGCCGTCGGCATACTGTCCGTTGACACGCCGAGGTTAAATCCCGTCCCGTTGTAACGGGAAACATTGATAATATCCTGCCAGCCCAGCGTGCCTGTGGTGAGTCGGTTTTTCTCTGCGGCTGCCTCGGAGGAGATAATCGCGCCGTCCAGTTGAGTGTGACCACCGGTCCGAATCGCAAAGCCATCCTCCCCGGCCCGAATGCCACTTTGTTCCTGTACCGATGCATAGTGATTATTCAATATCTGCTGACTCAGGTTGGCATTTCCCGACACCGTTTGACCCGCGCAAATCGGCGGAACGCAGATGCTGATATTCAAGCCTCCGCTGGTCGTCTTGCTATCATAGCGGGACGTATCCTGCGGGCTGCTGATGAGTAAATCGCCCCCGACCTCTGCCGCCACCTGCTTGCCAGAAACCACGGCACCGTCCAGAACGGTATCAGAACCACTGCGGAGGTTCACCGACTCGGTGGCAGCCACCTGCGTGAGTTGATGAGTCTCGCTGTTCCCGTTTTCTTTCCCTTTCTGTCCACTGGCTGATAGCTCTACCGTAAAGCCATTTTGCTGCCCGCCAAGCCCAAAACCGACACCCACACCAGCATGCTGACTGCTGCTAGTTCCGGTAAGCTGGGATTCACTTTGCGCCGAAGCCAGCGTCAGCGATTTGCCGGCTGACAGTTCGATATTCCGGCCACGTACATCCGCCCCCACTAACGTGAGATCCTGCTCTGCTTTCATCCGAATATCGTCATGAGCAGATAAGGTACTCCCTTCACGCGTCACCGCATCTTGCTGCTGTTTACTCTGGCTGGAACCACCGCCTACACTCACGGTAACCTTGATTGCCGACGCATTCATATTGTTCGCGACAGTTTGTGTCGCCAGGTTGAGCGCCTGAGTGCTGCATAGATCGCACTCAGGCGCGGATCTCTTTTGTCCTCTACCGATTGCGACAAGCGTTCTACCGCCTGCAAGGCACTTACCGTTGCGTTAAGACGCGATAAAATATCTACCTAAGCCATAAATTCAGAGTGGTTACACCTGTCATACAGTTCTGTGTATTTCATGACCTTTTTTGACAATTTTCAGCCAGAGACACACCGCCCCCATAGCCTCGTTGATGCATCATATTGTATATTGTCACGTCGCCGCTCAACGTCTGTTACGGTTTCAGACGTTCGTGTTTCATCAAATTTGCACGGTATTTTCTCTGGGGGAACAGTGAATTATCCAATCGGACAGATCAATCACAGCTATCTGGGTTCCAGCGTTTATACCATGCTGCGCGAGGCGTTGATTACCGGTCAGTTCAAGCCGGACGATCGCCTGAGAATACGGGAACTCGCCGCACAGGTTGGCACCAGCGTAACGCCGGTAAGAGATGCGATCCTGCAATTAGCGAAAGAGCAGGCACTGGTGCTCAAGACGCCGCGTGATATCCGCGTTCCCCAACTGACTGAAGATCAGTTTAAAGAGATCCGCACACTGCGGCTAGCGCTGGAAGGCACAGGTGCCGAACTAGCGGCTGCACACATTACGCCGAAAATGCTCAAGCAGATTGACGAAAATATCCACCAGAATCGTCTGGCGATTGATGAGAAAAACCTACGTGAAGCATTACGGTTGAATAGCGAATTTCATCTGTTTCTGGCACAGGCAGCACGAATGCCGTTGTTGACGCAGTTTATTGGCAGTTTATGGATGCGTACCGGGCCGTTGATCGCCCAGGCCTATGCGCATTTTTCCGTACAGATGGCTATTGAACATCACGAGGACGTTCTTACTGCGCTACAGCAGCGCGATGCCAGCGCCGCCCGACAGGCCATCCAATCCGATATTCTGGACGGCAGCGAAACGATGCTGGCCTTTATTGCGGTGGACCAACATATTATCGGCCAATAGCGTTAAACGGCCACAAGCCGTGACAATAGTCCGCGAATTCGCAGTCGAGTTTCTTATGCCTGACGGATAAACGCGGGCAGTTGCGCGGTAAAGCTCGATTCGTCCAGCGACGGGGGAAGTTCGAGTTTGTGCCTTTTATAAAAAAGACGATAACCATTCTTGGAAATGTGTCTCTTGCTCTTCCGGTGTCACCAGATCATTTTCTTCATGATCAAAGATAGAGACCAAATCGCCGCGAGTCGCAGGTCTACCCATCTCAAATTCGTAGCCCTTTATCCCATAAGCCATTTGTCTCGCCATTCTGGAAGGATATACATTCCTTTTCGCCCCTTTGCATAAGAAAGTCATATTTCTGAAATTCCGCCTAAGAATACAAAGGCAAGAGAAAAAATCATCACTTTCAGCCGTATATATAAAATCACCACCGATAAAAAATTTTATTGAACAAGGTGGGTCTTGGCTAAGAGAAAATTCGGCATTCTCTCGTATTCCATTTCTGACTATCGTTATTTTTATTGTCTTATCCATAGTTATTAACGCCTATATTTCCCTTCTTTGAGATCTATCTCACCGTATGCCCCATCCCTGTCAGGTCACGGTTCGGGCAGCAGGACTTGCGCCCAGATTGCCAGAGGGCGACGCTACAGTCCATTCCCAATGAGATGGAAGCTGCTTAAACAGCACGCCAGCGTCGCTTCCACTTCCTGCGATAAGGTATAGAAGTAGAGATCGGGCTGGGTGAGTTCCCGCAAAAAGGCAATTTTTTTAGGAAATCCCGTTCAAGGGGAAGAACTAGCCTGGTTTTATCAATCTTTCCTGCCGTTAGCAGTAGAGGGTTTTCCTTTAGAATAATAAAGAGAGTGATTACGTCTGCCTAAAGATCACTTGTTATTTCTGATTTGCAGGAGCACCACGCCATACTACTTATACCCAAAATAATGGCTGATAAACGCTATATCGTTGGCAAGGATGCGGTATCTGAACCTATGCCGTACTCTTTCCGTCACGCTGCCGGATGCTCGCTATGCTCACCTTAACTACCAACGCCGGATTATGGTTCAGACTTGCTTTAATTTCGTTTGGCAGCGCATTGCTGGCCCTATTTATTGGGCAAGGGGTTTTAGCCAGACTGGAGCAAACGCAGTTACTGCGCTATGGCCAGGACGTGCTTAATCAGGGAACCGCCGTCGCCCAAGAAGCTCGGGGAACCATTGAACGGGTACTGGCGCTGAATAACCCCCCCTGCTCCAGCGCCGATCTGAAAGAACTGCGCCTGCTCTCCTTTTACTCCGTTTATCTGCGCGATATCGGGCGTATCAAAAATAACCACCTTATTTGCTCTGCGGGCTGGGGGATCCTCAATCCGCCGATTTATCTGCTGCCGCCAAACCTAACAACTGCCGACGGCGTACAGTTGTGGACCGCGATGAAAGACGTGATTGATCCACGTATCACCGCAGATATGGCAAGCCTCAACGATGTGGTCGCTGTCACTGCCGCAGCCGCATTTCGCCGTTTTGCCCAACCACCAACCGGATACAACTCAGCGCTGACAACCCGTAATTTAGGCCATATTTATCAAATGTTTGGCAACGTAGATCTCTCTGCGTTCAGAGAAAAACAATATGAAGATAACTCGTGGTTGACCATGGGAAAACGCCAGTCGTTTTCCTGCGATCCAACGCTGAACATCTGTGTACTGACCCAACTCGATTCCGCCGGTATCCTGCATCGCCCCTGGTATGTTATCGCCTCCCTGCTGTTTTTGGGGTTGCTGATCGGCGCTGGCTCTACGTTCTCCTACCAGCTCTACTACGATCGGCACCAGGCTTTGCCATCACAGTTAAAACGCGCGATCAAAAATCAACGGTTTCAGGTTCATTATCAACCGCTCATCAGCCTGCCGCAGCGGGCAATTATTGGCGTAGAAGCACTGGCTCGCTGGAAAAACGAACGCGGTGACAACGTATCACCAGAGTATTTTATTAATATTGCGGAAAAGATGGGTCATTTAGCGGAGCTCACTCGAATCATTACGCGTCAGGCGTTACATGATATGCAGCCTTATCTCACGCGAGAAACGCCTTTTCTTCTCAGTATTAATCTGTCGGTAATCGATATTGTCTCACCTGACTATCACCACTTCTTACAGCAGATGTGTGACGAAATGGGAATAGACAGGACGCGTATCATGTTAGAACTGACTGAGCGTTCAAGCACATCCTATCAAACGCTGGCTAACGGTCTTCATGCATTACAGCACGCAGGCTATAAGATCGCGCTTGATGATTTTGGTACGGGTTATTCCAACCTCGATTATCTCAGCCACCTGCCGTTCGATATGATTAAGATCGATAAGATTTTTGTCGGTGCCATCGGTACGGACTCGGTTAATGCAGCAATGGCAGACCTGTTATTCACCCTAATCAAAAAACTGGATGTCTGCGTGATCATCGAAGGTGTCGAAACACGCGAACAGGCCGCCTATATTCTGGAACAGTGCCCTTCCGCCATTATGCAGGGATGGTATTTCGGTAAAGCGGTAGCATTACACGATCTGCCGGATAGCCGCCACTATCAGTGCCCACCGATCGAAACGACGTAATCTGGCAACTGGCCCCCATCGTCTGCGGTGGGTCAGTTTTTAAACGGTCTGCCAGAAGACGAGCAAAAGCGCCAGATTATCGAGATGGAGTGAAAGAAACATCAAACCTTATCCGTAGCCACCTGGCTCAGATAATACGCTTCCCCCTGCCGCAATTCCGCCATCATGAAATCCAGAAAAGCCTGCTGCTGCGGCACATGGACTTTGCCTGCCAGCGTTTGGACCTGAAGCGAACGCTGGTCGAGCTGCTTGATATTCAACGGTTTCAGACGCATCGGTTCCTGTAAGCACTTATACATCACGGAGTAGAAGCTACAGGCGGTGACCGCTCCCGGTGTGCTCATCGCATAGTAATAGAGCGTGGTGAAGTTGTTGCAGCACAGCGTTGGCTCAAGAAAGGTGCCGTTCATGCGACATGAGAGGTCAAACAACTGTCGCAGCGTGGTAGACGATTCCGGCAGCGCCAGCGGAAAAGGATGCAGATCTGCCAGTTGAATAGTCTGCTGCGCCAGCGGATGTTGGTCCGACATCAGCAGCATCAGCGGCGCAGGTAGCGCCAGTTCCACATTCACGCCCTGCTCGGGTGCCAGCGCAAATTGGAGCGCGATATCCACTTCACCGTTGCGGATCATCTGCGACACCTGCATCGCTGAGTCCACCTTCAGCGCAAAAGTGGTATCCGGGTCATGCTGGCAGAAACGCGCAAACAAGGTCGGCAGCAGATCAAACGCCATTCCCTCTGTGCAACCAATCCGCAACAGCGCCCGGCGGCTAGCCTTTAGCCCCTGGATCTCCGCCACGGCGGCATCCATGTCCATCATGCTCTTGCGCACATGGTTTTCCAGAATGCGCCCAGCATCGTTTAACACCATTCCGCGCGCGTGACGCTCGAACAGCGGCACACCGATGCGTTCTTCCAACCGCTGAATCTGGCGGCTGATAGCAGAAACGGCAACAAACAGATGCTGGCTGGCGGCGCTGAGCGAACCGGTAGTGGCAACCACCAGAAAATAGCGGATCTCAGAGCTGTGCATGGCGGCATTCCTTTCAGACAGTGCGGGGATTGGTAGGTTTATATTAAAAGCAAAGCTTAATTGCAATTTTTATTATTGTTGCAAAGCTCGTTTTTTCTTTAAATATCGGTAACGTTGTCACATTACCCAGCAAGGAAAGGCATGACCAGCGCAGACCTGATTCGTATCGCCTGTGAACGTTTCGATCGCGGAGAATTTAAACAGACGTTGGCCCGGCGTATTGCCCACGCCAGTGAGAGCCAGAAAGCGGACAACCAGCCCGCGCTGAACCGCTATCTGACGGATGAGATCCAGCCCGCGTTGCAAGCGATGGGGTTCAGCATAAAACCGATCGCCTCGTCGGATGCGCGTCATCCCCCTTTCCTGCTGGCCGAACGCATCGAAGATCCCAGCCTGCCAACGGTACTGTCTTACGGCCACGGCGACGTGGTTTTTGGCGATGAGGAAAACTGGCGCGATGGGCTCACGCCCTGGAAATTGGTCGAAGAAGGCGATCGCTGGTACGGACGCGGCTGTGCCGATAATAAAGGCCAGCACAGCATTAACCTGATGGCGCTGGAACAGGTGTTTCAGGCACGCGGGCAGCGTCTGGGCTTCAACTGCAAACTGCTGTTCGAGATGGGCGAAGAAGTGGGTTCACCGGGGCTTGCCAACCTGTGCCAACAGCACAAACAGGAACTGGCCGCCGACATATTTATCGCTTCCGATGGGCCGCGTCTTAACGCAGAACGTCCGACGCTGTTCCTTGGCTCTCGCGGCTGCGCCAATTTCCGTTTACGCATCAACGCGCGCGATCAGGCTTACCATTCCGGTAACTGGGGTGGGCTGCTGAGCAATCCGGGTACGCAATTAGCGAATGCTGTGGCCAGTCTGGTCGATGGGCAAGGTCGAATGAAGATCGACGCCCTACTTCCTCCGCCGCTGACGCCAGCGCTGCGCGACATTCTCAGCACGATTGATCCCGCAGGTGGCGAAGGCGATCCGGCAATTGATGAATACTGGGGGGCGGAGGGACTCACGCCAGCCGAACGGTTATTTGCCTGGAACACGCTGGAAGTGCTGTCGTTCATTACCGGTAACCCAAATAAACCGGTAAACGCGATTCCCGCTGATGCCACCGCTATTTGCCAACTGCGCTTTGTGGTCGGCACCGACTGGCAGCATCTGGCGCAGCATGTGCGTCAACACCTCGACCAGCATGGTTTTACCCACGTAGACGTTGAAGTCCTTAACACCTCTCCGGCGACGCGGTTTAACCCTGAAGATCCGCTGGTAAACTGGACGCTGGCACTGATGCAGCAAATCAGTGGTAAACAGCCTGCGCTGTTGCCGAATCTGGGTGGTTCGCTGCCTAACGACGTCTTCGCCGACATCCTCGGCCTGCCGACGCTGTGGATCCCCCACTCCTACCCGGCATGCGGCCAGCACGCGGTTAACGAACACCTGTTGAAGTCCGTCGCTCGCGAAGGGCTTGCGATCATGACCGGTCTGTTCTGGGAACTGGGTGAGCAAGGAAGTCAATTGCTGGCACGGCACAGGCAACAATAGCCGCCCTATCTTGCCCAAACGGCATAGTGGTGTGACATTGCCGGACAAGCTAAATCATGGACGTTAATTCCAAATAACCAACGGGGAAAGAAAAAATAAAGCCATCTCGACAGGAGATGGCTTTATCGTGAGACAGCCTTATATACTATTAAAAGCCGTCTTTAGTTTAGATTGAGCAATAAACGCGCGCTTCTCTCGGAGTATAAATCCCGAACGTCACCAACCCAAGTAACCCATTAACAAAGGTTAATTGGGTTTCAGTGCGAACAACCTTATCAGCACCGCCACATACCGCCGCAGCATCAATGGTTTTCTTCTGACCAATCCCAGAGACGAAGAAGTGATGCGTTGTCACCTGTTTAGGTGTTGCAACAGCGTCATTCTTTAGTGTAAACGTTTGTTGGGCACATCCCGTCAGCACCAGTGCCAACACGGCCACAGAAAGTATTTTTTTCATTAAACCCTCGTTGTGTTGTGTTAATACCTCTTACAAAGAATGGCATTTATACAAAAAATCACAACACTTGAAATATTTTTATCTTTGCGTTAGCAAATATGTTAGCTAAGAGAGAATTTACTGGTTGATACAAGTTTTAGTGAGGAAGCCCGTGACCTACAAGTAATAGGTCACTGGCAGCTTGAAAGGAGAACTACTTCTTCATCCACTCAGGTTTTTGGAACGCGTGGAACATGGAGTTTTTATCTTCAAAGAACGCGGCGAATTCTGGGGATTGAACGGCAGCTTTCAGATCCTGAGCAAACGGTTTGTCTGTGTCTTCCGCACGCACGACAATCATATTTTTCAAATCTTCCGGCAGCACATCCAGTTGGATAGCATCAGACAGGTTCAGACCTGCGGCCATCGCGAAGTTCGCATTAATCAATGAACCGGTTACGCCGCCCAGTGCACGCGGCAGTTGTGCCGCTTCCAGCGGTTTAAAGACCAGCCCTTTCGGGTTTTCCGTAATATCACGCACAGAAGCTTTAGTCGGCGTAATCTCTGGGTTGATCTTGATTAGGCCGTATTTTTGCAGGAAATCCAGTGAACGAGCCAGATTTGATGGATCATTCGGCAACGTAATGATATCGCCGGCTTTCAGCTCATTCAGCGAGTGCACTTTGTTGGAGTAAAATCCCATGCTGGCGGTCGGCACGGTGATCACTTCCGCCAGTTTCAACCCTTTATCCGCGCTGAAACGGTCCAGATAGCGGCGATTTTGGAACAGATTGGCGTCGATACTGTTATTCGACAGCGCCAAATTCGGCTGAATATAGTCGCTGAATTCGCGCACTTTCACATCGTAGCCTTTTTTCACCATTTCCGGCTTGATCGCTTTCGTGACCATATCGCCATACGGCCCCGGCGATACGCCGATGGTGATTTCTTTGCCTGAATCTGCTGCATAAGCCTGAGAGATGCCTAACACCAGCATGAGTGGAATAAGTTTTTTCAATCGCATTGTCGCGTTCCTGTCTGTCCGATTTAGTCAGTGTAGCCGTTTTGCTAACGGCATTCTCGTTATGTTGGGCGTCTGTAGCCACGGTTAAGATCGAGATACCGGAAGCGACCACGGTGCGAGGCATCCCTGCGGGAACCTCATCACCGTGTTTCTCCCTAAATCCATACCTTTACGCGCGATGCAACATCGCTCATTATTTTTCTCTATTTTTATAACGTTATTCCCTGGTGTTGGATAACGTTTTACTGCTCACATGCCTTACGAAAAAAGGCTTACTCAATAATCAGTTAAAACAAAAAGGTTTCCTGTCCGTAGCAGTATTTGTCGTACAGTTCAGGGTTAATATCGAAGCCGATCCCCGGTTTATTTGGTACTGCGACGCAACTGTCGTTGTCTAATTCGACAAACGGCAGCATGAAGTCTTCATGCCAGTAGCGGGAAGAAGGTGGAATATCGTGCGCATAGATAAAGTTCGGCAGCGTAGACACCGCAATGTTGTGCGCTTTGCCGACCGCCGTATCCAGCATGCCACCGCACCACACCGGAATATTGTGCGCCTGACAGTAGTCATGAATTAACTTGGTTTCAGTAATACCGCCCACGCGCGCCACTTTAATATTGATGATTTTGGCACTGCCTAGTTCTATCGCTTTACGGGCATCTTCTACCGAGGCAATGCTTTCATCCAGACAGATAGGCGTATTTATTGCCGCCTGAAGTTTACGGTGGTCGATAATATCGTCGTGTGCCAGCGGTTGTTCGATCATCAACAGGTTGAATTTATCAATGCGCTTAAAGAAGTCGATGTCGTCCAGCGTGTAGGCAGAATTGGCATCCACCATCAACGTTATATTCCCAAACGCCTGACGCAGCGCCGCAATATAGTCGTAATCTTTTCCCGGCTTGATTTTTATTTTGATGCGTTTGTAGCCTTCGTTCAGGAAATTATCGACCACGCTGACTAATTTATCGGGCGTTTCCTGAATACCAATACTGACACCCGCTTCAACTTTATCCCGCACGCCGCCCAGTAATTGATGCAGCGGCACGCCTTTTATCTTCGCGTAAGCATCCCAGATACCGCCTTCGATTGCCGCTTTGGCACAGTTATTACGCTTTACTGGCGCGAAAATATCGCGAACCAGAGAAGGATGCTCAATATATCCAGCCTGCTTAACCATCGGGATCAGGAAGTCACGCATAATATGCCAGGCGGTGACGTTGGTTTCTTCGTTATAAAATGGCAGGGAAATGGCTGAACAATCGCCGTAACCAATCTGCCCACCGGCATGAACTTCCGCGATGGAAAAGTGTTTTTCCGTCTGCGTCGCAAAGCTAGTGGTAAATGGCGTTTTCAACGCCATTTTCATTTTTCGTAATACAATCTTGTCTATTTTCATGACATCTCTCTGCTGTCCTGACCTGTCGCAGTTTAGCGGCGTTCGCGCTTATTCGCCCGTCGTGAGAGCATATCGCCCAGCGTTTGTACGACCTGCACCAACACGACTAACGCAATCACTGTCACAACCATGACTTCGGTTTCATAACGGTAGTAGCCGAAGCGGATCGCCAGATCGCCGACACCGCCGCCGCCAACAATCCCGGCCATCGCCGAGTAACCAATCAGGCTGACCAACGTGATCGTCAGGCCGCGTAATAAGCCCGCCAAGGCTTCCGGTAACAGCACGGTAGCGATGATACGCGTCGGGCTGGCACCAAAGGCTTCTGCCGCTTCCACAATACCCGGATCAACTTCACGCAGCGCGGAATCCACCAGACGGGCATAAAACGCAATCGCCGCTACCGACATCGGGACCGACGCCGCTACAGGCCCTATCGTGTTCCCCAACAGCAGTTGTGTTAATGGCAGCAACAGCACCAGCAGGATCACAAAGGGGATCGAGCGGATAATATTCACCAGAATGGTCGATATCAGATAGATAAAACGGTTCTGCCAAAATAAATGACGATCGGTCACATAAATCGCGATACCTAGCGGCAGACCGAATACCACCGCACAAAGCGTTGAAATACACACCATCGTGAAGGTTTCACCGAAGGCGAAAATTAATTCACCGATTAACTCAGTCATTGATGACCTCCACCCCAAAGGTATTCTGTCGAATATACGCAATAGCCGCGGCAAGATTTTCCGCTGCTGGATCGTCACGGTATGAAATCTGGGCGATAATATGCCCCAGTGCGCGATCGTTAATGTATTCAATATTGCCGTGGAGAATATTTACTGAGACCTGAAACTGCTGTGCAACATCGGATAATATCGGTTGTTCTACCGAATCATCAGCGAAGAGTATTTTCAGCAGGACACCTTTATTATTCTGCTTAAAGCGTTCAGGTAACTCGACCGGCGTGGTATGGCTAACCAACTGTTTGGTGTAGGCGTGTTGAGGTGCAGAGAAGATGGTAAACACCTCACCCTCTTCCACAATATTTCCGCCCGTCATTACCGCCATGCGCTGACAAATGCTTTTAATCACGCTCATTTCGTGGGAAATCAGCACGATCGTAATACCTAACCGAACGTTAATACTTTTCAATAACGCCAGAATAGACGCCGACGTTTCCAAATCCAGCGCCGAGGTGGGTTCATCACACAGCAACACTTCAGGGTGGTTGGCAATGGCGCGGGCAATGCCAACACGCTGCTTCTGCCCACCGCTCAGTTGTGCCGGATAAGAAGCCCCTTTATCCTGCAATCCAACCAGCGTCAGAATTTCCGGCACGCGCTCGGCAATTTCCGCTTTGCTTTTACCGGCGGCACGCAGGCTGAACGCTACGTTGTCATAGACATTGCGGGTATGCATCAGATTAAAATGCTGAAAGATCATCCCAATACGTTGTCGATGTTGGCGCAGTTCGCGACCAGAAGCATTACTGATCAGCGTATCGCCCAGAAACACCCGCCCTTCGGTTGGGCGCTGCAACAAATTGATCGTCCGCAGCAGCGTACTTTTTCCTGCGCCACTGGTGCCGACAATCCCAAAAACTTCACCCTGTTGAATGGTCAGGTTGACGTTGTTTACCGCCCTGGACTGTGCAGTTTTACCGGCGGGGAAATCAACGCTCACGTTTTCTAACCGGATCATTACCTGACTCACTCCTGCTGTTACTGACTATTTTAAGAGATGTAACGTCAGCATACGCAACCGTATGCCTGTTTGATGTAGGGAAACCTTTGTTCGTGGGTAAAATCATTTCGCATTAGTCTGCGTTAAGTCTATCCCACGGAGTTGTTTCACTTGTTATTTTGAACAGAGATAGGCTCTTCATCGCCTTTTTACATTGAGGAATAACCGGGCTATTTATGGCTGCCATTTTTGTTATAATTATATTAATTTCTTATAAATCAATGAAATATTGAAAAAACCATTGTCTATTTAAGTTAGAGAGAAATGAGCTTTGCGTCAATGATAAAAAAAGCAAATCACCTTTCTGTTTTTTAGAAACTTTTTATGCCTTTTTGCTTCTATATAGTACTTGCGTGATAGCCACTCTCATGATGACGTTACCTTGTCGATCACATGACACAACTCAGTTGGCTGAGTACACAGGGTATCAGCCTGATGGGTTACTAGCTCATTGGCCGTTCCATAGCCCCACAGCACACCGACAGATAATAAATGGTTGTTCCGTGCTGCGATAATGTCGTCCTTTCTGTCTCCCACCATGATTGAACAACGCGGTTCCAACTCATTCTTAGTCATTAAATAAGATAATAGTTCGGTCTTATCATCCATTCTTCCATCAGAAGGCGTCCCAATGATGTCTGAGAAGAAAGGGCTTATCTTCATATCATCGAGTATTTTCCCAGCGAATAGTTGTCTTTTAGATGTCGCAATAAAGAGTTTATCGCCACGCTGTTTTAAGATTTTCAGCACTGACAGCATCCCTTCATAGATAACGCTATTGTAAAGTCCGAATTGACCATAATGCGCACGATAGATGTTTATTGTTTCTTCTACCCTGTTGTCACCATAAGGCTCCAGCAATGTTCTGACAATACTGTGCATAGGTGGCCCAATGAGCGATGAAATGTCAATGTCGTCATCAATCATATGCCCTTGTTTTCGAATGGCATAAATCAGGCTCTCTTTAATTCCCGGAACAGAATCAATAATGGTTCCATCTAAATCAAAAATTATATTCATTACAGCACTGCCCCTTTGTCTGATTTTCTGACTTCACATTCCCTTTTAGGCTTATCCAAGAATACGTCATGATGGGTTCTAAAACATAACAAAGCATGATAATTCGTTGATAAGTATCTCAAAATATATCCTGAAACATTACTATCACAATCTGCATCTAGCCTGATCCTGCACCAACCAACGTTTATCCTCCCCATTAAGGATGCCATCATGCGTTATCGCCCAATTCTGTTCGCTACTATCGGAACATTACCGATTGCCAGTCTTTTCCTACTACCGCTTTCAGGGTTTGCAGCCCCACCTCAGTCGGAGAATTCGACTATCAGCGCTATTGTCGATACCACCACACAGGCCAGTAGCCGTCCTCGCGTCATAGAACTGGATCAATCCATTCAGGCCGCACTACGCAAGGCGATACAGGGAGATGCCCCACAACTCACCCGTGCGCAACTGGAACAGGCACAAGAAACATCACAACAGGCAGACATCGAGTGGCTCCACAACAGCGGCTATGACTTCGCAGTAAAAGCCAACCAGCAGGCAGGCATTGCGTTACTGGAATCCTTCTCACACCTTTCTACTGATGTGTTGCAGCAAAACACCGCTATCGTGACACGCATTAATCGTGAAGCCACGACGGGTCAGCGCGAACAGGCGCTGGTGGATGCTGAGGGGCAGGGATATCTCTACTATCTGGCGGATGCATTGGGCCCACGACTGGGGAAGGTGTTTATCACCGCCTACGATCGCGGTGAAATTCGTAAGGCCGCCGTGTTGCTCAAGCTATCCGCCGTCAGCACGTCTGCGGCCAAGCTACACTTCAACTATCCTCGCCCTTTTCTACAGCCAAATAACACCATTCATCTGGTGCCGGATACCGCGGTGATCGGCGATAACAAGCCGTATACCGCAACCGGTGGCGCATTTCCGAGCGGGCATACCAACACGGGTTACACTGATGCCCTACTGCTAGCGGAAATGATCCCTGAACGTTTTGTCCCGCTGATCGATCGCGGTGCGCGCTATGGCTACTCGCGCGTCGTGTTGGGCGTCCATTATCCATTGGACGTGATGGGTTCACGAATGATTGCCGAACGCAATGTGGCACATTATCTCAACGATCCGCAGTATCGTCGGCTGTTTGAACAGGCCAAAGCCGAGTTACGCAGTGCGTTAGAGAAAGCCTGTGGCACCACGTTGAGCGACTGCGCTAAAAATTCGCCACAGGACGACCCTTACGCTGCACCGGAAATGAAAACGTTTTATCGCTATACCATGACGTATGGGCTGCCTGCTCAGCCTGACGCGACGTCTGTGGTTAGCGTTCCCGAGGGTGCCGAAGTCCTGCTCGACGCTGTATTGCCACAACTCTCCGTCGCACAACGTAGAAACCTGATGGTGAAAACCGCACTGGCCGATGGCTACCCACTCTCCGGTGAACCAGGTGATAAAGGCGCACAGAATTTCTGGCAGCGCCTTAATCTTCATGATGCCGTGAAGTTGGCTCAACATCGTTGATGGTTACCCTCTTCTTCCGCGTTTTCGCACGCGGGGAAGAGGATTATCATTAAGGATAACGATTATTTCCATCATTTGGCTGTAACGGTAACTTTCCGGCCAGGATAATGTTTTAATTATTACCAATCAGTCAGCATAGAATAGCGATCAGTTTGTAAACCAATGTAAATTACTGCTATCACAAGCCCTCTCATGCCATTTTTAAATTTTAGTTAATCTCAATATAAACCTTCTCTTTTTCCCGTCGATATAAGAATACCGCTCCTTATCTGGGAGTAATTTAGAGGTACTTATGAGCATCAAACTTAAATTAATTTCGGTTATGTTGTTAATGGCATTATTGCTTTTGGCTGTTTCTGCTACCGGCTTGTTTGGCATGAATAATACCAATCAATCGATGAAAACGCTGTATCAGGATCGACTGATCGCGCTGGGCTATTTGGATAATATAACTCGGCAGGTGAATAGCGTGATGTTTGAAATTGCCAGCGTTGATCTCTCACAACCAGACAACGTCAGGGCAGGACTGGCGCACATCGCAGAAGCACAAAAAATTTATGATGCGCAATGGGACTTATACAGTAAAACCTATTTAACCGGCGAAGAAAAAACCTTAGAAGAACAGTTCGCCGTTTTATATAAAAAATACAATGAAAAAGCCGTTATTCCCGCCATTAATGCAATACAGAAAAATGACACTGATGCATTAGAATATATTATCAATCACACATTAAAAAGCGAATATGAACCCCTGCAAAAAATTGCCGACCAACTGATTAAATTACAATCTGATGTTGGTCAAGAACTCTATTCCGAATCACAAAGCAGTTTCAATAATATATTATCTTCCGTAGTAATTATCCTTCTGGCGGGAATCGTTATCGTTGCGTTATCAGGCTGGCGCTTGATTATGTCGATTGCCGTGCCGATAAAAAATGCCGTGGAGTTAGCAAGAAAAGTAGCCAGCGGCGATCTGACACACCGCATCGCCATTACCTCGCGCGATGAAATGGGACAGTTACAAACCGCACTGCGAGAAATGGTGCTAAATCTGACGGATATCGTAGAGCGCGTACACAGTAACGCCGATATTATCGCGACCGCATCCAGCCAGATCAGCAGCGGTAATATCGATCTTTCCTCTCGAACCGAGCAACAGGCCAGTTCACTGGAAGAGACGGCGGCGTCAATGGAACAGATGACCTCCTCCGTCAAACAGAATGCTACGCATGCCGCTCACGCCAGCCAGTTGGCAACAACCGCCTCACAGCGCGCTGTCGATGGGGGCAAGATGATGGGCGATGTAACATCAGCGATGCAGTTGATGGTGTCATCCGCAGATAAAATCACCAACATCATCAGTGTGATCGACGGAATCGCGTTTCAAACCAATATCCTCGCGTTAAACGCTGCCGTGGAAGCCGCTCGCGCGGGAGAACAGGGACGAGGCTTTGCGGTCGTCGCAGGTGAAGTCCGCACGCTGGCGCAACGCAGTGCAAACGCGGCCAAAGAGATTAAAAACCTGATCGGGACGTCCGTCGAACAGGCGAACCTTGGCCACACTATTGTCATTGACGCGGGCAGTACGATTCAGAGCGTGGTGGAAGACATAAAACGCGTGGCATCGCTCGTGACCGAAATTTCCACTGCCAGCAATGAACAAAGTCTGGGCATTGGGCAGATCAATACCGCCATTTCACAGATGGAAACGGTCACGCAGCAGAACGCCGCATTGGTTAACGAAGCCGCCGCTGCCGCAGGTTCGCTGTCCGAGCGGGCGGGTGAGCTCAGCCATGCGGTTGCCGCATTCCGTATCTAAGCCCCCTCCTGTTCGCTGCCCCCGCGCAATCGTTCACCCTCGCGCGGGGGCGTCGATGGCCGCTAATACATCGCTCAACGTGGTTAAGAACATATCGGCGTGCTCTTCCAGAAACACCAACGGCGGGCGAATTTTTAGCACGTTCGCCGCAGGTCCTGTCGCACTGATAAGCACACCGCGTTGACGCATCGCGTTCACCACCCACAACGCAGATTCCGTTGCCGGAGATTTGCTTTCACGATCGTTGACCAACTCCACGCCGATAAACAGACCGTAAGCCCGAATATCGCCAATCAGTGGGAAATGCTGCGCCAACTGCTGCAACCCTTGGCGCAAATAAGCGCCGACCCGCAGGGCATTCTGCTGTAGCTGCTCTTCCCGAATCACTCGCAGCACCGCATGCGCCGCCAGACAGGACACCGGATTGCCACCGAAGGTATTGAAATAACGCATATCTCGCCCGAAGGCATCGAACAGCGAGGAGCGCCCTACTAATCCAGCGATGGGATGTCCGTTACCCATCGGTTTCCCCAGACTCACCAAATCTGGGATGACGCCGTGACGCGCAAAGCCCCACAGTGATTCCCCGGTGCGACCAAAACCCGGCTGGACTTCATCCGCAATAAACAGCCCGCCCGCTTGACGAATTAGTGCCGCCGCCTGCGCCATTTCACCTTCCGGCGCACAGAACACGCCATCGCTGGAAAAAATGGTATCCACCAGTAGCGCGGCAGGACGAATGCCTTCCTGCTGCATCTGCGCCAGCGCCTCACGAATGCTGGTAAGAAATGCGCCGGGCTGACGATAGGTATCCGGCGCATCGATCAATTTCACATGACTACCACGCGCCACGCCATTCCCCAGCGACGGTGACAGCTCCGCCAGCGCACTGGTTACGCCGTGATACGCCCAGCGTGTCACCAAGACGCCCGTGCCACCCGTAACATGTCGGGCGATGCGCAGCGCCAGATCGTTAGCTTCACTGCCAGTACAGGTCAGCATCACGTTATTCAGTTCGGCGGGAAACTCGCTCAGCAAATCTTCGGCAAAATCGACAATCGCAGGGTGCAAATAACGCGTGTGAGTATTGAGCTGTGCGCTCTGGCGCGCCATCGCCTCAACTACCGCCGGATGGCAATGCCCGACCGAGGCCACATTGTTATAAACATCCAGATAACGTTTTCCCTGATGATCGAACAGCCATACGCCCTCGCCGCGCGTAACGTGCAGCGGTTCTTCATAAAACAGGCGATAACCGCTGCCCAGCACCCGCTGACGACGCGCCAGTAACGCTTCGGCTGTTGTCATTTCAGTCGTGGATTTTCTCTGATTCATCATGCTTTCTCCGTACAAACCTGCTGTAGGCGAGTCACAAACTGCGTATGGGAATAGGTCACCATGCGCTGTAAGCTGTGCCAACTGCGCGGTACATTACGCAGCAGATACTCTCGATTGTCGGGGTAGCGTGATGCACGCCACTGCGCAATGGTTAGCGTCAGCGCCATACGGGTTGCAATCAGATCGGGCAGCAGCGCGATCTCCTCCCGTGTTAAGGGCATACGGTGGTGGTAGGCCGCAACAAACGGCACCACATGTTCCAACAGATCCTGTCCCTCACCGATCTGGTACGCCAGCGCGGTTGCCACGTCGCAGATTAACGGGGCGAGCACCGCATCGCCAAAATCGATAATGCCGGTAACCCGCGTCGGCGACGAATCGCTCACCAGCACATTATGCGGGTTCAGATCGTTATGAATGACCTGATGACGCAGCGTCGCCAACTTAGGGGCAACGTGGTGGTCATAATGGTCAAAAATACGCAGGAGATGCTGATACTGCTGCCGCTCAGCAACAAAATCGAGATAAGGGCGCACCTGATCCGCGCGGCTGATATCCCACAGCAGCGAACGATTTGCCGCCTGATGCGTAAAGCCATGAAGTGCATGATCCAACTGCGCCAGTGTATCGCCCAGTTGCTGCATCAAGGTGAGCGAGGGTAAAACCAAATGCTGCGGCCTCCCAGGCAGATAACTCACCAGCCGCACCCGCAGCGGTACGCCATCAATGTCAACACATGCCTCCGACAGACCTTCTTGTGTCGGCCTGATACGCGGTACGGGCAGTTCAGGCGCATGACTAGCCAGATGCAACAATAAGGACGTTTGGAAATCACTGACGTCGGCAGGTTCTGCCGCGTTAATGACTTTCAACATGTAGCGTTCGTCCGGCGTGACCGTCAAACAGAAATTCACATCACGCTCACCCTGAAGCAACGACATCTGCCCGGACAAGCCATATTCTTGCTGCGCAATCACCAACGCCTGCTGGCAGGAAACCTGCGGTACGGCCTGCGTCATTAATTCATCGTCGTGCGGTGGAGCCTCGGCAAATACCGGCTGGTTGGACGCCGAATGCGGGAATGTCGGAAAAAGCGCGGTGAGTTGTCCGTCAGACATGCTGCCCTCCATTAACGTGAATTTCCGCGCCGTTGACATAAGAGGCACCGGAGGTGCAGAGAAAATAGATCAAACTAGCCACTTCTTCGGGTTTACCTAAGCGCTGCATCGGCACCTGTCGCGCAATAATGTCATCCGTACCGGGCGACAGAATCGAGGTTTCAATTTCTCCCGGCGCAATGGCATTGACGCGAACGCCGTGCGGACCAAAATCAAACGCCATTTCTCGCGTCAACGCAGATAGCGCCGCTTTTGAGGTAGCATAGGCAACGCCGGCAAAGGGATGCACACGCGAGCCGGCAATCGAGGTCACATTGATGATGCATCCCTGTGATGCCTTAAGTTCATCGAATAAACCGTTTGCCAGCAGTGCGCTGGAGAATAGGTTGACGTTGAAAACGCGCAGCCAGGTGGCATAGTCCGTGTCGCGTATGCCAAGACGTTGCCCGCCTTCCCCTTTTGGCGAAATCCCCGCGTTATCGACCAGCGCATCCAACCGCCCGCCCAGTTTTTCCTTAATCAGCGGCAGCGTCTGTTGCAGGCCATCGATATCTTCCAAATCGAGATGAATATGATTGAGCAGCTTTTCCGCCCACGGGCACTCTTCTGCCCAGTTCTGACGTGAAGCGGTAAAGATCCGCCACCCTGCCGCGTGGAAATGCTTAACGGTCGCATGCCCGATTCCCCGGCTAGCACCGGTCAGCAATAACGTTTTTTGCGCTGTCATACCGAACCTCCTGAGCCTTTTACACAATAATTTTTTACACAACACACATCAAATTGGTGTTTGATGCATCATAAATTTGGTTTAAAAAAAAGCTGAAGAAAATTTCAGCGAAAAAACCGTTCTTTCCCTTTCACCACTATATGCACACTAGTGTGGAGGTTTCGTGCGCCACAGTACTGTCATTTCATGCTACCTCGTAGCACGCGCCCGACACAGGGCGGCTCAATTGCCGTCGCCCTGTGACCCCTGGCTTCCGGCTAAATTATGCCGCTTCGCGGTACCATCGGTGTTCATGAGCACCATTCGAGCCGCCAGTGACGCGTTCCCTACGCGGCACAGGCTTTCGCGGCATCCATGCCGCTCACTCGGTGCTCACGCCCACCGCTGCATAATTTCCTACGCCAGATAACAGTAAAACCATCATAAACTGCGGCATTTGTGTGTAAGAGACTGAAATAAGATATCAATACACGCGAAATATAACTCAAACGCTGACTAGCCCCCACTCCGTAGACGCTCCGAACGGCGGCGTAGGATCTCCATTACGATCAGCAATACAAGCGCAGCACCGACCATCATCGTCGCGGCGGCGGCTATCGTTGGGTCGAGGTTTTCACGGATGCCGGCAAACATCTGTAGCGGCAGCGTGCGCTGACGCGGGCTGGCAAGAAATAGCGTGACGATCACTTCATCAAACGACGTCGCGAAGGCAAAGAGCGCTCCAGAGAATACCCCCGGCGCAATCAGCGGAAACGTCACCTTGCGAAAAGCCAGCAGCGGCGACGCGCCCAAGCTGGCAGCCGCGCGCGTCAGGTTGTGATCGTAGTTCTTCAGTACCGCCGTGACCGTAATCACGACGAACGGCACGCCTAGCATCGCATGGGCCAATACCAGCCCTACATAGCTATTCAGCAGCGACAGTTTGGCGAAGAAGAAAAACATCCCGACCGCGACAATCACCACCGGCGCAATCATTGGTGAAATCAGTACCGCCATCACCAGCGATTTGCCACGAAACTCACCGCGCACCAGTCCGACTGACGCTAATACGCCGAGCACCGTTGCCAACAGCGTCGCCAGCGGTGCAATCAGCAAACTGTTACCCAGCGCCCCCAGCCACTCGCTAGAGTTGAAAAACTCACGATACCAGCGCAGAGAAAATCCCGTCAACGGATAGCTCAGAAATGACCCCGCATTAAACGAGAGCGGAACAATCACCAACACCGGGACGATTAAAAACAACAGCATCGCCGCCCCGTAGAAATTAAAGAACGTATTCCACAGACGGATACCCACTTCACCCTGCTGTCTCATTTGTTATCTCCCAGAATAAGGTTATGGATATCGTACTTAATGCGCTGCCGCTTCCGCATTGGTGCGCGTCACACGGATGTACACCACGTACAACAGCGTCACGATGATCAGCAACTGCGTACCTAATGCCGCCGCCATTCCCCAGTTCATGGTGGTATTAGTGAAAAACGCAACAAAGTAGCTCAGCATCTGGTCACTTGGTCCGCCCAACAGTGCAGGCGTAATGTAGTAGCCAATCGCCATCATGAAGACCAACAACGCCCCCGCCGTCACGCCCGCATACGTTTGTGGCACGTAAACCCGCCAAAACGCGATAAACGGATGCGCACCCAGCGAGATCGCCGCACGCACATAGTTCGGGGATATGCCTTTCATCACCGCGTATAAAGGCAAAATGAAGAACGGCAGTAAGATATGGGTCATCGAGATATAGACACCGATGCGGTTGAACACCAGTACCAGCGGTTCGTCGATAATGCCAATGCTAATCAGCGAACGGTTGATCAATCCACCGGACTGTAACAACACAATCCAGCTTGCCGTCCGCACAATCAGCGATGTCCAGAACGGCAGCAAGACCAAAATCAACAACAGGTTGGCGCGATTAGACGGCTGTTTTGCCAGCCAGTACGCCAGCGGATACCCTAGCCCCACGCACAGCAGCGTCACCACACCCGCCATCAGCAATGTACGCAGCAGCACGTCCACATACAGTGACTGATCGGCAGGCTGCGGGACGATTTGTTGGGTAGTAGCATCGACTTTATGGTCAAACACCGCCAATAGGTAATAGCTGGTGAAAGGTCGTGCGGCGCGATCGAACGTTTGCCAGGTAGACAACGATCCCCACATCGGCTGTTCACGTATCAGTTGATCACGCATGTCGCTGCTGCCCTCCGCGGGCAGCTTACGCAATGTGCGGGTAATCAACGTGCGATATTCCGCCCCTTCATACCCCAACCGTTTGGCGATCGTGCTCAGTTTGCCGCTGCTGCGGGCATCGCGCAGATCGCCGACCAGCGCCCGAAATACCGCCTCATCCGGTACATCGTTGCCCGGCCAAAGCCGCATCGCGGCAATGGTCTGCGGCATGTTGTCGCGCAATTCCGGATTGGAGACGCTTTTCCCCAAAATCGAGGTGATCGGGAACAAAAAACTCACCACGATAAACAGAAACAGCGGTGCAATCAGCAGCAGAGAACGTTTCTTATAGGCTTTCTGCGCGATCCACAGTTGCTGTTTCAGTGTCGCATTTCCCTCGCTCCCGCCAGGCGGTGCAGAGGCGACGATTTCGCTCTGGGACATAGGCACTTTCTCCATCATCACGTGCGGTAAATCACTGCGGCCTTATTGGGCGGCCCAGGCGTTAAAGCGTTGTTCCAGCTCTTCACCGTGGTCGATCCAAAACTCTGTGTCTACTTGCAAGGCCTGTGCCAGATTATCTGGGGCAGTTGGTAGATTGGCAGCAACAGCCGGAGTCAGCAGGCTGGTGGTCTTAATGTGTGTCGGGCCATAAGGAATGTTCTCGGCGAACACCTTCTGGTTTTCCGGTTGGTTAGCAAAGGCAATAAACTGCTCCGCCAGCGCTTTGTGTTTGGAGCCTTTGACGATCGCCCAGCTATCCAGATCGTAAATACTGTCGGCCCAGACAATCTTGAAGTCATGCCCTTCTTTCTGCGCCGCTGCGACGCGACCATTATAGGCAGAGGTCATTACCACATCGCCGGATACCAGCCATTGCAGCGGTTGTGCGCCAGACTCCCACCACTGAATATTCGATTTGAGCTGACTCAGTTTCTTAAACGCGCGATCGACACCCTCTGGCGTCGCCAGCACCGTGTAGAGATCGTCACGCTTCACGCCATCGGCCAGCAGCGCAATTTCCAAGGTGAATTTGGCGCTTTTACGCAGTGCGCGCTTGCCGGGGTAATCTTTCACATTCCAGAAATCGGCCCAGCTCTTTGGTGCTTGCTTGAGTTTTTGCGCGTTATACGTCAATACCGTTGACCACAGGAAGATCCCCGCGCCGCATTCAGTGACCGCACCTTTGACAAACTGAGATTGATCGCCCAATTTTGACCAGTCCAGCGGTTCGAACAGGCCTTCGCTACAGCCACGCATCAATTCAGGGCCCTCGACTTCCACGACGTCCCAACCTACCTGCCCGGTTTCTACCATTGCCCGAATACGTGCCATTTCACCGTTGTACTCACCGGCTTCTACCGTACCTTTGCCCGCCGCAGCGAATGGTTTGTAAAACGCCTTATCCTGCGCATCTTTGTTCAAACCGCCAAATGAGATCACCGTGACAGATTCCGCCTGCGCCTGACAGGCCATCGTCACCAGGAAAACCGTGGCCGCTATTCTCTTCAGTACCGGACGATTGAAGAGACCTTTCGTTTTGGCGTTGCTGCTAAGTTTGGACATAGGCGTGAATATAGATATGGGCTTGAATATAGACATGGGTTTGAATATAGACATGGGTTTGAATATAGACATGGGTTTGAATATAGACATGGGTTTGAATATAGACATGGGTTTGAATATAGACATAGTTTCGCTCCTGGAGTGGTAGTCAACGTAACGGTCAAATGCGTATCACTATTTTGCATACTCTATTTTCGTGCGCTGCACTTTTGATGCATCATGTATCAGCATAATTATGCAAAAAGATAGGAGCATAAACTGTGCCAATGCAGAAATTTTATTGATGTTTTACTAAAGCGGCGGCGGGAACGGTGATGAGAAACAACAAGGCTGTACGGTCAGCGTTTTGCCCCTGTTGTATTTCGCCATTTTTGCCATGTCGTGGTGCAAGCCCATCTTGCCTTGCACCACCCAGACGCATTGCGCGTCTGTCGCACGCGAGCCGACATTGACTGCCGACACACGCTTCTTACCGACTATCGGGATGAAAACCTTATCGGGAAAGATCGACGCAAAGGTATTTCATTTCCAGATAGTCTTCGATACCGAAACGTGACCCTTCACGTCCCAGCCCGGACTGCTTCACTCCGCCAAACGGCGCAACTTCATTCGAAATCAGCCCGGTATTGATGCCAACCATGCCGTAATCCAGCGCTTCCGGCACCGTCCACTGACGCACCGCATCGCGCGTGTAGATATAGGCAGCCAGCCCAAACTCGGTATCGTTCGCCATCGCAATCACCTCGGCTTCATCGCTGAAGCGGAACAGCGGTGCCACTGGCCCGAACGTCTCTTCACGGGCGAAACGCATCTCGCGGGTCACATCACCGATAATGCTTGGCGTGAAGAATGTGCCACCTCGCTCGTGGCGCTTGCCGCCCAGCAGTAGCGTCGCCCCGTGTGATAACGCATCGGCAATGTGCTGCTCGACTTTGCTAACCGCATCGGCATCAATCAGCGGCCCCTGTGTGACACCCGGCTGCGTACCGTCGCCCACGTTTAACTTACTCACTTCCTCGATCAACCGTTCTACCAGCGTTGGGTAAATCCCGTTCTGCACATAGATTCGGTTAGCACAGACGCAGGTCTGCCCGCTGTTACGGAACTTGGAGGCCAGAATGCCTTTCACCGCCTGATCCACATCGGCATCATCGAACACGATAAACGGCGCATTACCGCCCAACTCCAACGACAGTTTTTTCACCGTCGGCGCACTCTGCGCCATCAGGATACGACCGACTTCCGTGGAGCCGGTGAAGCTCAGCTTGCGCACCACTGAGCTATCGCACAACACCTTACCGACGGACTGTGCATCGCCGACAATCACCTGCAACACGCCGCGCGGAATACCCGCCTGCTGCGCCAGTTCAGCCAGCGCCAACGCGGTAAACGGCGTCTGCTCCGCAGGTTTAACGATCATCGTGCAGCCCGCCGCCAACGCGGGACCGACTTTACGGGTGATCATCGCTGCCGGGAAATTCCACGGCGTAATGGCGGCACACACGCCGATGGGTTGCTTAATCACCATCAAGC